>DASPXE010000298.1:0-15427 GCA_035637455.1 Gemmatimonadales bacterium
AACTTGCGGTTCTCCTCGAGCAGCTGCTCGATGCGGCGCACCAGATGCTCCGGCTGCGTCTTGAGCACGGAAGCCGCTTCGTCCACCTGCTGCTCGAGCTTGCGAACGAGCTCGTAGGCGAGCGGTCCCGTGACCGCCTCGATGCGGCGCACGCCCGCGGCCGCCCCCGTCTCGTGCGTGAAGCGGAACAGCGCGATCTGGCCCGTCGCCGGCACGTGGGTCCCGCCGCACAGCTCCAGCGAGACGCCCGGCACGTCGACCACCCGCACGCTGTCGCCGTACTTCTCGGTGAAGAACGCCATTGCGCCCGCGGCGATCGCCTCCTTGTACTTCATCTCACGCGTCTCGACCGGGAGGTTTTCCCAGATGTGGGTGTTCACCTCCTCTTCGACGCGCGCCAGCGTGGCGTCGTCGACCGGCCCGTGGTGCGCGAAGTCGAACCGTAGCCGGTCGGGCGCGACCACGGACCCCTGCTGGCGCACATGCGTGCCGAGGATCTTCCGCAGGGCGGCGTGCACGAGGTGCGTCGCCGTGTGGTTGCGCTCGATGTTCTTGCGCCGCCGCGCGTCCACCTCGGCAAGCACGGGCGTGGGCTCGAACTCGTGCTCGAAGTGCCCCACGACGGCGCTCGCGCCGTCCACCCTTTCCACGTCGGACACCTCCAGCTCCCACCCTTCCCCCTTCACCCTTCCGGTATCACTCACCTGCCCGCCCGACTCGGCGTAGAACGGGTTCCGCTCCAGCACGACCTCTACGCGGTCGTCGGCTTGGCGAAACTTGAGCACGTCCGTCTCGGCCCGGGTCGCCTCGTACCCGATCCACCGCTGCTTCCCTTTGGGCTTCACGGTGCGCCATTGACCGCTCCGCTTCATGCGGATCGCGGGCCCGCCCTTGCTCCGTTCCAGTGCCGCCTGCGACCGGGTGCGCTGCTTGCCCAGCTCGCGCTCGAATCCGGCGACGTCGACCGTCTGGCCCCGCTCCGCGGCGATCAACTGGGTTAGATCGATCGGGAACCCGTAGGTATCGTACAGCTTGAATGCGTCGTCTCCCGAGATGACCTTCGTCCCCTTCAGCTCCTCCAGACGCGCCAGCCCGCCCTCGATCGTATCGAAGAAGCGCTCTTCCTCGGCTCGTGTCACGCTCTCGATGTGGGCGCGCTTTCGGCCCAGCTCCGGATACACGTCGCCCATGACACCCTCGACGGTGTGCACCAGGTGCGCCAGCGTCGGCTCGCGGCGGCCCAGCAGCCAGGCGTGGCGCACGGCACGGCGCAGGATGCGGCGCAGCACATAGCCGCGCCCCTCGTTCGACGGATACACCCCGTCGGCGAGCAGGAACGCCACCGCCCGCGCGTGATCCGCCAGCACCCGGTACGACGCGCCGCCCGCTCCGCGGTCATACTTCTTTCCGATCACCTCGACGGCGCGCTCGATGATGGGCGTGAAGAGGTCGGTGTCGTAGTCGGAGGGGACGTGCTGCATCACCGACGTCACACGCTCGAGGCCGGCACCCGTGTCCACGGAAGGCGCGGGAAGCGGGATGCGGGATGCGTCGGGCTGCTGATCGTATTGCATGAACACGAGGTTCCAGATCTCCAGCAGCTGCCCGGCCTCGCTCAGCCGGACGAACTCGTCGAGACCGAGTTCCCCTTTTCCCTTCCCCGTTTCTCCTTTCCCGCGAATATCGACGAGCATTTCGGAGCATGGCCCGCAGGGCCCGGTCTCCCCCATTTGCCAGAAGTTGTCCGCGTCTCCCAGGCCGTAGATGCGGGCGTCGGGGATTCCGGTGATCTTGCGCCACAGCTGGCGGGCTTCGTCGTCGGTATGGTGCACCGTGACGTACAGCCGCTCGGGAGCGATACCGAGCCAGTCCGGCGACGTCACCCACTCCCAAGCGTATTCGATGGCTTCCTTCTTGAAGTAGTCCCCGAAGGAGAAGTTGCCGAGCATCTCGAAGAAGGTGTGGTGACGGGCGGTATGGCCGACCTGCTCCAGGTCGTTGTGCTTGCCGCCCGCGCGGACGCACTTCTGGCAGGTTACCGCCCGGCTATAGTCGCGCCGCTCGAGCCCCTGGAACACCCGCTTGAACTGCACCATCCCCGCGTTGGTGAACAGCAGCGTGGGGTCGTCCGCCGGGACCAGCGGGGAGCTCGGCACTGCGCAGTGCCGCCGGGGGGGAGCCGTGAAGTAGTCGAGAAACTTCTGGCGGATGTCGACGGCGCGCATGGGGGTGAATATAGCGTCGCGCAAGGGGCAACTGAAAGGCTAGCTGAGAGTTACCTCTGAGCGCCGGGGGCAGCGCACAGCGCGTCCACCAGCCCCGCAACCCCCGGCCCGCCGTACCCTCGCCGCACGAGGTACGCGAGCAAGCGCCGCTTGCGGATCGGGACGGGCAGGTCGGCGAGCTGACGCGCCCGTTTCGCCGCGACCGCCCGCGCCTCGATCTCCGGGTTCACGCCCTCTTCTTCGAGCGCGCGGCGCACCGATTCCTCCGCGATCCGGCGATCGACCCCCTGTGCCAGCAGATCTTTGACGACGCGCGACGGGCCGCGGCCGCGCGCGGCCCGCACCCCGGCGTACTGCTCCGCGAAGCGCCGGTCGTCGATGAGGCCGCGCGCCGCGAGCCGCTGCAGCGCTGCCTCTACGGCAGCTGGCGGGTGCTGCTTCTTGACCAGCTTGCGGCTCAGGTCGAGGCGCGCATGCGACCGCCGCGCCAGGGCGCGCAGCGCGGCCCGGCAAGCCGCCTCGATGTCGGCGAGCTCCCGCAGCCGCGCCAGCGCCGCCGGGGGCAGCTCCCGTCCGACCTCGAGCCGGAGCGGCTCGAGCGCGTCGCCCGGCAGGGACGCAAATCGCCCCCGGTCCACATCGACCAGCCGGTAGCCCGGCTGCCGCGGATCGGGGGCGAGGCCCGTGAGGATCGGGGCGGGCACTCAATCCTCGGGCGAGGCGGCCTCCTCGTCGGCAGCGACCGCCGTGGCCTTCACGCCGAGGTGCTCCTTGACCTTCGCCTCGACTTCGACTGCGAGATCGGCATGGTCCTTGAGATACAGCTTCGCATTCTCGCGACCCTGTCCGATCCGCTCCTTGCCGTACGCGTACCACGCACCTGACTTCTCGATGATGCCGGCCTCCGCCGCGATGTCCACGAGCAACGACTCGTGACTGATGCCCTCGTCGAACATGATGTCGAATTCGGCCTGGCGGAACGGCGGCGCCACTTTGTTCTTCACCACCTTCACGCGCACATGGTTGCCGATCACCACTTCACGCTCCTTGACCGGCCCGAGGCGTCGCATGTCGAGCCGCACCGAGGCGTAGAACTTGAGCGCGCGGCCCCCGGTCGTGGTCTCGGGGTTGCCGAACATGATCCCGATCTTCTCGCGCAGCTGATTGATGAACACCACGGCGGTGCGCGAACGGTTGATCGCTCCGGCGAGCTTGCGGAGCGCCTGGCTCATGAGGCGCGCCTGCAGGCCGGGGAGCGAGTCGCCCATCTCCCCTTCGATTTCGGCCTTGGGAACGAGCGCCGCTACCGAATCCACCACCACCACGTCCACCGCCCCCGAGCGCACCAGGATCTCGGTGATCTCGAGCCCCTGCTCGCCGGTGTCGGGCTGAGAGACGAGCAGGTTGTCGATGTCCACACCGAGCTTCTTGGCGTATTCTACGTCGAGCGCGTGCTCGGCATCGATGTACGCGGCGGCGCCGCCCTGCCGCTGCGAGTTCGCCACGATATGCAGGGCGAGTGTGGTCTTGCCGCTGGACTCGGGCCCGAAGATCTCCGTCACACGGCCGCGCGGGATCCCGCCGATCCCGATGGCCGCATCGAGGTTGATCGCACCCGTGGGAATGGCCTCTACCCGCACGCGCGGCGCATCCGCACCCATCCGCATGATGGCGCCTTTGCCGCACGTCTTCTCGATCTGAGTAATGGCAAGGTTCAGGGCCTTCTTGCGTTCGTCGGTGAGCCTCGGAACGTCGTTTTCGGCCGCCATGAGTGTCCTCGACATGGGTTGGGAGCCTCCCCTGTGGGAGACCCGAATATATACCGAACACCAGGCTACCGCCAGCCGGGTCGGAACGCGTCCGCCAGATGCTCCAACTTATGGTCGATGATTGCGATGCAATCGAAGCGATAGACGTCCGCCGGCCGCCCATGCCGGTCCACCCACACGCGCGCCGCCTTCACCAGCTCCCGCCGCTTGGCTCCGGTCACCGCCTCCAGCGGGCTGCCGAAGGCGGTTCCCCGCCGCGCCTTCACCTCGACGAATGCCACGAGGCTCCCCTGGCGCGCGATCAGGTCGATCTCCGTGTGGCCAACCCGGAACCGGTGTGCCACGATGTGCCAACCGCGCGCCAGGAGGTACTGGATCGCTTGCTCCTCGCCGGCGAGGCCACGCTTGTGGCGGTCGTCGGTCCACGCGGCCGGGTCAGTGCGCACACCGTTCGTCACACGCGATAAGGTAGCGCGCCCGCGCCGGAACGCCACATCCTTTTAGCGCCGAGCGGCTTATTCCTACGCTGCAGCGTGGGCTCGGCAAGCACTGCGCTGAAGCGCATTCGAGCACGCCGTCCTTCAGGACCGTGCCGTGCCGAGCCCATCCTTTAGGGAAGGCGCCGAATCTTGAAGCGTGGCTAGAACAGCCGCGTCAGGCCGTAGATCCCGCCGGTGATGCTGACGACGAGCCAGACGAAGCGCATGTGCTCCGTCACCTGGCCGCCGCTTGGAACCGTGAGCTGGTCCCCGTCCTGCAGGTTCACGTTTTCGAGCGTCCGCCCCGTCGCCATCGCCTCCTGCAACGCACGCCCCTTCAACACGGTGGTGCCGTTGCGCTCCACCCGCAGATCCTTGACCTTGGCGTCCCGGAGCGTGCCCCCCGCTGCCATGAGCGCATCGGAGAGCGGGGCGTCGGGCGGGATGAAGTAGAAGCCAGGGCGCTGGACGTCACCTTGGACCGACACGCGCAGCAAGGGGCGAGCCTGGAGCGTCGGGTACTTGAGGTACTGACTCAGCTGCTCGGTGAGGTAGCTCTGAAGCTCGGACTTGAGCACGCCCCGCAGCGGGATCGTGCCCCCGACGGGCAGGGTCAGTTGCTGCTCCCGACCGACCGTGAAGGTATCGGCGCGGGCTTGCTGCCCCGGGGCGGGGAGAGTCGCTGGCTGTCCGACGGGCTGCACCGCACTCTGCAGCGCGGGGATCTGCAATAGAATGCGATCCCCCGCTTGAAAGTCTCCGGCCCCGAGCCGCGCCCGCACGAACTCGAGCGTCTGCCGCTGCGCCGACGAGCCCCCGGTCGCGAGCACCCGCGTCAGGCTGTCGAGCTCGGCGCGCGTGGCAAGCGTGCGGTGCGCCAGCGAATCGGCGGCCGTCTGGGCGGGAGCAGCGGCAGGGCGCACCAGCCCGAGCGCGGCGATGAGCGCCGCCGCCGCCGGGCGGGATCCCCCCCACCTAGACACTTGGGACTCCGAGCACCGGCTTCTCCGGTCCCAGGTCAGCCTCTTCCTTGGTCTCGTAACCGGGTACGTAGTAAGCATAGTACCGGTACGCTCCTTTCGGCTGGACGTCGTTCAGCACGGTGCCGACGACCCGCACGGGCAGATCCTCGAAGCTCTCGAGCTTCGCCTGTGCCAGCTCGAGATCCGTGACGCCCGCCCGCAGCACCATCAGCAGGTTGGTGGTGAGCGACGCCATCGTGTAGGGATCCGCCCCAGCGGCGAGCGGGGCGGTGTCGACCAGAACCACGTCGTAGCGACTGCGCAGCGCGGCGAGGAGATCGACCATCGTCGCCGCGCTCAAGAGCTCCGGCGAATTGTGCATGCGTGATCCGCACCCGATGAACGACAGACCTTTGTACGGGGTCGGTTGCAGGACCTTGTCGAGCGGGGCGCGCCCGGTGAGGTGATCGGTCAGGCCGGGCCGGCGGCTCCCGTGCAACAGACGGTGCAGCGCACCGCGACGGATGTCGCCATCGATCACGATAGTACGGAGCCCGGCATACGCGAACGCGAGCGCCAGGTTGGCCGAGACGAGCGACTTCCCTTCGCCGACCCCCGGGCTGGTAACGGTGAGGAGCAGCGGGTTCCCGCCGTTGGAGGCGTGCTGCAGCTTCACGCGCACGGTCCGCATCGCTTCGATGGCCTGCGCGGTCCCCTCGCCGTTGCGGGCCCGGCTCAAGTGGGGGAGGGCGCCCAGAATCCGCAGCCCCAGGCCTTGCGTGACGTGACCAGGATCGCGGAACCGGGGGTCGAGCGTGTCGATCACCACGGCACTCAGCACGCCCAGGCCGCCACTCGCCAGAAAGGCCATGATCACCAGGAACGGTGCGACGCTGCCGATCGGCTGGTACGGCTGGACGGGGGCATCGAGGATGCGGACGTCGGGCAGCGCCGACGCCTCCGCCACGCGGGCTTCGTCGTAGTGCTGCTGCAGCGAAGCGTAAAGCTGGCCGGCCACCTGCACGTCCCGCTCCAGCCGGGTCTGCTCAAACAAGAGCGGCGGGATGTTGCTCAGGTACCGCACCGTCGAGTCCACGCGCTGTCCGAGGTCGTGCTCACGCGCGGCCAAGTTGTTGCGCAGCGCGCGCAGCATGCCCGGAATCGTGCGGCGCTCGAGCGTCGCCACCGCGTCGGCCAGCTGCTGGACGGGGAAGTGCTGATCCGTGTAGGTATAGCGCAGGGCGCGGAGCTCGGCCTGCTTGTCGGTGAGCTCCTTCAACGCCTGCGTCAGCTCAGGCGACTTCTGCACGGCGTCGATGGCGGCGAGCGCGTCCACCGACAGACCCGAATCGGGCGGCTGGGCGAGCACCCGATCGATCGCCTGCCGGTCGCGGCCGAGCTGATCGACCGCCACGCGCAGCTCGAACGCGTTCGTGAAGGCGGGCGACGGCGGCGGCGCCGCTACGCCGACCGGTAGAACCCCCGCGGCCCGGACGCGGAAGTTCTCGAGCGCGAGCTCCGCCGCCGTCAGGCTCGCCTGCGCGTGCCGCACCTGTTCGCCCAGGATATCGGCGAGTGCGGCCACCTTGTGGCGCCGCAGGTCGGCCGCGACGGCCACGGTCCGATCCGCCACCCCCTTCACGATCGCGGCGGTCAGTTGCGGGTCGGTGCCCGTCAGCTGGACGGTCACGAACGTCCCCTCCGGGTCCGTCGTCACCTGCAGCTGGCTGGCGAGCAGCTCGGCGGCGTCGTGCGGGGTGAGGAGCGTGAACTCGATGCGCCGTCCAGGCGTGAGCACCGCCGCTCCCGGCACCCACGCAAACCCCAGCGCCGGGCCGGCCGAATCCCCCCGCTCCCCGTGCTGTACGACGCCCCCCTGCGCTGAGAAGAGCGTAAAGCCTCCTCCGTCGCGATCCACCTCCAGCCGGTAATGTCCTGGCAGCACGTCGCGCTTGAGCCGGAAGCCCAGCAGCGCCGTGCCGTCGACCGGGGTCTTGGGATAGAGGTACAAGCGGACCTCGCGCACCACGGTATCGAGCACCGCGTCCGAGCGCACGAAATCGACCCACGCCTCCACGCCGAGCAGCCGCTCGGCCCCTGGTGCGGGCGTGGTGCCGCGGATGGCGTTGGGGTTGGGCTCCGCTGCTCCGACCCAGAGACGGGCCCGGGCGAGGTAGCGCGGCCCGACGAACTTGGCCGCGGCGAGGACCCCCGCCGCCGTGCCAAGCAGGGTGACGGCCAGCACCACCCAGCGGCGCCGCCGGACGGCGCCGAGGATGCGGCGCCAGTCCGGCTCCGCCGCCGGCAGGAGCCGGGGCGGTTGCTCGTAGCGCGTCGGGGCCCGGGGCCGGGGTGCCCCGGCGATTGCGTCGAGCCGAGCCGGCTCGGGGAGTGACGGTCCTTCGTGCGCCATGTCGAGTGTAAGCCGTATCGCCTGGGACTCCACGTCCCGGGACCGACGGCCGCCACTGCAAGGCCGGTACCGCTGAGAACCGGCGCCCGGCCTCACGCCGCAGCGGGCCGGCGAGGTCGTGGTGGGGCGACGCGTGGCGTGGGCGCAGCACGTCGCCTCGCAAATCCGTAGCGCGTGAGCGGCACGCGCGCGCGCGCGCGCGCGCCAGCTGGTAGGCGCAACGCGTTGTGGCGCAATCGGCTCGGGGAGCCGCCCGGCCGGCCCTGGGGGCGCGCACGTCGTGTGCATCGCGGGCAGCGGGATTGCCCGATTCATTCTCTGCGGAAGGAGCGGCGTTGAACATCCTCACACGTCTGCTGAAGCGCCTCTACCCCCACCGGGGGCCACTCACCTGGGCGTTCCACGCGTGCCTCGTGGCCCTCGCCTACCTCGGCGCCTACGCGCTGCGCTTCGATTTCGCGATCCCGTCGGAGGAGCTGCGACGTTTGGTCACAACGCTGCCTTACCTCGTGGCGCTGCGACCGCTCGCGTTCTACTCCTTTGGGTTGTTCCGGGACTACTGGCGGCACGTGGGGATGCGGGACCTCATCAACGTCACGACCGCCGTGACGCTCAGCTCCGTCGCGTTCCTGGCGATCCTATGGTTGAGCGGCCACGCCCGCGGCATGTCGCGCGCCGTCCTGATGCTCGACTGGCTGCTGGCGATTTTCCTGGTCGGGGGCTTCCGGTTCTCCGTCCGCGTCGCGCGCGAGGTCAGCGCCCAGGTGAAGATGAAGGCGCCGCAGGGCAAACGCGCCTTCATTATTGGCGCCGGTGAAGCGGGTGAACAGCTGCTCCGCCAGCTGCTGCACGACATGCGGCACCAGTTGAACGTGGTCGGCCTCATCGACGACGACCGGGACACCCACGGGCGATCGTTGCACGGCGTGAGGGTGCTGGGCGGCATCCGCGATTTGCGCCGCCACGCCGCCCAGCGCCGCGTCGAGCTGCTCGTCATCGCGATCCCATCTGCCAGCCGCACCCAGCTGCAGCGTATCGTCGACCGCTGCGCCGAGACCAGAATCCCGTTCAAGATGCTCCCGCCGCTGCAGGATCTGCTCCAAAAGCGCGCCGAAATCGGGCAGCTGCGGGACGTGCAGCTCGAAGACCTGCTCGGTCGGGAGCCGGTGCACCTCAACTTGGATCAGGTGGAGCGCGACCTCACCGGCAAGACCGTCCTCATCACGGGTGGGGCGGGCTCGATCGGATCGGAGCTGGCGCGGCAGGTCGCGCGATTCCAGCCGCGCCGCATCGTGCTGCTCGATCGGGCGGAAAACACGCTCTATTTCGTGTGGGTCGAGCTGCGCCGCGCGCACCCGACCCTCGAAGTCGTGTCGGTGATCGCGAGCATCACCAATGCCGATCGCATGGCCCAGGTCCTCCGGACCTACGAGCCGGACTACGTCTTCCACGCGGCGGCGTACAAGCACGTCCCGTTGTGTGAAGCCAACGTCGTCGAGGCCGCCTGGAACAACATCGTCGGGACGCTGCGTGTGGCCGAAGCCGCGGCGCGCCACGGCGTCAAGAAGTTCGTCTTGATCTCCACCGACAAGGCCGTCAACCCGACCAGCGTCCTCGGTGCGACGAAGCGAATAGCCGAGCGGGTCGTGCTCGAGCTGCCGTATCTCGCCGCGTCGGGCACCGACTTCCGCGCCGTGCGCTTCGGGAACGTGCTCGGGTCGGACGGCAGCGTGCTGCCGCTGTTCAAGCGCCAGCTCGCCGCCGGCGGCCCCCTCACGGTGACCGATCCCGAGGTGAAGCGCTACTTCATGACGATTCCGGAAGCCGTGCAGCTCGTGGTGCAAGCCGCGGCATTGCCGGAAGCCGAGGGGCGGATCGCGATGCTCGAGATGGGGGAGCAGGTGCGCATTCTCGAGCTGGCCGAGCAGCTGATCCGCCTCTCCGGCCTCGTACCGCACCAGGACATCGAGATCGAGTTCACCGGCCTGCGACCAGGGGAGAAGCTGGAGGAGGAGCTCATCTCCTCGGACGAAGCCGCGCACCCGACGCCGGTGGAGAAGATCCACGTCATCGCATCGGGAGTCAGCGACCCCACCGCGCTGCGCCGGGGCTTGAGCCGCCTCGTCTCGCTCATGACGCTGGGCGACGATGAGGGAGTGCTGCGGGGCATCGCCGCGCTCGTGCCCGACTACGTACCCTGGCACGGTTCCGTGGCCGCCGAGGCGGTGGCCGCCAGGCCCGACCGTGCGTGGCGGCCGGCCCCCACCGCTCGCCTCGCGTGACGGCCCGCAGCGGCGTGCCGACGGGCCTGCAAGGACCCGTCGCGTCCGCCCCGGCGCAGCGGCGGATGTTCCTGCCGTTCTCGCCGCCCGTCATCGGCCAGGAGGAAATCGACGCGGTCGTCGACACACTCAAGTCGGCGTGGATCACGACCGGCCCCAAGACGCGAGCATTCGAGCGGGAATTCGCGGCGTTCCTCGGGGCGCCCGGCGCGCTGGCGCTCAACTCCTGCACCGCCGGGCTCCACACCGCGCTCGACGTCGCGCGCACGTATCGCCGCTGACGCTTGTGATGCGCTTCGGGTGGGTCGGCTGCCATGTGGAAGGGCTCTCGGCGCTCGAGGCCCTGCTCGCGGCCCGCACGCCGATCACCGGCGTCATCACACTCCGCCCCGAGCTCGCGGCCCAGCGCAGCGGCGCTGTGGACTACGCGCCGCTCTGCGTGCGCTACGGCATCCCGCTCGCTCGCGTGGGAAACATCAACGAGCCGGACGGCCTCGCGGCGCTGCGCACCCTCGACGCTGACGTCGTGTTCGTGATCGGCTGGAGCCAGATCCTGCGGCCCGCGGCGCTGCAGCTGGCGCGCACCGGTATGATTGGGGCGCATGCCTCCCTCTTGCCGCAGCTCCGCGGGAGCGCGCCCATCAACTGGGCGCTGATTCGAAGCGAGCGGCAGACCGGTAACTCGCTCATCTGGCTCGCGCAAGACGTCGACCGCGGCGCCATCATCGACCAGACGGCGTTCTGCATCACGCCCTACGACACCTGCGCGTCCCTATATGAGCGGGTCGCGGCGTCCAACCGGGACATGCTGCTGCGCCTCGTGCCGCGTCTGCTCGCGGGCGAACACCCCGGCCGGGTCCAGCCGGCGGCCGACGAGCCGGTGCTGCCGCGGCGCCGCCCCGCCGACGGACGGATCGACTGGCGCCAGCCGAGTCGCGCCGTCTACGACTTCATTCGCGCGCTCACGCGGCCCTACCCGGGTGCCTTCAGCTGGCTCGAGGGGCGGCGGTGGACGATCTGGCACGCTGCCCACCTCCCCGCTGAGAACGGCCCGGGACTGCGTGCCACACCGGGCGCGGTGCTCGGCCCTGTGGTGAGTCCCGTTGAGGCGACCTGCGGCCAGATGGTGGGGTGCGGAGCGGGCGCTGTCGTGCTGCTCGAGCTGCAGGCGGACGACGGAACGGTGCTCCGGGGCCGGGAGCTGAGCGATCAGCCGTGGACCGGTAAACGCTGGAACAACGAAGACCCGCAGCCAGAGTCAAGCGCTCAGTGATCGCTCACCAGAACGTGCGCCGGCGCCTACGAGTGGCAGTTCATACCGGTAACGGGCCAGCTTCACCGATTCGGGGTCCGGTACCTGCCACCGCGGACGAAGCTAGTGCGGTGATGAACCCGATTGTGCGCTGGGCCCTGTACCTCTTCGTCTTCTCGATCCCGTTCGAGATGCCGCAGCGGTCGATCCCGCTCGAAACCACCACCATAACGGCGGCGCTGTTCCTCCTGACCACACCGCTCGAGCGCCGCCTGTGTTACGGTCGTATCCCCCCTGCGCTGCTGTGGTTCGGCGGCTGGCTGTGGGTGTTCGTCATCGCGGCGCTGGTCGGCTCGCAGGAGCACGCGCTGCTCGCCCTCCAGCTCCTGGGCCAGCTCGTCGAGCTGCTGCTCGTCTGCTGGGCGGCCGGTAACCTGATGCGCGATCGTCGGGTGTTCCGGGCCGCGCTCATGACCCTGGTCATCGCGTGCGCGCTGTGGGCAGCCTTGGAGCTCGCCGGGATCGGGCTCACGGCGAATCGGGTTTGGACTGGCGGCGAGCGCGAGACGATGCTCGGGCAGAACGCCAATCTCAGCGCTCTGATCCTCTCAGCCGGGGTGCTCGCCGCCGTCGGCCTCCGCCACGGGGGCGCGTCGCGGCTGCTGCGCGT
Organism: Gemmatimonadales bacterium; assembly: GCA_035637455.1. GTDB lineage: Bacteria > Gemmatimonadota > Gemmatimonadetes > Gemmatimonadales > GWC2-71-9 > 20CM-4-69-16. The sequence continues at coordinate 12,053 of DASPXE010000298.1, forward strand.
GCCGTTCGTGTTCTGGCCGCTAGTCGGTCTGCTCGGCGGCGCCGTCGTGCACACCGGCTCGCGGGGTGGCGTGCTCGCTCTCACGGCCGGCCTGCTCGTCTCAGCGTTGAGCGGCCTCACCCTCTGGCAGCGACTGCGGAACGGGGTCGCGGTACTCCTCGCCATGGCGGCACTCGCGTGGGGCGCGCTCCACGTCCCGATGATGCGCAACCGGTTCGTCGAGGCGGCGGGAGGCAGCCTCGCCGGGCGCGAGCAGATCTACCCCGTCCTCCTGCAGATGTTGATCGAGCGACCCGTCCTGGGCTGGGGCCCGATCACCAACCAGTTCGAGATCGCGCGGCGCATCCACGAGAAGGTCCGGCCGCGCCGGGATGCCCACAACCTCGCGCTCGAGGTGGTGACCACGACCGGCGTCGTCGGGGCGATCCCCTTCTTCGTCGGCCTATGGGCGTGCTTCTTGGCCGCGCGTCGGGGACGCGCCGCCTTTGCCTTGTTCGCGGAGATGATGGTCGGGACGACGAGCGGCACCTGGATTGCTTCGAAACTGTTGTGGCTCGTGCTCGCCCTCGTACTGGCGCGCGATCCTACGCGCGCCACACTCCCAGGTGGGCGGTGAGAAACCGATCGATAGCCGTCGCTCCCGCATCGCTCAATTGACGATCCGCACCGTGATGGCACTCGAGGTCGTCACCTGGCCGGTCGCATCGCGCGCCGCCGCCGTGAGCGTGTACGTCCCGTTCGGTTGATCGCGCGAATTCCAGACAACGGTGAACTTGGTGAGCGGCGTTTCCGTAGTCACGGCTGAGCCGATAGCCTGTCCGTTCAAGGCGAACTGGACCGCCGCCACCGCTCGGTCGTCCACCGCGGTAGCCGTCAGGGCGACGTCGCCCGTCAGCGTGGCGCTGTCTGCGGGCGAGAACAGTGAGACGATGGGCGGCCCGATGTCCACCAGCGCACCCGGGTGGTTGGCGAGCCACGCTGCGACTGCATTGTTCCAGTACGCCAGCCCGGTGGCACCGGTCAGCAACCTGTAGCAGCTCGGCAGGGGCTCGGGGAAAGGACCGGATCCCAGCCAGATCATCACGTTGCCGGCGCAATCCTTCAGCTTGTTCGCCGGCGGGACCAGGACGTCGTTCTCGATATTGGGGCTATCGACCCGGTACACGTTGTCGAACAGGGAAATCATGGGAGCCGTGGCGTCCCACTTGAAAAACCCCCCATGGCCGGGCCGTCGATACCCTTGATCCATGTCCTGGAGCCGGAACAGCGAGTTCCTCACGAGCACCAGGTTCAGGCTGCCATCCTGGGTGGTGGTGTATGGTCGGGAGCTGAACCCTTCATAACATCCGTCAAACAGCGAATTCTCGATCGTTCCACTGTTCACGAAGTCATTCTCGACACAGTCGTCGCGGATGTACTTGAAGTAGACGTCCCGCACGGTCCAGCTCACATCCTCTTGCGCGTCCATGCTCGCGCCGTCTCCGTAATCGAACACCCGGAAAGCCTCGAGCTGGAACGCGGTGCCGTGGGCGACAAGCCCGTATGTGTCGTGCATCCGGGCGTACGGCGTGCCCGGCGGCAGCGTGCCGATGACGGCGCCGCCGTAGAAACAGATGCTCGCACCGCCGCCGACGTATACCGGAATGTCGGTCGGTGTGAAGAACCGGGCGGTGGACGCATCGACCTCGGTATTTCGAGCCAAGGTCCTGCTGTCAAACCCGGCGGTCTGTAGTCCGCGCACCGTAACGAGGGGGTCTCCCGGTGTCTGGCACAGGCGCGCCGGGACCGGCCTCTCTGCGTCCAGGCAGGCGACGGAGACCGCGGTCACCGCGGCCGGCACCCATGCAGCGCCCTTCATTTTGTCCTCCGTGGCCCGCGGTTCTCGGTCGCAGCCATCCGCTGCAAGAATCGTAGCCCTGCTCGATGTCGCTGCCCGCTTCATGAGACAAGGACCCACTGGGGACCGTGGCGGCCGTGCCGTAGCGCGCGCGCTGCACCCCGTCGGCGAGTCGCTAAGGGTGTCGCACCAATGGCTTACGGCAATGGCGCTTAGCTGAAGGAACCCGGTGGGTCGACGTCAGGCCCCCGCCTGCACGACGCATGCAGCTCAAGCCAGCCGTCATGCGCCCGCGTCCGTTGCCAGCCGCCCACACCGCTGCGGCGTCGGTGGCGATCGTCGCTCTGGCTGCCTGTCACTTCGAGCGCGCTGCCACCGTTCTGGCTCCGCCCGCGCCTAACCAGCCGCCGGTCGCCGATCCGGGCGGGCCCTACACGGGCGGGGACACGGCCGCGATCAGCTTCGACGGGACCCGCTCGTTCGATCCGGACAGCGACATGCCGCTCGCTTACGCTTGGGACTTCGGCGACGGGAACGCCGCTACCGGCGCCACGCCGGCGCACGCCTACGTGGCGGCCGGTGTCTACACCGTCACGCTCACGGTCACGGACGCGCGCGGCGCCCGCAGTGCCCCTGTGATCACGGCGGCTCTTGTGACGGCGGCAGCCCACGCCGTACTGCTCGCGGCCGGCGACATCGCGAGTTGCGGTGTCGACAGCGACGAGTTGACGGCGCGGATCCTCGACACCATCCCGAGCACCGTCCTCACCCTCGGCGACAACGCGTTCCCCGATGGTACGCTCAGCACCTACGTGAGCTGCTACGACCCGACCTGGGGCCGGCACAAGGCGCGCACCTACGCCACCCTCGGCAATCACGAGTACAAGACCGGTACGGCGGCCGGGTCGTTCGACTACTTCGGTGACCGCGCCGGACCGCGCGACCAGGGTTACTACAGCTTCGACCTCGGCGCCTGGCACATTATTGTCTTGAACTCCAACGGCAGCTTCGTCCCCTCAGCACCGGCTCAGAGCAGGACCAGTGGCTCCAAGCCGACCTCGCCGCGAGCACCAGGCCGTGCACCCTCGCGGCCTGGCATCATCCGCTGTTCTTCTCGTCGCGCGAGGCCGGGTACACATCCGAGGCCTCCATCAGGACGATCTGGAGCCGGCTCTACGCCGCGGGGGCGGACGTCGTGCTGAACGCGCAGATGCACCAGTACGAGCGCTTCGCCCCCATGACCCCGGACGGCGTGGTGGATTCGGTGCGGGGCATCAAGGAATTCAACGTGGGCACGGGCGGCGCGAGCGTCGCACTCCCGACGGTTATCGCAGCGAACAGCGAACTAGTGGCTGGCGTCTTCGGTGTGCTGCAGCTGACCCTGTACCGCGACCGCTACGCCTGGCGATTCGTGCCCATAACGGGCGAGACATTCGCCGACTCGGGGAGCGGAGCGTGCCACCGACCCCAGTGATCTGACGCAGCATCCGAGTTAGTCAGCGTGTCCGGGTCAACAGGAAAACGTCGAACTCCGGCAG
>DASPXE010000299.1:0-8859 GCA_035637455.1 Gemmatimonadales bacterium
GCCGGGCGCCCGACAGCTGCTCGAGCGCCGCCAGCATCCGCTCCAAGCGGATCAACCCGCTCGCAACGTCAGGCAGATGGAGTTCCCGGCGGCGCTGAACGCGACGTGGTCCACGAGACTCCGCAGCACGAACAGGCCGCGCCCGTCCTCGCGCTCGAGTCGGCCCGGGAGTGTGGGATCGGGCACGGCGGCGGGGTCGAAGCCCTCCCCGGCGTCGGTCACGTGAATGTGCACGGCGTCGCGCCCCGCCTCCACCCGTACGTGCACCACCCGGCGGGGATCGTGGCGGTTGCCGTAGGCGATGGCGTTGGCGAGCGCTTCCGCGAGCGCGGTCCGCAGGTTGAAGCGGACCCGACGGGGCGACAGCACGCCGCGCGTGAACCGCTGGGCGATGAGCTCCACCGCGGGACCGACGTAGCCCAGGTCGCTCGGGACGTCGAGCGACAGCTCGAAGTCGGACTCACCTCCCCTCGCCGAGCGGCGGACGTCGAGGCGCAGCGGCGTCGTCACGGCTAGAAGGCGGCGAGCGCCTCCGCGGGCGTGCTGGTGATGGAGAACAGCGTGTCCAGCTTGGTGAGCTCGAACAGCGTTTGCAGGTCCTCGTTCAGGCCCGCGAGGCGCAGGTCCCCGCCCTGCTCGCGGATCTTCTTCGAGAGCGAGACCAGCACGCCCAACCCCGAGGAGTCGATGTAGCCGGTCTTGGTGAAGTCGATGACGAACTTGCGAGCCCCGGCCTCGAGGGCGTCGAGCACCTTCTGTTTCAGGTCCTGGCGGTTCCCGACGATCAATTGCCCATCCACGCCCACGACGACGACGCCGTTCTTGCTCTTGGTTAAGCTGAAGGTCATCGCTCCTCCTGTTCGCGGCCGAAGCCGCGGCTCGGCCGTGCTGCTGAAGCGGCGTTGCGCCCGTTCACGGGCAGATGCCGAGCCGCGAGTTCACTCGCGCATACCATCAGCCGTCGGCCTGCAACACCGCGACCACCGCCGTGTCCACAATATCATCGGCCGTCGCGCCGCGCGACAGGTCGGCGACGGGCCGCGCCAGCCCCTGGAGGATGGGCCCGATCGCCTCCCACCCGCCGAGCCGCTGCACCAGTTTGTAGGCGATGTTGCCGCTGTCAAGATCCGGGAACACCAACACGTTGGCGCGCCCCGCCACGGGCGAGCCCGGCGCCTTGCGGGCGGCCACCTCGGCGACCAGCGCCGCGTCGCCCTGCAGCTCGCCGTCGCACACGAAGTCGGGGCGGCGCGCCTGGAGGAGGGACACCGCCTGCCGCACGCGCTCGACCCGCCCCCCCGCGGCGCTGCCCCGCGTGCTGTACGAGAGGAACGCGACCACGGGCTCGTCGCCCACGATCCGCCGGCGGTCCCGCGCCGCGGCGGCGCCGGCGTCCGCGAGCTGCTCCGCGGTCGGCTCCGGCACGACGGCGCAGTCGGTGAAGGTCAGCACCGTTTCGTCCCGCACCATGTAGAAGGCGCCGCTGACGGTCGCGATCCCAGGCGCGGTGCCGACCGCCCAGAGCGCGGCCCGGATCGTGTCGCCGCTCGGAAAGGTGGCCCCCCCGACCATCACGTCCGCGAGCCCCGCGCCCACGAGGCACGCTCCGAACGTGAGCGGGTGCTCGAGCGCGGCGCGCGCCGCGTCGTCGGTTGGAAACCTGTCCGGCCGGCGGGCGCGGAGATGCTGTATGAGGCCGGGGATGGGGGACGGGGGCAGGGGCCGCCCCAACACTTCGACTACCCCGAAACCACTCGCCTCCAGCTGCGTCGCCGCCGCGCGCACCCGCGGGTCGTCGCCCTCGGGGAGCACGATGTGCTTCCGCGCGCGGCGCGCCCGTTCATAGACGCGGTCGCGGAAGCTCACCGGCCGAACTTCTGGTGCAACGCCTGGCGGACGGCCGGATGGACGAGCTGCGACACGTCGCCGCCGAACCGCGCCACTTCGCGCACCAGGCTCGACGAGAGGTAGGTGAGATCGAACGCGGGAACGAGGAACACCGTCTCGATCCCTGGGGCGAGGTTGCGGTTCATCAGCGCCATCTGGAACTCGTATTCGAAGTCGCTCACCGCGCGCAGGCCGCGCACGATCACGGACGCGCCGACCGAGCGGGCGAACTCGGCGAGGAGCCCCTCGAACGAGCGGACATCGACGTCGGGAGTCGCGACCGCCTGCTGGATGAGCGCCACCCGCTCAGCGAGCGTGAACAGGGGCTGCTTCGTGACGTTCACGGCCACGGCGACGACGACGCGGTCGGCGAACGTGAACGCGCGCCGGATCAGGTCTTCGTGGCCCCGCGTGATCGGATCGAACGACCCGGGATAGACGGCGATGCGCGGACTGCTCATGGGGCGTAGATGAAGGTGACGGCGGTGTCCCCGTAACGGCGCGTGTCGTCGCCCGGGATGGGCCGGTCCGCGGGGTGCTCGATCGTGAAGATGCGCGCGAAGGCGTTCACCCGAAACATGGCCACGAGGCGCGCCGCTTGGTCGCCCGCGTACGGCGGATCGGCGAAGGCGACGTCATACTGCCCAGGGTGGAGCCGCTCGGCGAACTTGAGCGCGTCCAGACGGCGGACCATGGCGCGGTCGTCCACGTGGAGCGTCTTGATATTCGCCTTGAGGGCCGATAGCGCGAAGCGATTCAGCTCGACGAACTCGGCTGTCGCCGCGCCGCGCGACAGCGACTCGAGGCCGAGCGCCCCCGACCCCGCGAACAGATCGAGCACACGGGCGCCGCGCATCGCGCGTTGCAGGATGCTGAACCACGCCTCGCGTACCCGGTCGGCGGTGGGCCGCACGGCATCGCCCGCGGGAGTCTTCAGGCGGCGACCCTTGAACTCGCCGGCGATGATGCGGATCATGAGAGACAAGTGCGGAGTGCGGAATGCGGAATGCGGAATTGCAGGGCAAGGTCGCGCGGCACGACCCCCACCGATAAACTCCGCACTCCGCACTCCGCATTCCGCATTGTTCACGCGCTCGGCGCCAGAGACGCGACTCTGGCCTGCAGCGTCGTTCTCCCCTCCCACTCGTCCCGCTCCAGCCGGAACGCCACGTCGAGCGGGTGCGCCAGCCAGGCATCCGGCACGACGTCAGCCCACCGGAACCCGATGGCCGGCAGCACCCCGGAGCCGTCGTCGAGGGTGAAACGCAGGTGGTTCGTCCCCACCCGCCGGGCGCCGACCGCGCGCGCGCCGCGCACTCCGAAGACGGGCGCGGGATTCCCGGGACCGCAGGGCTCCAGGTAGCGCATCAGCCGCTCCAGCTCGGCGCTCACCAATCCCAGCGGCAGCTCCAGGTCTACGCGCTGGGCGGGCACCAGGTCGTCGGGGCCAAGAAGCTCGCCCGCCACGTCCAGAAACGCAACACGGAACGCTTCGTAGCGCTGCCGCCGGATCGTGAGCCCGGCCGCCATCGTGTGGCCGCCGTACTTCTCGAGGTGAGCCCCGACCCTGCGCAGCGCCTCGTGCAGGTCGAAGCCCACGATGCTCCGGCCGGAACCCCGGCCTGTGTCGCCTCCCTCCTCCCAGCCGATCAGGAAGGTCGGGCGTCCGTAGCGCTCCACCAGACGCGAGGCCACGATCCCGATGACCCCGGGATGCCAGCCGTCGGCCGCGAGCACCAGCGCCCGGTCCTCGGGCCGGAGCGTCGCCTCGGCCAGCTCCACCGCGTCGTCGAGGATCCGCTGGTCCAGCTCCTGGCGGCGCGCGTTCAGGGTCTCGAGCTCGCGGGCGATCGCCGCCGCCTCGGTGGGGTCATCGGCGAGCAGCAGGCGCAGCCCTTCGGCCGGCTCGCCGATGCGGCCGGCGGCGTTCAAACGGGGGGCGAGGATGAACCCCACATGCCCCGCCTTGATCGGCCGCCCGGCGAGCCCCGCCGCCTCGACCAGCGCCCGCAGGCCCGTCCAACGCGAATCGGCGAGCATCTTCAGGCCGTGGCGCACGAGGATGCGGTTCTCACCGGTAAGGGGGACCACATCCGCCACGGTCGCGAGCGCCACGTAATCGAGGAAGTGAAGCGGCAGATTGGACGATTGACCGAGCGCCGGCATGAGCGCTTGGGCGAGCTTGAAGGCGACCCCCGCGCCACACAAGTCCTTGTCCTGGGAGGGACAGGCAGGGCGGCGCGGGTCGAGCACGGCGGAGGCGGGCGGCAGCTCGTCGCCGGGGAGGTGGTGGTCGGTCACGATGACGTCGATCCCGGCCTCCCGCGCCGCGCGCACCGCCGCCACGGCGGTAATCCCGCAGTCGCACGTGATGACCAGCCCGGCGCGCATGCGTTGGGCCTCCCGCAGGCCGGCCGCGCCGAAATCGTAACCGTCCCGCAGGCGATGCGGCACGAACGCCTGGACCTGCGCGCCCACGCTGCGCAGCACGCGGGTGAGCAGCGCCGCCGCGCATTGGCCGTCCACATCGTAGTCGCCGTGCACCAGGATCGGCGTTGCGGCGCGCACGGCGCGCGCCACGAGCTCGACCGCGTGCTGCATGTCGAGCCAGGCGAGGGGGTCGGAGAGGCGCTCGAGGCCGGGCCGGAGGAACGCCTTGGCGCGCTCGGGAGCCGTGAGCCCGCGCTGCACCAGGATGGCGGCCAGCGGCTCAGGGATATGCAACTGGTCGGCGAGCGCGGTCGTGAGGCCGGGATCAGGCGGCGCGGCGACTGCCCAGCGGGCGGGGATCATTCTTTGGCGTACAGCAGCACGCCGCAGGCCTCGCAGCCCTCGATCGACACACCGCGTTGGATCAGCGCGCGGCGCTGCGTCGGGACCGCGGTGAAGCAGTGACCACAGGCATCGGCGTGCAGGGAGTAGAGCGCGAGCGGCGCCTTACCGCGGCGGATGCGCTCGTAGCGCGCCAGCATCGTGGCGCTCACGCGGGCGGCCGCCTCCTCCCGCTCGGCGACCGCGCGCTCCCGCTCGCCCGCGATCTGGTCGCGTCGTCCGGCGAGCGCCTCGCGCTCGGCCGCCTGCCGCGCCCGCAGCTCGTGCAGCGCCTTCTCGGCCTCCGCGGCGCGCCGCTCGGCTTCCGTCACCGCGTCGCCCGAGCGCATGAACTCGGCTTCCTCCTTCGCCAGCACCGAGCGCGCGAGATCGAGCTCGGCCATGAGCGTCGACGCCTCCTTCGCCCCTCGCACCCACTCGAGCCGTTGCCGGCGCTGCTCCTGCATGTTGCGGTAGTTGGCGATCTTTCCCTCCAGCTCGTCGCGCCGGTCGAGGGCCGCCTGAATCCCCGCCCGCGCCGTGGCCAGCGCCCGCTCCGCCGTGGCCTGCGCTTCGTCCAGCGCCTGGGCCGCGGGTGCGAGCGCTGCGAGCGCCTCGTCGGTCGCCGTGACCGCCTGGTCCTTCTGCTGCAGCGCCAGCAACGCCTCAAGTTCCGGATGCACCTCGCCTCCTCATAGCGATCTTGTAACGCGGATACCGTTTGCGCAGCTCGTCGAACACGCGACGCTTTTCCGCGATCAGCGACGCCTGCACCTCGGGGCTCTCGAACGGGAGGCGCCGGTCGAGCTCCTCCAGTTGCCGCTCCAGCCGGCGCGCCTCGATCCAGTTCACCGCTCGCTCGTACAGAGTGTTCGCATCGCGATCGCCCAGCCCTTCGGCTTTGAGCTCCTCATAGGCGCGCGCGGAGATCTCGCTGAGCGAGAGCACCGCGTCGTCGACAATCGCTTCGAACACCTCGCGGTAGGGGACGAACTCGAACTCTTCGGCGTCGACCGCATCGGTGACGCGGGAGCGCCACGGCTCTCCCTCCAGCATCAGCAGCAGGAGCGTCTTTTCGGCGCTGGCCGGGAGCGCTCGGGGCTCGGGGCTCGGGGGTCGGGGGTCGGAGGCTCCGAGTCCCGCACCCCGAGCCCCGAGCCCCGTACCAACCTCCCGTTCCAACACGTCCTTCCGGACCCCCGCCACCTCCGCTGCACGGGAGATATAGAGCTCCCGCGTAATCGGATCCGCCGCCGCGCGAATGGTCGGCAGGAGCCGGTCGAGCGCCCGTCGCCGGCCGGGCAGGGTGCCGAAGAAGCCTTTGCGATCGAGGATCTGGATCTTCCGCTCGAACACATCCACGGCATCCTTGAGGACCGGCTCGAGACCGGCAGCGCCCCGGCGCTGCACCAGCGTGTCGGGGTCCTCGCCCGCCGGCAAGCTCGCGACGCTCACGCGCAGTCGCTCGCGCAGCAGCTCATCCCCGGCGCGGAACGTGGCGCGCAACCCGGCCTCGTCGGAGTCGTACAGCAGGATCACGTGCGGAGCGTGGCGCTGGAGCAGCTGGGCCTGGTCGGAGGTGAGGCCGGTGCCGAGCGGGGCCACCACCTCCTCCACGCCCGCGAGCGAGAGCCGGAGCACGTCGAAATAGCCCTCCACGAGAATCGCCCGTTCCGCCTTGCGAATGGCGTGCTTCGCTGCGTGCAGGTTGTAGAGCAGCCGCCCCTTGTGAAAGATCGGGGTGTCCGGGGAGTTGAGATACTTGGGCTCTCCTTCGCCCAGGATGCGGCCGCCGAACCCCACGATGCGGGCGCGCTGCTCGTGGATCGGGAACAGCAGCCGGCCGCGGAACCGCGGAGCCAGCGTGCCGTCCTCCCGTTTAACTACGAGCCCCGCCTCGAGCAACACCTCGTCACGCAGCCCCAATCCTTTCATCGCGTCGAGGAACGCCTTTCCCCGGGGCGCGTAGCCCAGGCCGAGGGGGAGCGCCGTTTCCAGCTCGACGTGCCGGGAGCCGAGGTAATCCCGTGCCACCTCTGCTTCGGGGCCTTCCCCCAACTGGCGGCCGAACCAGTCGGCGGCCGTGGCCACGGCATCGTAGAGCGGCTCGTGGGGATCGGGGCCTCCCCCCCCGCCCGGACCGCGCTCGGGGATCGTGATCCCGACCCGGCGGGCGACTTCGCGCACGGCGGTCGGATAGTCCATGCCCAGGCGCTTCATGAAGAAGGTGAAGACGTCGCCGGCTTCGTGGCACACGAAGCAGTAAAACATCCCTTTCTTCGGGATGACGGCGAAGTTGCGATGGGTGCCGCCGTGGAACGGGCAGGGGCCGCGGTAGTCGGCGCCGGTGCGCTTGAGCTCGACCTGCTCCCCGATGATCCCGACCAGGTCCGCGGCCTCACGAACCTGCTCGATCACGTCGTCGGGGATCAGACTCATGCCGTAAACTCCACGATCGTCACCCCGTGGCCGCCCTGGTTGGCGGGCGCGAAGCCGAACCGCTTCACGCGGGAGTCGGCGGAGAGGAGGTCGTGCACCAGTTTGCGGATCACTCCCGTCCCTTTGCCGTGGATCACCCGGAGGTAGGGGAGATCGGCGAGCACGGCTTCATCGAGCGCCTTGACGAGCCGTGTCTCTGCCTCGTCGACCCGCAGCCCCCGCAGCGAGATCTCGGCGGTCGCAACGGCGGCGGTCAGGCGGTCGGACGGTCGGGCGATCTGCGATGGTTTGCCGCGCGTCCGCTTCAGGTCCTCGAGCGACACCCACGCCTTCCCCTTTCCCCGTTCCCCGGCTTGCTCGGCCTTTTCATCGGCCGTTTCCTCGGTCGTTGCTTCGATCGCCTGCTCGACCAGCCGCCGCGCCTCCCGCGCCGTCGCTTCGTCCACTGCGGCGCGCGCCCGTCCCAAAGCGGCTTCGACCTTGCGACGTGCCTCGAGCAGGTAGGCACGCGCCTGCTCGCGGGCCTCGCGCTCGAGCGCCAGGGCACGGGCTCGCACTTCGCGCTCGCGGGTGGCGACTGCGTCGCCGCGCGCGTCGAGCTTCGCCGCATCCTCGCGCAGCGCCGCGTCGCGCGCGGCCAGCTCCTGGGCCTGCGTCTCGAGCTCCCGGGCGCGCGCTTCCACCGTCGCGAGCAACGCGTCGAGCGCGCGCTCGGCGTCCGGCACGGCGCGCTCCGCCATTGTCAGGACGTCGGCCGCGATCCCGAGCCGGCGCGCGATGGCGAGCCCGTACGACCGGCCGGGGACGCCCTTCAGCAAGCGATAGGTCGGCGTCAGCGTCTCGGCCTCGAACTGGAGCGAGGCGTTGACGATGCCCACCGTCTCGGCCGCCAGCTGCTTCAGCGCGCCGAGGTGGGTGGTGGCGAGCGTCACGACGCGGCGGCGCGTCAGCGTGCGCAGCACCGCTGCCGCGAGCGCTCCGCCCTCCGCCGGGTCGGTGCCGCTCCCGATCTCGTCGAGCAACACCAGGGCGCCCTGCCCCGCATGCTCCAGGATGTCGCGCAGCGCGGCCACGTGGGCCGAGAACGTCGAGAGGCTCGCGGCGATCGACTGCCGGTCCCCAATATCCGCGAACACGGCGCCGAACAGCGGGAGCGCGGACTGCGGGCCGAGCGGCGGAATGATGCCGCTCTGCGCCATCAGGCAGAGCAGCCCCACAGCTTTGATGAGCACCGTCTTGCCGCCGGTGTTCGGACCGGAAACGAGCACCGTGACCTCGTCGGGCGCCAGCACCAGGTCGAACGGTACGACGTCACCCCCTGACCCCCGCTCGAGGTCCTCACCCCCTGACCCCCTCTCCACTTTGTGGAGAGGGGGAACGAAGGGAGGAATCGTGGTTCCCCCTCTCCGCATTGCGGAGAGGGGGTCAGGGGGTGAGGACGGAACGAGCAATGGGTGGCGGCCGTTGCGGATCGTGAGCGGGCCCGTGCCGATCGCCGGCGCGAAGCCGTTCACCTCGACGGCGTAGCGCGCGCGGGCGCACAAGTCATCGAACGCGATGCACATCTCCCACGCAGCGGCCAGGGCGTCGCGCCGCGGGCGCAACAGGTCGGTCAGCTCGCGCAGCACGCGGAGCACTTCGCGTTGCTGCTCCGCCTCAGCGGCGCGCAGCGCGTTGCCGAGCTCGATGACCTCGGGGGGCTCGACGAACACGGTGGATCGG
>DASPXE010000300.1:0-1516 GCA_035637455.1 Gemmatimonadales bacterium
CCGTGCGTGTCCTGCCGGCGAGGCAGGCAAGGGACGAATCAGTGAGATCGAGTGTGTTACTGGGGCCCATGGCGAACTCGTACAGCCCGAAACCCCACATGGCAGCGAGGATGAGCCGCGACCGCTCGATCGCCCCCTGGCCGCCGAGAGCTGTTGCCAGCGTCTCCTGCAAGCTGAGTGTCCACCGCACGAGGATGGCGCGCAGCTTCGGGTCGTGGTCGGCCTCCACGATCAGCCCGGTGAACATCCTCATGTGCTCACGGGCGGCGATGTCTCGTGCAAGCCGCCGGAGCACTGGGCGGAGGTCGCGCCCCTCGGCCGACTCGAGTACGCCTCGGAGGGCCAGAGCCATGCCTCCGGTCACGTGCTGCGCGAGTGCGTCGATCAGGTCGTGTCGCTTGGGGAAGTAGTAGGTGACATGCGATTGCCGCACCTTCGCCCGGCGAGCGACCTGTACCTGAGACCAACCCTGGATCCCCCCTTCGTGCAAGAGCGCGACGGCTGCGGCGAGGATGCGCTCTCGCACACTCGCTGCGTCACCTCGCCTCACCGCTCGCCGGTGCTGAATCATGTCGCCTCCGGCGCGCGCTCCGCCACACCCTCGCGGCCGAGCAGCACGAAGCCGAGCGCGTAGGGCACCGCGCCCGAGATCTCGAGCGTCTGGATGAGGGGAGAGTGCGGGCCGAGCGCGAAGATGCAGAGGCCCCCGAGCACATACAGGACAGCGCCGACCCCGAGCAGGAGCCCGGGCCACTTGGCGCCAACGCCCACCAGCAGCCGTGCCAGCAGCACATATCCGATCGGAAAGAGAACCAGCGCCGGCAGAATAATCATGGCGACTCCGGGCTCGAAATCGGCAGGGGTGTGCACTAGGGCGGGGGCGTACCTAGCTACGACGGGATTCCGGCTCCCGTCGATGGCGATGAGCCCGAACCAGAGCAGCGTCCCGACCAGGGCGCTGAAGAACGCCGACAGGCCCCGACGGCCGAACCGTGGGACGCCGGCCGCATACACGCTGACCAGACAGACCGCTTGAAGGAGGAGACTAAAGGCCTGCAATGCGTGTGTGATCCCGTACATCGCGCCAGCGGCGTGCACGCCGATCCCGTCGCGTGCCGGGTGAAGGACGACACCCACGAGAAACAGCGGGCCGCCCACGAACGCCGTCACCCGCGCTACGCTCAGCAGGGAGGGTAACGCGTCATCGGCCGCGCGCTCGTCCCGGATTCTTGCCATGATCGTCATAAGGCACTCCTCAGAAGGTGGGTTTGTAGACCATCGCCCATACGGCCGACACCAGGAGCAGCAGGTTGAGCAGGGCCACGGCGGCTGCCCGTCGGCGCAGCGCCCTCTGACGAGCGGAGTCCGGCTCCGGACCGGCCCGGAGTGCCGCGAGCTGACGTTCAAACCGAGACAGGAAGATCAGCGTCAGGAGAACGTAGCCGAGCGACACCACCAGCCCCCATCCTGCCCAGTGGTCCATGTGTCGGCGTATCGCGACCATCGAGAGCCCTGC
>DASPXE010000301.1:0-6646 GCA_035637455.1 Gemmatimonadales bacterium
TACCTCGCCCTCGCCGGATCCTCAGGCTTCCGTCGCAGGGACACCGTGGTCGCGCTGTTCTGGCCCGAGCTGGACGAGGAGCATGCACGGGGATCGCTGCGCCAGGCGCTGCGCTTCCTTCGCCGCTCGCTGGGCGAGGGCATCATCGTGAGTCGCGGCGAAGAGGAAATCGGGGTAGACCGCGGCGTGTTGCGGTGTGACGCAACCGCATTTATGGAGGCCTGCGAGGCGGGGCGGGACGCCGAAGCCCTGGATCTCTTTCAGGGCGACTTTCTGGACGGGTTCTTCGTTTCTGAGGCGGCGCCCGAGCTCGAGCGGTGGGTGGAAGAGGAGCGAATCGCCCTGCGCCGCCGCGCGGCAGCGAGTGCCTGGGCGCTGGCGGACGGGTATCGAGTGAACGGGGATCGGAGCGACGCGGCGGCGCTGGCGCGGCGGGCGGCCGGGTTCGCGCCCGAGGACGAAGGGGAGCTGGCCCATCTCATCGCCTTCCTCGATGATCTGGGGGACCGGTCCGGCGCTATCGGCGCCTATGACGAATTTGCGCGGCGGCTGAAACAGGAATACGACGTTCTGCCGGCGCCTGAGACGCTGGCGCTGATCCAAAGCGTCAGACACCGGACAGCGGTCGGATTGCAAACCCGTGCCGCGGGCCCGTCCGTCGCGCCTGCCGAGACGGTGGCGGGCCCCGCGCTGCGCGCGCGCCGGGCGCTCGTCTATCTCGCGATCGGCGGCGTTGTGGCGCTGATCGGATACCTGGCGGCCTTCGCCAACCGGCGGCCGCCGTTCGATCCCGAGCGCGCTACTGTGGTGGTGCTGCCGCTCGAGGATCTGAGCGGGGATAGCACGCCGTCGTATTTGGCCAGCGGCCTGACAGAGCAACTCATCACCGATCTCGCGCAGGGTGGGGCACTGCGGGTGATCAACGGTCGCACGATGATGGCCTACCGCGACCCGGCAAAAACGGTTCAGGATATCGCGCGTACGCTGCACGCCGACGCCATCGTCTCAGGCACAGTGCAGCGTCTCGGCGACACCGTCTACATGACGGCGCACCTCGTGCTCGCGAAACAGGACCGCACCATCTGGGCTCAAAGCTACGAAGGGACTCGTGGGGACTTGTTGCGGATGCAGCGCGAAGTGGCCCGGGCGGTGACCCGACAGTTGCGGGGCGCGCTCACGCCGACCCAGCAGGCCGAGCTGGCGAGCGCCCGGCCACTCGATCCGGAGGCGCTCGACCTCTACATCCAGGGACGCTACTGGTGGAACAAGCGGGGACCGGGACTCCTCAAGTCGATCCAGCTGTTCACGCGGGCGCTCGATCTCGATGCCACGTTCGCCCTGGCCTATTCCGGGATGGCGGACGCCTACGTCCAGCTCGGCTACGGCGGCCTGCTTTCCCCCAGCGACGCGTTCCGCAAGGCGGAGGCCGCCGCGCTCCATGCCCTGCAGCTGGACTCCACGCTCGCCGAGCCGCATGCCACGCTCGGGTTCGTCAGAATGTATTACTACTGGGACTGGGCCAGCGCGGATCGGGAATTCCAACACGCGCTTGCTTTGAACCCGAGCTACGCGACCGGTCACGAGTGGTACGGCCTGTTCCTCACAGCGATGGGCCGGTATGACGAAGCCATGGCCCACGAGCGCCGCGCCCAGGACTTGGACCCGCTCTCCCCGTCGATCGACTGTACGACGGGGTGGGTGCTGCATTACAGCGGTCGCCAGGATGACGCCGAGCGGGAGCTGCAGGTCGCGCTGCGGATGGACTCGACTTTCACCCTCGGGCACCTCTATCTGGGCCGCGTTTACCAGGCCAAGGGCCAGATGGACAGCGCGCTGTCGCAGTACGCGACGACCGGCCCGCTGCGGAACTGGGTGCCCACGGTGGCGGCCGAAGGGTACGTGTACGGGGTCCTCGGTCGGCGCCGGGAAGCTCAGGCGGCACTTGTGCGCATGGACTCCCTGTCGCGGCGGCAGTACGTAACCGCGTACGCGGTGGCGCTGGTGCATACGGCGCTGGGGCAGAGGGACAGCGCCTTCGCGTGGCTGGCGCAGGGCGTCCGGGAACGCACGCACTGGCTCGTGTGGCTCAACCGCGATCTCCGTTGGGCTCCGCTGCGCGCGGACCCACGGTTCCAGGCCTTGGTCCACGAAGTGGGGTTGCCGCCGTGAGGCGGCGCGGGGCATGCGTCACGATCGTTCTCTTCGGCGCGCTGCTGGCGTGGAAGGCGTGGGTACCGCAGGTCGGCCAACCCGCGCCGGAGTTCGAGCTCAAGACGCTGGCTGGGGGGCCAGGCATCACTCTCGGCACTGCGGGGCCGCCCGGTCCACGACATCCGTCGCTTCGTCGACGAGTTCCGGTTACCCTTTCCGGTCGCGCTGGATGAGCGGGGCAAAGTGCGCCGGCGGTACGGCCTCATCGGCGTGCCGAGCACAGTGTTCGTGGATTCGTCGGGTGTCGTGCGCGCGGTGCACAGTGGACCCATGACCCACGAGTCGCTCGACCAGGACCTCGCCACGATCCTGCCGAGGCCCTAGGCAACCGGGTCACATCACAATCACGAGGAGATCACGCGCCGACGGCAATCTTGGCACCCCAACCCCTTCAACAGGAGCACACCGTGTCGCGTGGCTCATGGACCTTGCAGCGCCGATGCCTGGCGGCGCTTGGCATCGTGGCTGGCATCCTCGCTGCGCCCCCGGAGGCGTTCGGGCAGGGCTGAATGCCGGTTCGCTTCACATCCCCCAGTTTGGGCGGACAGCGAAACAGTTTCATCGGGGCGGGCGAGTGGCAGGTCGGCGTGGCGTACCGTCGCCTCACGGCTGACGAGTGGTATGTCGGCACGCAGGTGAACGAGGCCAGAGCGCCTTTCGGGCAACCGCTGTACCTCAACATCAACTCGCTCGACTTCAGCGTGTCCTACGGGCTCTCCGACCGGCTGAGCCTGACCCTGACGTTGCCGTTTTCTTACGGCACGCATTCGCGGTTCTATGCCGACACGGCGCGCCACAAGGTGAGCGCGCACGGACTGGGCGACGTCAACCTGGTAGGCAACCTCTGGCTGCTGGACCCGAAGGTGGACGTCGCGGGGAACGTCGCGCTCGGGCTCGGCATCAAGACGCCGAGCGGCGCCTACGAGTTCAAGGACGACTTCTTCCTGCCCAATGCCCCGCCCGTGCAACGCCCGGTGGACCAGGCGATCGAGCTGGGGGACGGCGGTTGGGGGATCATGGTGCAGGCCCAAGCTTACAAGCAGGTTTTGACCCGCACGAGTGCGTATTTCTTCGGGGCCTACCTGATCAGCCCGCGCGAGTCGACGGAAGTCGCATCGCCGATACCGGGGACGCCCGTCGTCCATCTCGCCGTTCCCGACGTCTATTTGGCGCGCGCCGGCATGGCCTATGCCCTGGCGCCCGCGCGGGGGATTTCGCTGAGTCTCGGGGGGCGGATCGACGGGATCCCGCAAGGCGACCTAATTGGCGGCAGGGACAACAGTTTTCGGCGGCCGGGTTATTCGCTGTATCTCGATCCCGGCATCGCCCTGCGGCGGGGAGACGAGGAGTTCACGTTGAGCTTGCCGGTCCGGGTGCATCAGGATTTCCAACGGAGCTCGATCGACCAGCAACGGAGCTTCACGGGTGGCGGCGACCTGGCCGAATACCTCATCTTCCTCGGCTACACTCATCGCTTTTGATCTCGCGCCGAGCACGACACTCGAGCGCCTTCGGGGCGTCTCGCAGTTTTCTGGTCACTCCAACTGGGGCAAGGGCGTAGTCGAGTCCGCGGCGCGGAGTCGGGCGACGAGTTCGGGCGAGACGCGTTTCCGGTGAGGCATCCGGCAGGGTAACACCCGCAGTCGATCGTCGCCCTCAAAGGCCGGCCGGTGTGACGGACCGCCTGATGCACGTACAGGGGGGGTGGGGTAGGGAAGGAAAAAGCCCCACACCGCAACGAAATGTGAGGCTTGACCTCAAGGGGTTCACCGCCGCCCCAGCTCCGCTACCCAGATGTCGCTTTGCAGGTCGCCGAGCGTGAAATAGTAGCGATCCCTGCTCACGAAGAACCCGTAGCGGTGCCACGGACGCGTGGGATCGTCGAAGCGGACCGCGACGCGCGGTGCGCCGCCCGCTACCGGGACGGCGCTCACGCCGTGCACGCCGGCCGAGTCCGCCGTGAGGTAGTAGATCAGCCGGCTGTCGGAGGACCACTGCGGCGGAGCCCACTGCGCAGTGAACGTCGGCCTGGGCGCAGGCGCGAGGAGCCTGCCAGGCCCACCTGTGGCGGCGAGGACGACGAGCCCTGGCCGACAGACGCACGCAATCAGGCGCCCGTCGGGCGACCAGTCCCCGATACCGCACTGAGTAGTGTCCGCCCCGATCACCACCGGCAGGCGCCGCGGCGCCGACCAACTACGGTCCGCTTGGCGGGTGACGACGTCCCACGTCGGGTTACTGGTGGCCATGTTCGCGAGCAGCAGCAGGCGTCGGCCATCGGGCGACCACTGCGCGCCGCTGAGGTCGTCCGGTCCGGTCGCGACCTGCACCGGTGTTCCACCCTCCGCGGGCAGCACGAACACGCGCCGCAGCCCCTCGCGGAAAGAGTGGTATGAGATCTCCCGGCCGTCGGGCGACCATCTGGGAAAGAACGCCCCCGCCGACTCGCTGGTGACCTGCTCGGGCTCGCCCCCGGCTAGGCGGACGCGGTAGATCTGTTGCACGCCGCTCCGGTCGGAGTCGAACGCAAGCCACGCGCCGTCGGGGGACAGGGCGACCGTCTCGATCGTCTGGTTGCCCAGGGTCAAGGGCACCGCTCGCGCGATCGAGACCGCCCCCGCCCCGAGAGCGGAAAGGGGGAGCGACCAGACGTTCGACCGTTCCGCGAACACCGCGTAAGCGAGACGCGTGCCGTCCGCCGCGACACTGATGCCGCGGGCGCCGAGCCCGGTCGTGAGCCGCACTGGGGACCCGCGGGGCCGACCCGAGCCGGTCAGGGCGACCTGATAGACGTCTGGGCCGCCGTCGCGGGTCGAGATGTAGAGCAACCCGAGTGCGCCGGGCGCCCACGCAGGACTGACGTTGAGCGACTGCTCGTCCGTTACGCGTATCGGTGCGCCGGCTTCCGCCGACACGACCCAGATGCTGCTGGCGGCGATGTTCCCGAGGGTCGCCGTGGTGACGAAGCCGACGTTGCCCACGACGTAGGCAATGCGGCGACCGTCCGGCGACCAAGCTGGAGAGTGGAGCTCCTTGCCCGTGACGATGACGCGCGGCGCGCCTCCCTCGAGGGGCCGTACGTAGAGCGAGTCGCCTGACAGGTACAGAAACAATCGTCCGTCCGGCGCGACCGGGCCAGCGAGGAGGGACGACCCCGACGCCGCGATCAGCAAGCGCGGGGTACCCCCCAGTGCCGGCACGATCTCGATGCCGCGCGCCGCCTGGAACAGGATACGCTTCCCGTCCGGTGTCCAGAACGGGAATCGCTGACCGCCCGGCTCCGACACCACCGCGACGGGGGCGCCTCCGTCCACCTGTCGCACCAAAAGCCTCGTCTGCCCTGGCGTACCCGCGACGTAGGCCACGAGCTTTCCGTCCGGCGACAGGGCCGGATCGAGCTCGAGGCCGGGGTCGAGCGTCACCGGCGTGCGGCGCTCGAGCTCGAGGACCGATGGGCGGTTCCGCAGGAGCACGGCGATGACCGCTACCACCGCGATAAAGACCACAGCGGCGACGACGCCGCGCGGCCCGGCGGCCCGGTGCGGCTGCGCCGCCGGGGGCGCCATGACGGTCGGCGTCGTTCCACCGCTCGGCGTCGCAAGGGGCTCGAGCTGGGCGAGCAGGTCGTCAGCGGTCTGCCATCGGTCGGCCGGCCGTTTCTCGAGACACTTCATGATGATCTCGGCGAGCGCCGGCGGGCACGCGGGGCGCCACTTGGTCACTGGCTCGGGCGGCTGCGACACGTGCGCGGCGAGCACCTCCCGGGTGGAGCTTGCTGTGAATGGCGGGCGCCCGGCGATCAACTCGTAACCGAGCGCCCCCACCGCGTAGATGTCCACGCGATGATCGAGGTGCGGATCCGCGGCCGCTTGCTCCGGCGCCATGTACGCCGGCGTGCCGAGCGCGATCCCGGCGGTCGTGAGCTGCTGGCGGCCTGTGGCTTCGCTCAGCGCCTTGGCCACGCCGAAGTCCATTACGAGCGCATGGCGACCGGACAGGAGGACATTATCCGGCTTGATGTCGCGATGCACCACGCCATGCGCGTGCGCGTAGGCAAGCGCATCCGTGATCTCGATGAGGATCTTCACCGCATCGTGGATTGGGAGCTCGCCGTGTCGCGCGAGCCGGTCGCGCAGCGACTCGCCCTCGACGTACGGCATGACGTAATAGAGGAAACTGCTTGCTTCGCCCGAGTCCAGCAGCGGCAGGACGTGGGGGTGTTGAAACTGGGCTGCGGTCTCGATCTCCCGCGTGAACCGATCGCCCCCGAGCGCGGCGGCCAGCTCGGGGCGCAGCACTTTGACCGCGACCTTGCGATGGTGCTTGACATCGAAGGCAAGATAGACGGTCGCCATCCCCCCCGCGCCAAGCTCCCGCTCGACGCGGTAGCGGCCGGCCAACGCCTCCGCCACGCGCTGGAAAGTGTCGGGCATGC
>DASPXE010000302.1:0-2726 GCA_035637455.1 Gemmatimonadales bacterium
CTAGTGTCCATCGTTTACGGCGTGGACTACCAGGGTATCTAATCCTGTTTGCTCCCCACGCTGTCGCGCCTCAGTGTCAGCAACGGCCCAGCAGAACGCCTTCGCCACTGGTATTCTTCCCGATCTCTACGCATTCCACCGCTACACCGGGAATTCCATCTGCCCCTACCGTGCTCTAGCTCGCCAGTCTGACCGGCAGCCCCGCAGTTGAGCCGCGGGATTTCACCAGCCACTTAACGGGCCACCTACGCGCCCTTTACGCCCAGTGATTCCGGACAACGCTCGCACCCTCCGTATTACCGCGGCTGCTGGCACGGAGTTAGCCGGTGCTTCCTTTGGAGGTACCGTCACCCAGGGTCGCCTATTCGCCGCCCTGTATTCGTCCCTCCCGACAGTGGTTTACAACCCGAAGGCCGTCATCCCACACGCGGCGTCGCTGCGTCAGCCTTGCGGCCATTGCGCAATATTCCCCACTGCTGCCTCCCGTAGGAGTCTGGGCCGTGTCTCAGTCCCAATGTGGCTGGCCATCCTCTCAGACCAGCTACCCGTCGTCGCCTTGGTGGGCCATTACCCCGCCAACAAGCTGATAGGCCGCGAGGCCCCCCGCCGGCGCAACCTTGCGGCTGCTTTCCTCACCCAGGGATGCCCCCGAATGAGGATATGCGGTATTACCCGGCCGTTGGGCCGGCTATCCCCCACCGTCGGTCAGGTTCCTCACGTGTTACGCACCCGTCTGCCACTGAACTGGAGTTGCCCCCAATCCCGTGCGACTTGCATGTGTTAGGCACGCCGCCAGCGTTCGTCCTGAGCCAGGATCAAACTCTCCAATGAATGAAGAATTCGAACAGCTCTGCCGAACGACTGTGTTCGCATGTCGTCCGAATTTCACGTCAGAGTTGAAACCCCATGGCGTCACGTGTCTGACCACGTGATCGCTCGTATCGGGGCCGCACTCCACACGCTCGACCATCAGTTCTCAAAGAGCAAAGCACGGCGCACCCAAAAACTTCGTGCGCAGACGGGAATGCTAACCCGACGGACAGAACTCAGTCAAGGGGGTCTGCTACTTGAAGATACGCCCCAGGTTCGCCGTCACGCCCACGAACAGCTGGTCGGGCGTCGCCGCGGTCCGCGCCCACACGCCGCCGGCGTCGACCACGACCCACTCGGCGAGGGTCACGAGCACCGCGCCGAGCAGCCCTTGCTGTGCCGGCCCGGCACCTCCGCTGGTGAACTGGAACGACTCTCCCGCCAGCCCCCAGCGCCCCACTGCGGCGCTCAGGCCGACCGATGTGAACAACGCCGGTTCCCCAGCGCCGATTCCTACCGGCCCCACGTTGATATCCGTGTGGAAAACCGTGCCGAGGTCCTCGCTCCAGACCGCCACCAGGCTGCCCAGCAGACGCCCGGCGCCGAAACCGAGCGATTGGTTCCCTGTCGGGAACGTCGCGCCGGGCACCACGGCGAGCGCTCCACGTTCACCGAGCCCCGTCCGCAGCTTCAAGGCGAGGCCCAGATCGCCGATCCCCGACACGCCGTCGGTCCACGCGAGACCCGTTCCCGCGATGCCCAGCTGGACATGATTCCGCAGTCCGATCTTGAGGTTAAAATCCCACGCTCTCCCCTCGGACAGGCGGCCGAAGCCATAGGCGCGAAAACCCTGCTCCAGCTCCCAGTACCCGGGCGCGACGGCGTAGGCATGCGTCGCCACCGTGGGGCGCTCGGGGTTTGCGGCACGGGGCGATTGACAGTCGGAGCGGCGGACGGGCGTACTGACGGACAGGAGCACGATCCCGATCAGCATCCGTCCCACTATCCGACTGTCCGCCCGTCCGCCATGATAGGCGCTGCGCATGGCGCCATAATCTTTGCGATGTAGATCGGAACCGGGAGGGGGAGCAGCAGGTTGCTGCAGGCGGTCAACCTATCGAGCGGAGGGTTACGTCATGGAAGCCGTCTTCCTGATCGGGCGCATCCTGTTCGCGGCGATGTTCATCAATTCGGGGCTAGCCCACCTCACGAAGCTCGGGCCGATGAGTCAGTACGCCGCGAGCCAGAAGGTCCCTGCGCCGAAGCTCGCGGTCGGGCTCAGCGGCCTGATGATTCTCGCGGGCGGCTTGAGCATCCTGTTCGGCGTAGCGCCGCGAGCCGGTGCGCTGCTGTTGGTCTTGTTCCTGATCCCGACGGCGTTTCTGATGCACCGCTTCTGGGGTGTGCAGGATCAGATGATGGCAGCGAACCAGATGGCCCACTTCATGAAGAACGTCACGCTGGCGGGCGCGGCGCTGCTCATCTACTACTTCACCGCGCTGCACCCGGAGGCGTGGGTGCTGTCGTTGGGACGGTGACCGGCAGCCCGATCGCAACCGCTGCCTCACCGCGAGGCGTTACCACGGCCGTCGCAGCTCAGGGGGCCCGCCCCCGCCCTGGTCGGGCGTGCCGGGCCGGAGAACGCCGATCGCGCCCGCAACGATCAGAGCCGCGGCCCCGGCGAGCCCGGCGACGAGCACCCCAGTGCGGAGCCGATTCACTTGCCGCACGTCCACCCGAAGTACGTCCGCCGGGGGGAGCGCGATCCGCTCGTACAGGGGCTGCCCCCCGAAGGTACGAGACCCGGACGCCGTGCGCACCTCGAAGAGCAGGCGCGCGTCGTCCCGCTCCACCAGCGTGCCGTTCAGCGCCCGGAGGTCGAGCCCCAGCGAGTCGCGCAACCTGAGCTCTGCCGC
>DASPXE010000303.1:0-2127 GCA_035637455.1 Gemmatimonadales bacterium
AGCGACAGGACCGGCGCCGCGAGGCCCGGCAGCCGGACCGGACACACCACTCCGGTGACGGCGGGGACGGAGTAGACCGGCGGCGGGGTGGGATCGACCTGCGTGAAGTCGAGCTCATCGGCCAGGTTGTTGGCCGTCGCGTCGCGCACGGTGAGGGGGTCCAAGCCCCAACGCCACTCGATCATCCGCAGCACCGACGTGTGATCGTACAGGACGTGCGACGTATGTGCCCGGCGGGCGAAGGGCGAGATCAGCAGAGTGGGCGTGCGGAACCCGCGCCGGCCATCCGCGTTTCCCGCCGCCTGGTCGGCGGGGGGAATCGGCGCCACCGGTGGCGGGACGTGGTCGAAGAAGCCCCCCCATTCGTCGAAGTTGATGACGAAGACCGTGCGGCTCCACGCGGGGCTGCGCGTCACCGCCGTATAGATGCGGTTCATCATCGCCTCGCCGGCGCGGATGTCGCCGTAGGGGTGGTCATCCGCGCCCGTGCCGGTCAGCTCCTGCAGGAAACTCCCGTCGACGAACGCGACGGCCGGGAGCGTCCCCAGGGCGCAGTCAGCGTAGAACACATCGATCGTGCGACTGATCGGCGTGTACTTGGCCCCCCACAACCCCAGGAACGGCACGTCGCTGTAGTAGTACCGGCCCGACACCCCCTGGGCGGCCAGCCGGTCCCAGATCGTCGGCAGCTGAGAGATGTCGAAGCTGTTTTCAATCCGGTCGGTCTGGCCCGCGTGCTGGTAGATGCGATTGGGGAAGGTCGGGCCCAGGATGGCGCAGAAGTATTGGTCGAAGGACGTCCAGTCGGGAACCGCGCGGCCGAGGAAGGCGAGGTCTTGCTGGCGGTAGTAACCGATGGAGAAGATGTCGTTGGCGCGCAGCCACCCGTCGCATGCGCCGCCGTTGTACTCCACCCGTCCCCCCGCGTAGGAGTGGTCGGGATCGGCATAGCTGCACCCCTGGTAGTCGGGGGCCAGCGGATAGGTCGCGTGGGACACGCCGGCGGAATCGACGTAGGTCAGCCCCGCCTGCCTGCCGTCGGCGCCCGAGAGCCAGCCGAGAAAGTGGTCGAACGAGCGGTTCTCCATCATGAAGACGATGACGTGGTCGATGCCGCACGATGCCGGGTCGAGCAGGCCCCCGCCCGCCACCTCCGCGAGCGACGGTGGGACGATCCAGCGATCATCGCATCCCAGCGCCGCGGCGCTTGCTGCTGTGGCGGCACTCGTCAGGAACGCGCGGCGTGACATGGGCGTGGGCATGGCGGCCTCCTGTGCGATTACAGATCGTAGTACCGCTTTCACGGGAGGTTGCTCCGTCGTCGTCACGCGTGCGTCCGAGCGGAGTTTCTATTTCGTCACGGCGGGGCATGCTGCGGCGGCGCCACAGGCAGCTGCGCGCTCAGACGGGGGCATTAGGGTCGGTCGAACTCTTCCAGCCAGCCCACCGCCCACGACTTCCGGGTCTTTCTCCCCGGTTCCTCGGCACGCGCGCCGCGCGTCCCTTGGCGCGATGGTCTCGCCTGTCGGCCGCTGGGTCAGCGCGCCTACGTCCCCAGGGTCCTTGAGTTGACGATCACCAGCGGAACTATCTCACTACCAAGGCTGCTCGACTAGCCCAGACTTGGCGGCTCAGAAGCGCAGTCGCGCCTTCCTGAGAAGGCTGTCGAATCGCGGGTGCGAGCGCACGGGATCGACGCGCGGGTCAACTCTCAGATAACCGATCCAGGGGGATTGCTCGTCATACGCACGCTCAAGCCAGTCCAACCCGGCGTTCGTATCCCCCAGCGCGATATAGATGGCGGCAACGTGATAGGAGGAGACATGCCGGCTCGTAGACGCCAGTGCCAAGCGAGCGAGCGTTGCGCGCGCTTCGCGCTCCATCCCCGCCCGGGCATAGGCATGACCGAGAGAGGCCAGATAGACCAGATTCCCCCCGTCTATGGCCAACGCTCGTTCGGCCTGCGAGACGCCCTCCTTGAACCGGCCTGCTTGCTCGTACGCCCACCCGAGGTGCCAGTGTGCGGGGGCGAAGTCAGGGTCCAGCTCCAACGCCTTCCGGTACTCCGCGATCGCGTCGTCGTACTTTCCGGCGAAGTAGTACCGTAACCCCACCCAGGTTTGGATG
>DASPXE010000304.1:0-29582 GCA_035637455.1 Gemmatimonadales bacterium
GCCGCGAGCGGCGCCGCCAAGACTGACGCGATTACGGCACAGATGATCGATAGTCTCCACTGACGCATGGCTACCTCCTCGATTGGCGCGGCTCAAGCCGCGGCTCGGCACTGCCGCTCAAGCGGCGTCAGTTTACTGACAGGGCCGAGCCGCGAGTTTACTCGCGACCCGTCTACCGCTCCGCAAACTTGACCCCGCGCGTCCCGGCGCGGACTTCGCCGATCAGCCACGTCTCGATTTGGACGCGCCGCGCCGCCGCGGTGATCGCCTCCACGTCGTCGCGGCCGGCGATCGCGATCATGCCGACTCCGAGGTTGAAGACACGGCGCATTTCGCCGAGCGACACCCGGCCGGCCCGCATTAGTACCCGGAAGATCACCGGCCAGCCCCACCCCCTGGCGTCGACCACCGCCTCGCAGCCCTGCGGCAGCACGCGCTCCAGGTTCCCCGGGATGCCGCCGCCGGTAATGTGGGCGAGGGCGTGCAGACGGGAGAGGACCGGCGTCACGGCCGTCGCGTAGCTCCGGTGCACGGCCAGCAACACCTGTGCCACCGACTGGCCGGCCTCCGGAAATGCTTGGTCGACGTCCAGCCCCAGCGTCTCGAAAACGATTTGCCGCGCGAGGGTGTAACCGTTGGTGTGCAGTCCGTTCGACGCGTAGCCGATCAACACGTCGCCCGGCCGCACCCGGTCACCGTGCAGCGCCGCGCCCTCTTCCACGACCCCGACGATCGTCCCCGCGAGATCGTACTGCCCCGGCTGATACAGATCCGCGAGCTGAGCGGTCTCGCCCCCCGCGAGCGTCATCTCGTGGGCGCGACAGCCGCGCGCGGTCCCGGCGACGATAGCCGCGGCGACGTCGGGCTCGAGCTTGCCCGTCGCGATGTAGTCGAGGAACGCGAGCGGCCGCGCCCCGTGGACCAGGATGTCGTTCACGCAGTGATTCACGAGGTCTTCGCCCACGGTGTCGTGGATCCCGGCGCGCGCGGCGACCAGCACCTTGGTCCCCACGCCGTCGGTCGAGAGGACGAGGACGGGCCGCTCGTAGCCGGAGGGAACGCGCACCATCCCGCCGAACGCGCCGATCTCGCCGAGCGCCAGGGTGGTGCGCGTGGTGCGCACCAGCTCGGCGATGCGACGCTTCGCCTCCGCGGCGAGGTCGAGACCGACGCCGGCCGCGGCGTACCGGTCGGTCACGGCTCGGCGGGCTCGTCCACTTCGAAGTGGACGAGCTCCTTGAAGGCGCGCACGCGGGCACGCACGTCCGCGAGCGCGACGCCGGCCAGCCCCTGTACGCCGAACGCCTCCACCGCGAAGGAGCCCAGGGCGGCGCCGTACACCATGGCGCGCCGCAGATTGGCTGGGGAGAGGTCGCCGGTCGACGCGAGATAGGCCATGAAGCCGCCGGCGAACGCGTCGCCCGCGCCCGTCGGGTCGAATACGTCCTGCAACGGGTACGCCGGGACCTTGAACGTCGCGTCGCGATCCACCAGCAGCGCACCGTGCTCCCCCTGCTTGATGACGGCCCGGCGGGGGCCGTGCTCGAGAATCCAGCGCGCCGCGCGGTAGATGTTCCAGTCGCCCGAGAGCTCGCGGGCCTCCGAGTCGTTCACCAGGAGGATGTCGATGTGGCGCAGCAGCTCGAGCAGCAGGTCGCGCTTCGAGTGGATCCAGTAGTTCATCGTATCGCAGGCGACGAGCGTCGGGCTCTTCACCTGGTCGAGCACGCCGAGCTGCAGCTCGGGATCGATGTTGCCCAGGAACACGTAGCGCGCATCGCGGAACTTGGGCGGCAGCTTGGGCCGGAACTGGGCGAACACGCCGAGTCGCGTGTCGAGCGTCTCGCGGCTGGAGAGGTCGTAGGAGTACTTCGCCTTCCAGCGAAACGACTCGCCGGGCATCTGTTCGACGCCCGCCAGGTCCACACCGCGCGCCTCCAGCGCCTTGAGGGCGCCGAGCGGATAGTCGCTGCCGACTACGCCCACCACCTGCACGGGGTGGAGGATCGCCCCCGCCGCACTGAAGAACACCGCCGAGCCGCCCGGCGCGTCGGCGGTATCGCCGAACGGTGTCGCCACGGAATCCAGCGCGATCGAGCCCACCACGAGCAATCCGGCCGTCACATCCGCTCCGGCGCCGTGATGCCGAGCAGTCGCAGCCCGTTCGCCAGCACCTGCCGTACCGCCGCCCCGAGCACCAGGCGCTCCCGCTCCTCGGCCTCGCCCAGCACGCGGTACTTGTGATACCACGCGTGCGCAATGCGGGCGAGCCCCTCGAGATAGCCCGTGACGCGGTGCGGCTCGAGCGTCTCCGCCGCCCGCGCCACGACGCCGGGGAACCCCGCGAGCTCCTTCATCAGATCGATCTCCTCGGGCTGCGTCAGCAGGCTCCAGTCCGCCCCCGTCGGCGTGACGGACGCTGGATCACGCGCGGCCACCTTGAAGATGCCGCTCATCCGCGCATGAGCCATTTGCACGTAGTACACGGGGTTCTCGTCCTTCTGGCTCTTCGCGAGATCGACGTCGAACACGAACTGCGAGTCACCCCGCCGCATCAAGAAGAAGTAGCGCGCCGCGTCCACTCCAGTTTCCTGAACCAGGTCGCGCAGCGACACGAACTCGCCCGTGCGCTTGGAGAAGCGCACCTCTTCCCCACCCCGCATCACTCGCACCAGCTGGACCAGCTCGGCATGAAAGAAATCCGCGGGGTAGCCCAGCGCGTGCATCGCAGCCTGCACACGAGCCACGTAACCGTGGTGATCCGCGCCCCAGATGTCGATGGCGCGCTCGAAGCCGCGCTCCCGCTTGTGGCGGTGGTAAGCGATGTCGGGCATGAGGTAGGTGTAGGTGCCATCCGACTTGCGCAGCACGCGGTCCTTGTCGTCTCCGAACGCGGTGGACTTGAGCCACAGCGCGCCGTCCTGCTCGTACGTGTACTGCCGCTTGGCGAGATCGGCGAGCGTCTGCTCGATGAGCTGTTCCTGGTAGAGCCGGGACTCGAGGAAGATCACGTCGAACCGGACCCCAAACTGCCGCAGGTCCTCCTCCTGCTCGGCGCGCAGGGACTGGACGCCGATGACGCGACAGCGGCGCAGGCCTTCCGGCTCGGAAAGGTCGGCGAATGCCCGGCCCTCACGCGCCAGGATCCTCTCGGCGACCTCGACGAGATACTCTCCGTGGTAACCGCCCTCCGGGATCTCCGCCCGCCGGCCGGCCGCCTGCTGGACCCGTGCCCAGAGTGAGCTGGCGAGCCGGTCGATCTGCGTGCCCGCGTCGTTGACGTAGAACTCGCGCGTCACGACGTGGCCGGTCCAGTCGAGCAGCGACGCGATCGCGTCCCCCAGAGCGGCGCCGCGGCCGTGCCCCACGTGCAGCGGGCCCGTCGGATTGGCGGAGACGAATTCGACGTTGACCCGCTGCCCGCGGCCCACGTCGCTGCAGCCGTAGCGCTCGCCCGCAGCCAGCACGGCCGGCAGCACGGCGGCGAGCTGCGCTTCGGCGAGGAAGAAATTGATGAACCCGGGCCCGGCGATTTCGACCTTCTTGACGAGGCCCGCCGGCAGCTGCAGCGCCCGCACCAGCTGCTCGGCGACGGCGCGCGGCGGCTTTCCCTGAATCCTCGCGATCACCAGCGCCAGGTTCGTGGCGCCGTCACCGTGCGCGGGGTCCCGGGGCGTTTCGTACTTGAACTCCGGCAGCGCAGACACGCCGATCGCGTGCGCCGCGTCACGTAAGGCGCGGACGATCGCCTCGTGCGCCGTCACTTGTCGCCGGAGTCTTTTTTCTGCTTGGCGCTCCCGGCGGGCTTCGACTCGGCCGCGGGCTTGGCGTCTTTCTTCTGATCCTTCTGTTCCTTCTGTTCCTTTTGATCCTTCTGGTCCTGCTTTTCACCGGCCCGCTTGTAGTCGGTGGTGTAGAAGCCGGTCCCCTTGAAGACGAGACCCGCCCCGCCGGAGATCTGTCGCTCGGCCAGCTTGCCACACGTGGGACACTTCTCCCGGCGCTTGTCGTGCATCGACGGAAAGAACTTCTCGAACATGTGCCCCGCCGGGCATTTGTACTCGTAGGTGGGCATCGGACAAGAACTTAAGCGGCGCGGCCCGGACGGGTCAATCGGGCGTCTAGAACTCCCGCTTCTTCATCTCCGAAAAGAAGTCGCGCAGATCCACGTCGTCCTCTCGCTCCGGAGGAAGCGTGTCGTCGTAGCGGCGACGCCGGCTCGGCTTCGCCTTGGCCGCCTTGGCGGCGTTCTTCTTCGCCAGGGCGGCAATTCTCTGGTCGTCACTCTTGGACATGGATATTCCCCCGGTGAACGAATCACCTGCTCGGGCCAGCGGTCGGGGCTGCGTCCGGACAGCATAAACTGCGCACCGGAGGCGCCCCCAGGCAAGTGAGGGGGGCCCCCGCGCTCGGCACAAGGCCCAACGATCTCGGGCCGTCAGCCGTACGATCTGGGTGAAGCTGGAGCTATCCCACCCACCCCACCCACAGGAGGGAACATGAAGCTGCGCATCGCACTTGTGCCCATGGCGGTCCTGGCATTTGCAGCGTCCGCCGCGCTGGCGCAGAGTCCACCCTCGGGAGGTGGCCCTGGACGGCAGGGATTCGCCGAGCGGCGCATGCAGGCGCTCTTCAAAGAGATCACCCTGACGCCCGCGCAACAGGCGAAGGTCGATTCTATCCGGGCGCGCTACAGCACCCAGATGCCGGCGTTCACGCCAGGCAGCCCGCCCGATTCGGCGACGCGGGCAAAGATGCGCGACTTGTTCCGCCGCCAGGACGACGAGATTCGCGCGGTGCTGACGGCCGACCAGCAAAAAATCTGGGACAAGAACGTGGCCGAGATGCGCGCGCGACGCCCCGGAGGTCAGTGACCGGTCGCTGCTAGTGCGGCCACAGCCACACGAACGCGCCAGCCGTGAGGAGGGCGTAGATCAACCCATCCACCGTTGCCTTGAGCGTCGTGGTCCAGGCACGGCGGTACCAGATCGACATCTGCCACAGCGCAGCCGAGTATCCGATGAACGCGGTCACTCCGACGAACCGGAAGACGCGAAAGGATTCCGCGCCGGCGGGCAGCGCGCGCCCCGCGACGTACCCAGCGAAGCACCCCACCACAGCGGCGTAGAGGAACCAAAGGACGAGGCTCCTTCCCATCGCCATAGGGCCGTTCGGCATGACGGTCAACACCATGACCGGGCCCTGCTTCACCTTCGCGGCAAACTCCGGGGAGCGCATCTCCTCTCGGCTGGATGGGCGGGGGATCCTGTAGTCGCCCGGCGGGATGGCGAGCGCGCGAAGCGCGTCTCTCACCCTGTCTTCATTCGGCACCTTGGGGTAGTCGCTCTTGTGCCAGGGCGACGCCATGTGGATCGCGGAGCTCACGACGAAGACGATCACCGATGACAGCAGGATCGGCAGCCACAGCGCGGACAACCCAGTCATAACGACCTCCGTTGGTGGGCGGCTGGCCCTGAATGTACGGCCTCCCAGAAGTCTGGATAGGAGACGACGAACCCCGCCGGGTTGGTACGCAGAGACCTATGCAAGCGCCTGTTGAACGGCCGCGGAGAGTGCGATATGGATGCGCACGTGTGTCGGATCGGCTGGGTCGTATTGCTCGAAATCGGTGGAAAAGGCTCGCGCCGGAGCATCCGCACGGGCAAAATACGCCCAGACTTGTCGCCAGGCACGCAATACCGCGGCGGGGAGGTCACCGCTGTCGGTGAAGACGAGGTACTGGCCGGCGGGGATGAGCACGGACACGAGCTCCGGAACCGAGGGGCCGTCAGGTGGCAGCGCTCCACCGACCACCAATGTGTACGCACCGGTGGCGTCCGTCGCGTAATCCGTGTAAACGCCGTACACAGGCTGGCCGGCGAGCTGTGCGGCCACGCTGCTCTGCCGGAAGCACTGCCAGAGCGCGGGGATGCGCGCCCGAGTGGGGTCCGCCTCGTCGGCGTTGGTGGTACGCACGGCAAGGCCGTGCACCGAGCGCGGCTGTCTGAGCCTGACGACCTCAGGAGTCACTCAACACCCGGTTGGGAGCACGCACGTCAGTGCACAACCGCTCACGCGCCGCCAAACAGCCCGATGCGCAACGGGCGCGGCGTGGCAACGCCGTCCTCCACCACGACGCGCACCAAGCGCACCGGCACGGGCTCGAATCGGTCCAGCTTGCGGTAGCCGATCGTGGTGCCGCGCGCCAGCTCGCGCCAGTTCCCGTCCCCGGCCACCGTGCCGTGCACGGCATAGCGCGCCACACACTGCCCGCGGGAGATGTCTTCCTCGAGCCGGGCGATGGCAACCGGCACGGTCCTCCCCAGGTCCACTTCGCCGACTGCCGCAACCGGCCCCGTGGAGTGCCAGTGGACCTGGTGGCCTGCCGCGACGTCCTGGGCGAACAGCGTCGTCACCCGCTCCCGCAGCGCGGCGAGTCGTACGGCGTCGGTCCGGTGGAGCAGCCCCTCGCGCGTGGGCGGCACGTTGAGGAGCAGCTTCGAGTTCCGCCCCACCGACGTGAACCAGATGTCGGTCAGCTCGTCGACCGATTTCACGCGGTCGTCCTCCGCCGGGTGATAGAACCACCCGGGGCGGATCGACGTGTCGGTCTCCGCGGGTCGCCACACCGCGCCGCCGGGATGGCCGTGCTGAAGGGCGGCGATGACGCCATCGCCCGACGCACCGGGGTACGGGACGGCGGCCGGGTCCACCGTAGACCAGTTCGGATCGCCCGCCGCGCCGGCCTCGTTGCCGCACCAGCGCACATCGGGGCCGGCGTCGGAGAACATCACCGCTCGAGGCTGGAGCTGCCGCACGAGCTGGAAGATGCGCGGCCAATCGTACACTTGGCGACGCCCGTTGGGCCCTTCCCCGTTGGCGCCGTCGAACCACACCTCGGCGATGGGCCCGTAGCGCGTGAGCAATTCGGTGAGCTGGTCGCAATAGAAGTCGTTGTAGCGCGGCGAGTCGCCGTAGACCGGCGCGTTGCGATCCCACGGAGACAGGTAGAGACCGGCGCGTAACCCCTCACTCTTGCAGGCGTCGCTGAATTCGCGCACCACGTCGCCCGCGCCGCCGCGCCACGGGCTCCACGCCACGGAGTGCCGCGTGAGCCGGCTGGGCCACAAGCAGAAGCCGTCGTGGTGCTTGGCGGTCAAGATCAGCGCGCGAGCGCCAGCTGCCTTGGCGGCACGGGCCCACTGTCGTGCGTCCAGCCGCGTCGGGTCGAACACCGTGGGGTCCTCCCGCCCGTCCCCCCACTCGCGGTCGGTGAACGTATTGACGCCGAAGTGGAGGAACAACGCCAGCTCGTCACGCTGCCACGCGAGCTGCGACGGCGAGGGTCGGGGCCGCGAGCTCGGCTCGAGCCTGCTGGGCGACTGCACCAGGGGCCCCGCCAGCGCGCAGGCAGCCGCCTGGGTGAAATCGCGCCGCGAGATGCTGCCCTTGATCATGCGAAACCTCGCCCTCAGTTGGCCTTGAGCACGTCCTCGATGAAGGTCAGCGTCTTGGTCTCGACCCATTGTGCGGAAACGGCGTCCACGCCGATCGTCCCGATACGGTCGCTGGTGGCCGTCACGACTCGTCCTTTCGTAGGAGAGGGCTTGACCTCGCGCTGCACCAAGATGCCGCGCCGGGGGTCGTACTTGAACATGAGCGCCGAAGCGAGGGCGGTCTCCGGGCTGTTGGCGGTGCGGGCCCGAGGAGTGAACGACAGGGCGACGCTCGGATACGCGTCGTCCCTATCGGTATGGTCTCGGGTCGACGCCTCGTGCCCGGCGTTCTTGAGCTCGGCCATGAAGCCGTCCAGCACGGGCCGCACGATGTTTCGCAGGCAGTCGGCGCAAGCTCGTCTCTTTCGCTCCGCCGCGCCGTGCCCGGTCTTCACCGGGGGCTGCGCGCTCGCCTTCTTCTCGGCGAACGCCGTCAGCAGCGAGTGCAGCTTCGCGATGCTCTCGTCAGTCATGAGGTTGTCCCGACCCGTGTCCCGCCGACCGTGCCAAGGGAATTCTAGCTCACTTCGCCCGGCGCCGTCAGCTTCCGGCGCTCGTCAAGCCGCTGCGGGCGCCGCGCGAGGACGACCTAGTGCGGGCCGATGCGCAGGTTTGTGGTAGCGATCAGAATCTCGCGCAGGAATGACAGCAGGCCCACGAAAAAGGCGACCATAGCCGCGACGAACAACAAGGCGATGGGCACTGAGGCGTCGAAGCCCAGGAACGCCCCCACGAACAGCGTCGCGATGACAGTGCACACGAGCAGCGCGGTCACCGTGCAGAGGCTGATGGCGCGACTGACGAGTCGGGCGCGGCGAGTGAGGGCTTGCAGTTCGGAGCGAATGGACGCCGCAGCGTCAGGTCCGCTGGTCGCCAGCTGCCCGTCGAGCACCCGGCCGCGATCGATGATGCGCGAGAGGCGATTCGTGAGGACCGCCAGCATCGCCCCAATCCCGGAAAGCAGAAAGACCGGCGCGACGGCGAGCTGGATGGCGTGGGCGACGGCGGTGATGCCGGTGTCTTGTTGCACGCGCCAGCGGAGGTGAAGGTTGTGTCGGTCGCGGCGCCGCCCAGCGGCGACGCTAGTCTGCCACGTCGGACGCCAGCTCAGGGCGTGCCACCCTCGCGATCGTGAGGCCAACGTAGCCGAGCCACAGGAACGCCGGGACGTTGGCGAAGATGAGCGGCTCGAGAAAATAGAGCCCCGTGGCGGATCCGACGCCCCGCCCCCATGACAGCAAGCTGAACACCAAGCCAGCCCACGCCACCGAACGCCGCAACCCCAGCCAGGGATGACGCAGCTCGAGCGCGCCCAACAGCGTCAGACCAAGCAGGAACAGGGGATTGCCCAGCCAGCCGTAGCCGATCAGCAGGCGGTTGAACGCGGCGTACAGCAGGGGGTCGGTCGTCGCGGCGCCGCGCGCCACGAGGAAGTGCATCACCCACCCGTTGATCAGCGCGACTCCCGTGAAGAAGATCATCCCTACCGCCATCGCACCCCAGGCAAGGGCCAGCTCCCACCGTCGAGTGAGCGCACCGCCCGCGACGAGCAGCAGCAGCGTGCCCAGGACACACAGCACGAAGCCGGCCGCAATAGCCACGTGAATCGGACCCCACCAGGGGGTGTTCTGCAACACGGAGGGCCGCTCCTCGAATCCACCGGCTGGAACCGGGTGGAACAGCAGCCCCAAGGCCACGAGCACGGTGGCCACGGCGAGCACGTAGCCGCCGGCCCGGGCCGCGCCCGGATCGCGAACCGCGAGACTCGCTGGTCCTACTCCCGTGCGTGGGAGCGAGGGCACCGGCCTCACTTCGCGTCGTACCCTGCGTATTCCCCCCGCTGGTACACGTTGCCCTTGTATTCCTGGTCGACCTGGATGCCGACCTTGGACGTGTAGTACGCGCGCACCGTCCACCGCTTGAGCTCCGTGAAAAAGCGCTCCGCCGGCGTCTTGGGGTCCGCCTCGCCGGCCGCCATGCGCGTGAGGACCGCGACCCGCGCGTCCGGTGCGGCCTGCATGAACGGCTTCCCGTTGAGCTCCTGCGAAAGCCCATCCACGGCCTTGAGGCCGGACCGCCACCGCGCCTGCAACTCGGGGTCGAGGGACTCCGCCAGCCGGCCGTCGATGTAGCCGGCCACCAGCGCGGCGCGCGCCCCGGGCGAGTGGTCGTCGGTGGGGATGATCAGGTCGGTGAGCGCGTCCAGCAACGCGAGCTCCGCCGCCGTCAGGAACTTGCCGGGCAGGGCGACCGCGGCCGGCGCCGTCACCGCCTGGGCTGGGAGCAACGGGGCAGCCAGCGCTGCCGCGGTGGCTTCGATCATCTCGCGGCGCGAGAGCAATTCAGGGCGATCGGTCGCGTCGGTCATAGAGTCCCCTTCCGGAATCCGTCCGCCAGATACTCGCAGGAGCGCCACGCCAGCGCCATGATGGTCCACGTGGGATTCTGGCACGACGCGCTCACATGACTGGACCCGTCGACGACAAACAGATTCTTCACGTCGTGCGACTGCTGGAACTGATTCAGCACCGACGTCTTGGGGTCGCTGCCCATCCGGGCCGTGCCCAGCTCGTGAATCGACCACCCCTCGGTGAGCATCTTATCGTCCGTGCCCACGACCTCGATCCCCGCGGCCTCGAACATCTCGCGCCCGGCGACCACCATGTCCTCGCACATCTTGCGCTCGTTGTCGCCGAACTGATAATGGAAGCGCAGTGTGGGGATCCCCCACGCGTCCTTCGCGTCGGGATCGAGATCGACGTAATTCTCGTAGCGTGCCAGCACTTCGCCGAAGCCGCCCATCCCGATGAACGCCCCAGCGTGGTCACGTACCTCTTTCTTGAATTGCGCGCCGAATCCCGGGGTCCCGATGGCATTCCCCGGGAAAATCGAAAAGCCACCGCCCCCCTCGAAGCCGTAGCCGCGTACGAATCCCGGTTGACGATCCTGCAGGTTGCGGAACCGCGGGATGTAGAACCCGCCCGGCCGGCCGTCATCGAGGGTGGGCGGCTTGCCGACGAGGTCCTTCACGAGCCCGGTGACCCCGGGGCCCATCACGTGCTCGCAGAAGTTGTGCCCCACGTGCCCGCTCGAGTTGCCGATCCCGTTGGGATGCTGGGGAGAGCGCGACAGCAGTAGCAGCCGCGCCGACTCGAGCGTCGACGCGGCGAGAATCACGACCTTCGCCTTGGCCTCGTAGGATTTGTGCGTGGCGCTGTCGATAAAGGCGATCCCGCGCGCCTTGCCGGTGTTCCGGTCGACGAGCACCTCGTGCGCGATCGAGTTGGTGCGGATCGTCAGGTGCCCGGTGTCCATGGCGGGGTAGATCAGACCCGTCGGCGAATCAAATGCGGCGTGGATGTCGCAGCCGCCCGGCCGCCGGTCGCAGGCGCCGCGGCCGTAACACTTACTCCGGTACCGGTTGTGCTTCAAGCCGTCTGTGGTGACACCGGCGCGGTACGGCGTCAGGACGCGCCCCATCTTCTTCAGGCTCTCGCGCATCCGCACCTCGCCCAGGGTGAGCTTGTTGGGGCGTTGAAACAGGCTGTCCGGCAGGTGCGGCAGGTTTTCCTTGACCCCGGAGATGCCGAGGTAGAGATCGACCTTGTCGTAGTAGGGCTGCAGGTCCGCGTACGAGATCGGCCAGTCGTCGCCGTACCCGTCGTGCGTCTTCGCCTTGAAATCGTAGTCGGACAGGCGCAGCGCCAGGCGGCCCCAGATGTTCGTCTTGCCCCCGAGCGCGCGAGCACGCACCCAGGCGTATTTCGTTCCGGTGTAGGGATGATCCTTCTCGTCGACGAGGATGTTCTTGACGTAGTCGGACCCGCCCCACCCGCCGACGTAGGACATGACGTGCTTGAACGTGCTCCCTTTCGCGTAGGGAGGCGTCCGGATGTTGTACTCATTGAACGACAGGGAATGGTATCCCGGAGGCGCGTCGCCCCGGCGGGGATGATCGTAGGGCCATTGCATCGAGCGCAGCTCCTGCTCGATGGGCAGCTTCTTCCCGGCTTCGAGCATCAGCACCTGCAGGCCCCGCGACGTGAGGACGTGGGCGGCCATGCCACCGGCGGCGCCCGAGCCCACGATCACCGCGTCGTAGGTCTTGGACAGATCGACGTCCTGCTCAAGCGGTGGGGGAACCCTCAGCAGGGTCA
This sequence comes from Gemmatimonadales bacterium, assembly GCA_035637455.1. GTDB lineage: Bacteria > Gemmatimonadota > Gemmatimonadetes > Gemmatimonadales > GWC2-71-9 > 20CM-4-69-16. The sequence continues at coordinate 11,654 of DASPXE010000304.1, forward strand.
TCGGCACCTTCCTCCCTTCGTGGTATGGCCCGACCCGTTGGTTCGAGAGCGGTTGGCTGCCTGACGGATCGCGCTTAAGCTGCGGGCCGACGGCCATCAGCGCTAGGGCGAGAACCGGTTTTTTTCCGCGCCGTAGACGAGGCGCCCCGTCACGACCAGCAGAAACATCAGCGCCGTGACGCCGCAACCCGCAGCGTATATGAGCAGCCGCGGCAGGCGCTCCGCTCGGACCCGATCCCAGTTGTTGAACCGGAGGCCGATATCGCCGCTGCTGAGGGCGGTCGAGCCGGCGTCCTGCTGAACCCGAAGCTGCCCAGCCTCGAGCAGCGCTGCCAGCGGCCTGCCGCGAGCGTAGATCTCCACCCGATCCGCACTCTCCGCCAGCGGCACCAGCATGGCATGCGGCGTCCACCAGATGTCGCTGCGCTGAGTCAGTTCCGTGTACAGCGGGACGGCGGCAATGAGGAACAGGGTCACCATGAGAGTCGAATACAGGAGGCGGATGCGGGGAGGCATGCTAGCTCCTCCATGCCGGTAGGGGGGTTGGGCGCGGCAGCTTCATCGGTCCCGACTGCCCGCAGTCACGCTGCGCGCGATCACGTAGTAGTTGGGATCCACCTTGAAATCGGCCGGGGTCGCCAGCGGCAGCGTCAGCGTCTGCCACGCTTCGGTCGGGTGCACCACCCTGAAGCTGTCCGGCGACACAATGACCTTGAGCGGCATGTCGAAGCCGGGCACCACGTCGGTCCAGCGGTAGGACAGCGTCGCTCTCGCGAGCGTGTATTCCAGCACCGGCACCTGGGTAGTGCGCAGGTACTGATCGAACAGCTTAGTCAGATCGGTCCCCGCGTGCGCGCTGATATAGTCCTCGACCTGCTTGCCCATCACCGTCTGGTGCCAGAAGGTCTGATTGAGCCCGCGCAGGATGCCCCGCCACTTCTCGTCATCGCCGACGATCTGCCGGATGGTGTGCAGCATGTTCCCGCCCTTGGGATACATGTCGCCAGAGCCTTGATCGTTGACTCCGTAGGCGGGGATGATCGGCCGGTCGTTACGGATGCCGCGGCGCGTCCCGATGGTGTAACCGGCGCCGGCCTCCTTCCCGAAGAGGCACTCGGTGTAGAGCCCTTCGGCGTAGTTGGCGAAGCTCTCGTGCACCCACATATCGGCGTTGTCTTTCGCCGTGATGTTGTTTCCGAACCATTCGTGGGCGCTCTCGTGCACGATGATGAAATCCCACTTCAGGCCGAGGCCGGTGCCCGAGGCGTCGCGCCCGCGATAGCCGTTCGCGTACCAGTTGCCGTAGGCGACGGCGCTCTGGTGCTCCATTCCCGTATTCGGCACCTCCAACAGTTTGTAGCCGTCCTCGTACCAGGGATACGGTCCGAACCAATGCTCGAAGCATTGCAGCATCGACTTGGCCTGGGTGAACTGTCGCCTCGCGGCGTCGAGGTGATAGGTGAGGGGCCAGAAGTCGAGCGTCAGCGGCCCCAATTCGCCCATGAACAGGTCGGAGTAGTGCTCGTAGCTACCGGCCCCGACCGCGATGGCGTAGTTATTGATCGGATTCACCACGAACCACTCGTATGTCGTCGTGCCGTCCGGATGATGGGTCACGCGGCGCAGCCGCCCGTTGGAGACGTCGATCATCGGATCCGGCACGGTGAGCGCCACGCGCTGGCTATCGGGCTCGTCGGCCTGCGTGTCCTTGTTGGGCCACCACACGCTCGCGCCCATCCCCTGGTCCGTGGTGACGATCCACGGCCGGCCCAGGCTGTCCGTGGTCCAGGTAAACCCGCCCTGCCACGGCGGCCGCTTGGCCGGCTGCGGCTTGCCGTGATAGTAGACGGTGATCGTCTTGCGGTCGCCGGCGCGCTGGCGGGCGCTCAAGGCGGCGAAGAAGGCGTTCCCTTCCCGCCGGAATCCCACCGCCCGGCCGTCCTGCACCATGCTGTCGACATCGAGCGGCACCATCAGGTCGATTTGCATCTCCCGCGGCGGCGCGAGCACGCGGTAGGTGATGCCGTTGTACCCGGTGACACTGCTGTCCGCCGGATGGATGGCCACGTGCAGGTCGTAGAACGCCACGTCCCACCACGCCCGTCCTGGCGTCGTGAACGAGCCGCGGAGCGTGTCGGCGCGGGTGAAGGCCCGGGTGGCTTGAGCCGCGACCTTAGTGCAGCAGCCGAGCAGGAGGCTGAAGCCGAGGAGCCCGCCCATCAGCTGCACTGGAGCCGCCCGAAGACGTTACGGCTTGGCGGACTGCTTCTGGGGATCGTCCGCCGGATTCACGTAGGTCATGGCAAACGGGCCCATCGCGCTCACGGAAATAAGCGTGGTGCCCTTCGCCGCCGCGAAGTGATGCGCGTTCGCCGGCAGCGACCCCTTCTCCCCGGCCGCCATCGGTTTCGCTTTCGCTGCATCGAAGCGATCACCCATACCGACGAGGAGCGTGCCTTTCTTGACTTCCACGGCTTCATCCGTGGGATGGAAATGCGGCGGGATCTTGTACCCGCTCGGCATGGCGAGCTCGACTGTAAACGGCCCCGCCTTGCTGGGGTCACCGCTCACCACCGCCATCCTCGCGCCCGTGGGGAACACCGCGGGTGCGGGGCCCCAGTGCCGCGGGGTGGGCTCCGCCGCTGGGGCAGCTTGAGCACGAGCGGCGGGAGCAACAACGAGAAGGAGGCACGCCGAAACAGCAGGGACGCGCATACGACCTCCGAGGGTCATGAGTGGGTGCCGGCAAGATGGCGGCGAGGGCGCGAGAACGGAAGAGCGGCTCACGCGGCGTGACAAGCCCTCTGCTCGGCCGCCCCTGTCACCCGCGCTCATCCGCTGTGGGGCCGTAGATCGACGGGAGTGGGATGTCGTTGAGGCGGAGGTACACGCTGAGCTGCCCGCGATGATGGACGAGATGGTTGATGTGTGTGCGCACCACGGCGCTGCGCGGCAGGGCCATGAGGACACGGTCGCCATGCTTGAGCGACCAGACCACCGCGAAGTCGGCGTCCTTGGCAGCAGCGAGCGCCTGGCGGGCGGCGCGCACGTTCTTGTCGAACTCGGCCAGCAGCGCCGGCGTCGTCTCGAAGCTGTATCCCGGGTAGGTCGCCAAGTTGATCTCGGTGTCCCGCAGCATGGCGGTCATCCAGCCCGGCATTCGTGCCACCAGCTGCGCGAGATGTCCGAGGGCAAACGACTTCGGATGCGGCTTCCATGTTGCCTTGTCGCTCGGCACGCGCTCCAGCAACTTCCTCGTCGTCGCCATTTCATGATCGAATTCTGGTAAGAGCGATTCGGCGATGGTCATGGGGGCTGCTCACTCCTTCTGCCCATCGTGCCCCGACGCATGATGGGCGCCGCGTTGGAACGAGTCTTCAAAGACGTGTGCGGACGTGTACTGATTGACCCCCACTGATGCTTCCGTTCTTAGCGCGTCGCGTTGGCCAGATCCTTCACCGCCGCGGTGAGGGCTCCCACCTTCGCCTGATCGCCCGCTCGCGAGTCGATCGGTTGCCCGTTGACCACGATCTGCGGCCCTCCCTGAGAATCGGGGTTCAGTTGTGTCGCCAGCTGCGTCAGCGCATCCCGGCGCTGCTGCCCTGAAAGGCGTTCCGCGCGGGCGAGCGCGGTCCGGGCGGCCGCGAGCTTGTCGGGCGCCAAGCCGTTGGAGCGGGCGAGCTGGTCCAGGTAGGCGCGCGCTACCACGAAGCTCGCGGGCCACACCAGCTTCGGCTGATCCTGGACGTTCAAATAGTCGAAGTGCACGAGCTTCGCCGCGTCGATCTCGTTCTGCGAGAGGAACCCGCTCGGCCGCAGCTCGAGGATATCGAGCCCCCGCGCGATCTCGGAGCTCACGATGTAGCCGTTGTACCAATACGCGGACCAGGACCCGGCGCCGACAAACTTGGTCGAGTCCATCGGGCCGCGGTCGAAGTACGCGATCTCCTTCGGGTGCGCCGGATCCGTCCAGTCGAACACCGACACACCGCCCTGATACCAGGCCTGGACCATGATGTCGCGCCCGGGGATGGGAATCAACGAACCGTTGTGGGCCACGCAGTTTTCGTTCGCCGTCTGCGGGGCGGGCATCTTGTAGTAGCTCTGGAACGTCATCGTGTCGTGGACCAGCGTGAAGATCGCGTCGGCGCCCCACTCGTACTTGTCCGTCGCTCGGCACCGGGGCTGCCCGCCGCCGCCCCACTCGTCGGTGAACAGGAGCTTGGTACCATCGTTGTTGAACGTCGCCGAGTGCCAGAAAGAGAAGTTCGAATCGGCCGCGGCGCCGATCCGCTTCGGATGGGACACGTCACGGATGTCCAGCAGGAGGCCGTACCCGCCGCAGGCGCCGCCGGCCAATCCGATGGCGGGGTAGACGGTGATGTCGTGGCACTGGGTGGGCCCGGGGCGCACGCCGTTACGTGTCCCGGGCGGGGGCCCGCCGACGAGCGCATCGACGATGCTCTGGATGGCGCCCCGCAGCGCGGTGCTGTCCGCGCCCGTCGGCGCACCGGTCCCCTGCCGCGCCTTGACGATGCTGTCCAGCATCGGCTGGACGAATCCCGAGGGCAGGACGAACTCCATGCCCCGCACTTTCGCCGTGAACCCGCCCGCGGCACGCGCCGTGGCGGCCGCGGTGGCCGCGGCGGCGATATCTTGCGGCGTCTCCGCGTGCGTGGCCGCCTCGGTAAGATCAGCGAAAATCCGCGGGGAGCTGACGATGCTCGCCAGCTCGGGGTGGGCCAACGGCACCTTGATGACCTCGATCCGGAACAGCGCGGAGTTCGGGTCCTGGTCCGGCGCCAGCTTTGAGCACCCCGAGAGCTCGTTCGGCGACCGCACACCTGCCGATCCGGACACGTAGAGGTACACGTTCTCCTTGTCGTTCGGATCGTCGACCACCGTGTGGGTGTGCGAGCCACGACAGGTCTGCACATTCCCGATGTACTTCGCATTGGCGATATCGCTGATGTCGAAGATCCGAATGCCCCGTAACCGGTCCGCGCTGACCGAGTCGTGCACCCCTTGCGTGCCGCAATCGAGGCGGCCCGACATGCCTTCACCCGAGACGAAGAGCAGGTTCTTGTAGACGGAGACGTCGCTCTGTGATGCCGGGCAGAGATACCCGACCGTCAGTCGCGGTTGCTTCGGGTTGGAAATGTCCCAGACTTGAAAGCCGTTGTAATTCCCTTGAATGACATGATTCCCGGAGAACGAGAGATCGGAGTTGGTGACCCCGGCGAACTTCTCCGACGGCCGCGTTTTCGAGACCACCCGCAGGTTCCAGGTCGCTTCGCCGGCGTCCATCTCTCCCGCGCGCAGGCCGACCCGCCGGTCGGGGGTGGGCGCCGTCGTGGACATATCGAGCTTCGCGGTGGCGCACGCGGCGAGGGACAGCGCGAGTGTCGCAAGCGACACAGACAACGATGCAGATTTCACTGTGGGCTCCGGTGGAAGGCTTCGAGCATGCGGTTCATGCGGTCAATTTCGGTGGACTGATCGGCGAATACGTCGGAGGCGAACCGGAACACCGTCTCTTGTTCTCCCCCGCCCTGCGAGCCGAACAGCTGATTCACCATGGTGATGGCACCCTGGTGGTGCTGGATCATGAGCGTCAGGAACAATCGGTCGAACTCGGGGCCCCGCGCCCGATCCAGCTGCGCCAGTTGCCCAGCGGTCAACATTCCGGGCATCAGCATGGAAGGATCCATGCCCGGCATCGCGTAGTGAGCGGCATCCGCCTCCGGAACGGGCTCATGCCGCTCCCGGAGCCAGCGCTGCATGAGGGCGATCTCGTCGCGTTGGCCTACGACGATGCGCTCGCACAGCGCACGCAGGGCCGCACTCGCATCATGCGACGGCGCCCAGCCGGCGATCAGCACCGCCTGCGCGTGGTGGCCGATCATGCCGGCCATGAAGTGCACGTCGGCTGACGTGTAGGGGGGCCGACCGCTGTCAGGCCGAGCCTGCACCGCGGGTGAGGCGCTGTGCTCCGACGGCGCCTGGTGGGTGGTCGTGGCGCACGCCGCAGCGGCGATGAAGACGAGGGATGTCGTCTTCATTCGCCCCCCACCTACAGCCCGGCCCGGCCCGCGCCCCCCCCGTTGGCCAGATCCGTCACCGCTGCGGCGAGCGCCCGCACCTTCCCCTGATCAGCGGCTCCCTGGGAATCACCGTTCAGCTGCGTCGCCAGCTGCGTCAGCGCATCCCGGCGCTGCTGCCCGGCAAGGCGTTCCGCGCGGGCGAGCGCCGTCCGTGCGGCAGACACTCTATCAGGGACCAAGCCGTTAGAGCGCGCCAGCTGGTCCAGGTAGGCGCGTGCCACCACGAAGCTCGCGGGCCACACCAGCTTCGGCTGATCCTGGACGTTCAAGTAGTCGAAGTGCACCAGCTTCGCCGCGTCGATCTCGTTCTGCGACAGCAAACCGCTCGGCACGAGCTCGAACAGGTCGAGCCCGCGCCCGATTTCGGAGCTCACGATGTACCCGTTGTACCAGTACGCGGACCACGAGCCGGCGCCGACGAGCTTGGTCGAGTCCATCGGGCCGCGATCGAAATACGCTATTTCTTTGGGATGCACCGGATCGGTCCAGTCGAACACCGAGACGCCGCCCTGATACCAGCCCTGGACCATGATGTCGCGCCCCGGGACCGGGACGAGCGAGCCGTTGTGGGCCACGCAGTTTTCGTTCGACGTCTGCGGCGCGGGCAGCTTGTAGTAGCTCCGGAACGTCATCGTGTCGTGGGCCACCGTGAAGATCGCGTCGGCTCCCCACTCGGGCTTGTCGGTGACGCGGCACTTGGGCGCTAGACCTCCGCCCCACTCGTCGGTGAACAGCAGTTTGGTGCCGTCGTTGTTGAACGTCGCCGAATGCCAGAACGCGAAGTTCGAGTCGGCCACCGCGGCGACGCGCCGCGGGTGGGCCGGGTCACGAATGTCGAGCAGCACGCCGTACCCGGCGCACGCGCCGCCCGCCACGCCCAGAGCCGGGTAGACGGTGATGTCGTGGCACTGGACCGGACCGGGCCGGGGCGCGTTACCGGGGGTGGGCGGGTTGACTATGCGATCCACAATTCCTTGCAGGCCGGCACGCAGCGCCGCGCTGTCGGCGCCGGTCGGTGCCCCGCTCCCCCCGCGCGCCTTCACGATGCTGTCGAGCCGCGCCGCCACGAATCGGGGCCCGACCACGATTTCCGTGCCGCGCACGGTCGCGGTGAACCCGCCCTTGGCACGCGCCTCCGCGGCCGCCTTAGCCGCGGCGGCGATATCCTCCGGCGCCTCGCCGTGCGATTCCCGCGCGGCCAGGTCGGCGAGGATCGCCGGCTTGCTCACCACGTGCGCCTGCTCAGGATGGGCGAGCGGCACCTGGATCACCTCGATCCGGAACAGCTCGCTGTTCGGATCCTTGTCGGGGGTGAGCCCCGAGCATCCCGCGAGCTCATTAGGCGAGCGGACCGGGGCCGAGCCCGACACGTAGATATAGAGATTCGCCGTGTCGTTCGGGTCGGTCACCACGGTGTGCGTGTGCGAGCCGCGGCAGGTCTGCACGCTGATGACGGGCTTGGGGTGCGCGATGTCGGAGATGTCGAAGATGCGGATGCCGCGCATGCGGTCCTTGCTCACGGAATCGGGCACGCCCTGGGTGCCGCAGTCGAGCCGGCCGTTGAAGTCCTCGCCCGACGTGAACAGCAGGTTACGGTACACCGAGACGTCGTTCTGCGCGTCGGGGCAGACGTAGGTCGTGACCAGCGTGGGATGGCTCGGCTGCGCGATGTCCCACACCTGCAACCCGTGGAAGTTGCCCTGGATGACGTAGTGCCCGGTGAAAGCGATATCCGAGTTGAGGAAGCCGAAGTCGCCCGGATTGGTATCGTCGGTGAACTGCGCCGGCTTCGGCGCCGCGGATACGAGGCGCAGGTTCCACGCCGCATCGGCGGCGTTCATCCACCCCGCACGCAGCCCGACGCGCCGATCGGGGCTGGGAGCCGTGGGAGACATATTGAACTTCGTGGCGGTGGCGCAGGCGGCGACGACCGTGCCGATCGCGAGCAAGACGAGCTTGGATCTCACTGGGGGCTCCGTTGAGGGGGTTGAGACAGGCCATCGAGCATCCGGGTCATGCGGTCGATCTCCGTTGTCTGATCGGCGCTCACGTCGGAGGCGATCTGAAACAACGGCCCGTCCCGGGCGGCGCCAGGTGTGTCGACCAGCTCGCGCACCATCGTGAGCGCACCGCGGTGGTGCTGGATCATGAAGGTGAGGAACAGCCGATCGAACTCAGGGCCGCGGGCGGCGTCGAGCTGCGCCAGCTGCTCCTGGGTCAACATGCCCGGCATGGGCATGGGGTGATCCATGCCCGGCATCATTAAGCCGTGCGGGTCAGGGTCCGGCACTGGCTGATGGCGCTCCCGCAGCCAGCGCTGCATGACGGCGATCTCGTCGCGTTGCCCGACGACGATGCGCTCACACAGGGCGCGCAGGGCCGGACTCGCGCCGTGCGCGGGCGCCCAGCCGGCGATCAGCACCGCCTGCGCGTGGTGGGCGATCATGCCGGCCATGAACTGCACGTCCGCCGCGCTGTACCGAGGGCGGGCGCTGTCGGCCTGGCCCAGCGCCCTAGTCGCGATGAGGGCTAGCACCCCGGCCCCGATCACGCACGCTCTCCTCATGCGGCTCGACCCTCTGTTGACCACGCGCGCTAAAGCTGCGGGCGACGCGCGCGTCGGGCAAGGTGGGTGCACCCTGCTCCGTGGCGCTTCGCCGCTCAGGCCGCGGCACCCCCGCTGGTCTTCGACGCCGCCCAGTTCAGCAGCATGAGGCACGGCACGACGTATGGAAAAATCCCGTACAGTGTGTCACTCACCGAGTGCGCGTGGCGATCGACCGCCCAAAACACCTGCACACAGAAGAGGGCGGCGAGGAGAACGAGCCCGAAGGCCTGCCAGGTGACCGGCCGGTACACCCAGCCCCATGCAACAAACCAGCGGCGCTGCGCCATAGTGCACCTCTCGAACAGGGTTGCGTCACGGTCTAAGGCCCGATATGCAGCAAGGGTAGGACCCAGTCGAGCACGGCCGCCCCTCGGACCTCGCCATACAGTGTACTTTATGATACAAAGTGACGCAACAGCGGCCTCCCTACCGTGCCTCGCGGCGACCCTGCATAATAGGCCGACACTGCTGGTGCGACGCCGTCAACCTCACGCGATACCTGGAGACGCCGTGAAGACGCACAACTATTCGCGCCGCGAATTCGTCGGCCTGAGTGCGGTGGCCGCCGGCGCATCGCTCGCCGGGAGTACGCTCGGGCCGCTCCCACCCACTTCCCTGCCCGATCTGAGAGCCGTAGCCGCCAGCGACCGGGTCCGCTTCGGCATGATCGGCATCGGCATGCAGGGTTCGGGACTGCTCCGCGAATCCATCTCGCTGCCGGGTGTGGAATGTGCCGCCGCGTGCGACTTGTACGACGGCCGGCACACGCTGGCGCGGGAGATCGTGCGCCCGGACCTGGCAGTGACGCGCCGCTATCAGGAGCTGCTGGACAACAAGGACATCGACTGCATCGTGGCCGCCGTGCCCGATCACTGGCACAAGCAGGTGGTGGTGGACGCGGTCTCCGCGGGGAAGGACATCTACTGCGAGAAGCCGATGTCGCACAGCCCCGCCGACGGCGTGGCCATGGTCACCGCAGGGAAACAGACCGGACGCATTGTGCAGATCGGGTCGCAGCGCGTCAGCTCCCAGATCTGCGCCAAGGCCAAGGAGCTGATCGCGCAGGGCACGCTCGGCGAGCTGATGCTCGTCGAAGGCTGGCTCGGGCGCAACGATCCCACCGGCGCGTGGGAGTATCCGCCGCCGCCTGATTTGTCCCCCAAGAACCTCGACTGGGACACCTGGCAGGGGACCGTCCCCAAGCGGCCATTCGATCCCTTCATCTTCGCGCGCTGGCGCTGCTGGAAGGAGTACGGCACCGGAGTGGCCGGCGACCTGTTGGTGCACCTGATTAGCGGGATGATGTTCATGGTCGGGATCAACGCCCCGCCCAAACAGGCGAGCGCGGTCGGCGGCATCCGACGCTGGAAAGACGGCCGCAACATGCCCGACGTCCACGCCGTCGTGTACGACTACGACGGCCTGCCGGTGTACATGCGGCTGAACCTGGGAACCGAGATGCCGGAGATGTATCGCATCCAGGGTTCGAAGGGCCTGCTCGAGGTCACGGGATCCAGCCTGAGCTTCACGCCCCAAACCGGCAAGGATCAATACCCCAGCTATTACACCGGCAGCTACCCGCGCGCGCTGCGGGATGCTTACCTCGCGAAATGGCACCAGGACAACGACCTGAAGATCGGCCAGCAGGTGGCGATGCCCGAGACGATCTCATTCAGCGGGCCCGACTTCGACGACGTGCGACCACATCTGTGGACGTTCTTCGAGGCGGTGCGCACGCGGAAGCCGGTGGTGGAGGACGTCGTGTTCGGTCACCATGCGGCGCTGGCCTGCCACATGGCGAATGAGTCGTACTTTCGTAAGAACGCTGTGTCTTGGGACGAGGCCGCGAAGGGCATCAAGGGCTGAGGGCCGTGATCGACCTTCGCTGACCTAGCGGGTGAAACGGACCACGAACGCAAGCAGCAGCACCAGCCCCGCTGCGAGAGCGCCCTCGACAGCCCCTACCAGTGCCGAGTTCCAGACGGTGCGAACAAAAGGAACGTGGACGGAGGTCAAGGCTAGCAACAGTCCGAACAGCAAGCCAAGGCCAGCGCCCCACACCGCGGCCGTTCGCACGGCCTGATGCCACGGCCCTGACGCGCCGCGGATGCCTACGGCGATGCCCGCAGCGAGGGGGAGCAGCAGCATAAGGTTCAGGACAGGCTTCGAGCGCTTCTCAGACGGCGCGCCGTAGCGCGCGACCGCGCCTTGCGGCCGCCGCGTGGCAGCTTAGCGAGGTATGCCTCGGCAGCGCGCAAGGCGCGGCGCTTGCCGCCGTAGGTGAAGTCGCCGAAGAAGCGGCGATGGCGCGGCGCGTAGGTGCCGTTCGGCCGTGCATAGAAGCCGGCGCGCACGAACCAACCATGGGTGCGTGTCGAGGGCTGGTCAATGCGGCTGATGCCGCGCGGACGCACAGAGTGGCGACGGGTGCTCTTCATTGCACGCTCGAAGGTGAAGGTCGAGAAGCTCAGCATGGCGCAACACGCTCTACCGACCGCGCTTAAGCTGCGGGCCACTCCCTGGCCGGCGCAAGGCCGTCCGGTGTTTCGTTATCGGCTACGCGAACAGTCACATGCTGGACAGCCCTTGTCGAATACCACCCGCCAGTGGCCATCGGGATCGCGACGCCAGATCGAGTTGAAGGTGCCGATTTGGCGACCGGTGGGATCCCGCACCGGCCCGCTGCTGAGAGCAAGGGATCCGGACTCGAGGACTTCGACGATTTCGGGGCTCCAGGAGAATGGAGCGGCACGGCCCTCGAAGAAGGGGCGCCAGCCTGCCACGACCGCCGCCCTCCCATGCAGCGTACCTAGGCGACCCAAGAAGACAGCGTCGACAGCCACGTACATCGCGAACGCTTGGGAATCGCGCGCGGCGAGCGTCTGGGCAAAGGCGCTCTCGGCTTCGAAAACCTGCCGGGCCAGTGCCTGGCGATTCTGCGCCTGGGCTGGGACAACGGTGGGCCAGAAGAGGAGTGTGAGGAGCACCAAGATCTGGCGGCGCATGAAACTGTCCTCAAGCGGAGGTGGCGGGGGAGAGTCGCCGCAGGGCCAAGGCGCGCCCCGCGCGCTCAGCTCGCCCTAGTGACGGCGGAACGGTGGGTCAGGGAGCCTCCGAGTGATCACGGTCCGGCACCTTTAGGCGCTTGTTAGGCGGCGGCCCGTCGAAAGATAGTCGGCGAGGCCCTTGAGACGAAACGCGAAGTCCTGGGTAAACAGGGTCCCGTCGGAAAGTGGTCCCCCTTGAGCCTCCGCCATCTGAACTCGAACGTGGCTCACCCGCTGGACCAGTTGCACGAGCTGTTGTGTTTCCCACGCCTCTGCCGGACTGTTGTAGATCGGCCGGGGAAGGTCCGCTGCGTCCGCCAGCAGCTGCAACATGCGGGCCACCTCATCGACGTGCACCAGTGATAGCCGGGCTGAAGGAGCGAAGGGGATCGAAATAGCAGGTTGGTCAGCGGAATCCGCGGTGCTGAAGATTTGCGAACGCCAACTCGACGCGGTATTCCTGGCACCAGGGCCCACCACACGGGCGATCCGAAGGGACACGAAGCTGAGACGTCTCGCCGCAGCGAGATTCTCGCCGAGCAGTTCCACCGTCCGCTTCGCAGCGCCATAGGGTTCGTCGGGTACGGTTAGATCGCGTTCGTTGAGGGCGCGAGACGGGTGCGCTGACCCGTACACGCTCATGGAGCTGCCGAAGACGAAGCGGTCCACCCGGTGTGTTGCCGCCTCCCGCAGCAAGCTGAGGGTGCCGGTGAGGTTCACCTCGGCTGCAGCGATCGGATCTGCGCGGAATGCGGTAGGAAGAACCGCCGCGAGGTGAATGACCGTTCCAATGGCATGGGACTCGAATAACTGGACGATCTGATCATTGCTTTTGACATCGCAGGGTTCAATGCGCTCCTGAGCGGGTGCCTGGACGTCTACAGCGAGGACCTCACGCCCCGCCGCCCGGAGTAATGAGCAGACTTTCGATCCGATGTGGCCACTTGCACCCGTCACTAGGACGATCGGGCCGGCAGACCTACCTGGCATGGAGGGAGTCGAGCGGTCTACCGCTGCCTGGTGGGCACAAGATAGTCGTGCGCGGCGACGATCTGCCAACGCCCGCCCCCACGTACCCACGTGTCAGTGAACCGGTACCGGCGATCAAACGGACCACTCGGCCCGTGGCCGGAGACGACCAGCCATCCGGTGACGACCGCCGTCGTACCGAAACGATGAACCTGCATGGCTTCGTTGTGCGCGGTCTCAACCGTGTCCGGGCCGGCAACGATGTCGTGTAACACGTCATCGCGACCGACGGTGCGATCGTTCTCGGTGTAAATGAATCCGTCCGCAAGGAGTCGCCGAAACACCGCAGCATCACGCCGGATCAAGGCCACAGCCCAATCATCTTCCAACCGGAGCAGCACGCGTGCCTCGGTGTCTTGCACGCTGAGGATCTGCGAAGCGATCGCGCCGAGCTCGGCACGTGGTGTCGACAGCGCCGTGCGCCCTGGAAACGACTCGGGAGCCTGCGTGGCGAGCAGCAGAGCGACGAGATCGAGAGCGCTCATGGCGCTGGCACCCCGTACCCGCGGGCCATCCCCGTGGCAGCCAGCACCATGAGCACCACGAGCGCGGCCTGTACGAAGCTGATCTGCCCGAAACGGCTCGCCGCCCCAGTGTCCGGTACGCCGCCGCGGGCCACGACGCGGCGCCACTGAATCAACGCGATCATCGGCCCCAGCTCGAGTATGAGAATCGCGGCGAGTAGGCCCATCTTTCCCCAGAAGAAGTGATTGTGGAGATAGTAGAAGCTGCCCTTCTCGAATCCGCCAAAGGCCCGTACCAGGCCAGTGCCGATCCAAAGGACCGCAGCGACACCCCACCAGGTGTCGGCATAGAAGGCCCTGCGTAATCCAGCTGGATCGAGCTCACCACGTAGCGCGCGACCACGCGCCCAGACTGCCCCGAGTCCGAGTCCGAGCGCCAGCAAATGAACGGCAGCCAGAAGCCAGCGGATCGTCATTGGACGTGTTCCCCTACACGATCACCGCGCGTCGGCGCAACTGCAGTTGAACGATAGTGCGTGCGCAGCGGCGCTCAAGGGTCGTGCGCAACGATAAGTCAGGCCGCCAGGCGTCGTGCCGCGAACGGCCACGTTCGTCCTTTCCACGACCACGCTCCGAAACACACCGCACCCAGCACCAGCGCGCCCAGTCCAAACCCGACCACCGTTGGCGGCGTCGTCGCGAAGATGAAGATCCACCCAAGCAGAGCGACCAGGCTCGGCACCGGATAGAGCCACATCCGATACGGCCGCGGCATGTCCGGCGCGCGCCGCCGCAGCAACGTCACCGCGCCGATCTGCCCGATGAACTGCACGAGAATCCGCGTCGTGATCAAGGCATCGATAACCATGCCCAGCGACACGAAACCGGCGAGGATCGAGAGGATGCCCAGCACGACGAGCGAGACGTGTGGGAATCCCTGGGTCGGATGGAGGCGCGCGAACACTTTGAAGAAGTAGCCATCTTTCGCCGCCGCATACGGCACGCGCGAGTACCCCAGCAAGAGGGCGAAGACCGAGCCGAACGCGGTCCAGAGGATCATCGCCGTGAACAGCGTCGCGACGCCCGGACCGTACATCCGTTCCATGAAGAGCGAGACGATGAAGTGGGACTGCGGGCGTGACTCGGCCGGGACGAAGTCCCGCCACGGGACGACGCCGATGATCGAGAGATTGACGGCGAGGTAGATCACCGCGACGAGGGCGGTGCTGATGAGAATCGACCGGGGGATCACCCGGCCGGGATTCTGGACTTCGTCGCCGATGTAACAGACATCGTAGTAGCCGAGGTAGTCGTAGACGCCGATCCGCGACGCGGCGCCGAGGCCCAGCAGAAAGCCTAAGGAGAAGTTGAACGCGCCTGGCGGAAAGTCGAAGGCGACCCCGGGGTCGAAGTGGCGGACACCGGTCACGATGACCACGATCACGGTGACGATCGTTCCAATCCAGAGCGCGACGGTGATCGTCGCGATCGACGTGATCCGCCGGTACAGGAGTGCCAAGTTCGCGAGCCCGATGATCGTCACGACGAGGATCGTCTGGCGCGCCGTGATCCCCTTCCATATGTAGCCGAGGTACTGCGAGAAGCCGATGTACCCGGAGGCGATCTCGAGGGGGCCACTGAGCACGAACTGCCAGACGAAGAGAAAGCCCATCAGGCGGCCGACCGTCTCCGCGCCGTAGCCTTGGCGCAGATACGCGAACGAGCCGCCGGATCCCGGCATCGCCGCCCCGAGCTCGCTCCAGACCATCCCGTCGCAAATGACGATCACCAGTGCGACGACCCAGCCGAGCATCGCTTGCGGACCGCCCAGCGCGGACATGAGCAGCGGGATCGTGATGAACGGTCCGATGCCGATCATGTTCGTCATGTTCAGCGCCGTGGCGTGCATCAGGCCGAAGCGGCGGACCATCGACGACGTCGCGATCGATTGCGTCATCACGGCGGCCTGCGCAGACGGGCTTCCCGGTCACACCTAGGAGTCGTGATGGCGACGCAGCTCGTCGACCTGCTCGAGCGTGAAGGTGTTGAGCTGTACTATCCTCGCCTGGGAGCGGAATGCCGGTGGCACAATGCCCCGCGCTTCATCTTTGCTCTCGACTTCGACAATGATCCATGCCCGGTGCTCCCCGTCCATGCAACCCCAGTCGGCACGCGTCAGGAAGTGGGACCCGGTTCGCAGGAAGATCTCGGCGGCCCGGGCACACTCCGCCGCCTGGTTGTCGTGCGTGACCTCGATGAGGAACCTTGCCATGGCGTGCAATCTCCTAGTTAGTTCGACCGGGTGCCTAGTGAGTGGGGGAGGTCGATGGCACCGGCGCGGCGCATTCAGCGCGCCGCCTGGGCGCGTTCCGGCATCTTCCAGAGGTCGATCGGCTTCGCGATGCCTTGGGGGCGGAAGGGCAGCATGACCTTTCGGCCCAGTCCGGCCGATGCGTACGCGGCATAGAGGACCTCTTGCACCACGCGTCCGGTCTCGCCGTCGGCGATCGGCGTCTCCTTGCCGCGGACACAGCGCGCGAAATGCCGCATCTCCTGCGGGAAGCCGTAGTTCCAGTGCTCCTCGAACACAGGATACGTCCAGCCCCGGGTGGTCGCCGCTTTTTCGACTGCGTAGCCGAACCCGACTTCCGAGTACGTCGGGAGCGCGTTGCCCATGAGCAGGTCGGCGTACGTCTGCCCCTTGTCGCCGAACACCTCGATGCTGTCGTCCATCCCGCCCGGCCTGTTCCAGCTGCTCTCCACCATGCCGATGGCGCCGGTCTCGAATTCGATGATCGTGACCGCTTCGTCGTCGCCCTGCGTGCGCGCTTGGTGCACCTGCGTCGCCATCTGAGAGTACACGCTCTTGATCTTCGGCTTGCCGAGAAACCACCAGCAGAATGCGATCCCGTGACACCCCAGGTCCATGACCGCGCCGCCGCCCGACTGCTCCACGTCCCAAAACCACTCCGAGTGCGGACCCGAGTGCTTCTCGCCCTGCTTCACCAAGTGCACGCGACCGAATGCCCCTTCGTCCGCCAACTGCTTCGCCTTCACATATTTCGGCGCGAAGAACAGTTCTTCGGCGTAGAGCAGCAGCACGCCCGCCTTGCGGCACGCGTCGATCATCGCGTCAGCTTCCTCGATCGTCAGGCACAGCGGCTTCTCGCACACCACATGCTTGCCGGCCTGGGCGGCGTCGATCGTGATCTGGGCGTGCAGCCGATTGGGCGCCGTGATCGAGATCGTTTCGACTTCAGGATCGCGCAGGAGCTGGCGGTAGTCGGTATAGGCGCGCGGGATGCCGTGCCGCTTCGCGAAGCCTGCCGCGTGTGCCCTGGTCGGCGAGGCCACGGCCACGACCTCGCCTTCGTCCGGCATGGCTTGCACGGCCCCCGCGATGCAATCCGCCTGAAACCGTGAGCCGATGATCCCGAATCTCACTTTCGACATGAGGCCATGCGCTCGTGCCGTGTGATCGACGTCCCAGGTTTACGCGCTGCTGACACAGGCGTCGAGCGTGGTAGCTCTTGTTAGGCGGCCAGGCTCAAGCAGTGCACAACGATACATCGCTGTTCCCAGGGGCCAACGTGTCCGCCCTCGCGTCCTGCAGGATCCAGGGATACCGGATCACCACGCGGTCGCCCACCACCTGGCCGGTGAGCGGAAACGGGTCCCCGCGATGGCGCGGCACCTGCCCCGACATGGTGTGTTCCTTCCCCACGCTTGCCGCTCGGAGGTCAGAACTGGGATGTTACCTGGCCGCCTGACGGACCGCGCTTAAGCTGCGGGCGACCCGCCCGCCGGCGCAAGGCTGCCAGAAAATGCCGACCCACCAGCCTGGCCCATGCGCCGCAGAGCCCGGCGAACCGCGTTAGGGCGGCAGCTTTGATCATTAGAGCGGGAACTTGACGAACGTTGCCGAATGTTGGGGCGGAGTGAGAAAGGGTAGCGGCGGGAGTTGCAGCTCGACGGCGCCCGGCGAAATGACCCCGTCATACGTGAGTCCGGTGCCGGCCGGACGCAGTGTGAGTTGTGTTCCGTTGACGAGGAAAGACCCGGTGAGCGTGGTTGTAAACGTGTCGATGGTGCCGCCCGCCCGAGCGCAGTCTTGCGCCTGGGTGACTTGGAGCAGGAAGGAGGCCTTGGTCCCGAGGTCAAGCGAGCCTCGGAGGATAAGCTCATCGCACACAAGAGTCGCAGCAACCAGATGAGGCACTGCGACGCTATCCACGTTGGTCATCTCGTACGGACCGGTAACCGGGCCGAGCGTGTCACCGCAGGCCAGGACAAGAGTGGCGAAGGCGATCCCTATGACAGGGCGTGACATAGCACGAGCTCCCGTCAGCGCGAGTGTGATGGTCCGCGTGGCTTTCATTGTCGTGCGCCTAGCTGCTAGCGCGGGATCCAGATCGTCTTGGCTTCGATGACTTGGGCTCGCCCCGGCATAGGCAGCAAATCGGGTGATTCCGCGAAGAATGCCAAGCCCTTGTAAGTTGTAAGGTACCGCCATTTGGCTTGGAAGAAACCGCCCCGAGCCAGCACGATGAGTGGCTCGTCCTGGCGATGGAGGATTCGCAAGAACTCCCCAGCCTCAAGCCTCACGACTACACCCGAGGCCTTGATGGCCTGAGCAATCGCTGCAGCATGAGCGGCGGCAGACTCGGCCATGGCTCG
>DASPXE010000305.1:0-69296 GCA_035637455.1 Gemmatimonadales bacterium
TCCTCCATGGCGAGCTTCGTGCCCGATCCCACGGAGAAGTGGGCGGTGTGCGCCGCGTCGCCCAGCAGCACGACCTTCTCGTGATGCCACCGCTCGTTCCGCAGCGTGCCGAAGTTGCGCCACAGCGAGCGGTTCTTGAGCAGCCGATGCCCCTGCAGCTCCGCTTCGAACAACGCTTCGCAGAACGCGAGCGTCGCGTCCTCGTCGGCGCGGTCCATCCCCGCCGCCTGCCAGGTCGCTGCCGTGGCTTCGACGATGAACGTCGAGCACCCCCGCTCGTACTGGTAGGCGTGGACCCGCCACAGGCCGTGGCGATCGCGCTTGAAGTAGAACGTGAACGCGGGGAAAGGGCGGTCGGTGCCGAGCCACACGTAGCGGTTGGGGCGCCAATCCACGGTCGGGTTGAACCGGTCGACGAACTGCTGGCGCACCACGCTGTTGAAGCCGTCGGCCGCGACGAGGAGATCGGCTCCCATGAGGGCGCGGATGTCCGCGACCTCTCGGCCGACCTCGAGGCACACGCCGAGCGCTTCGGCGCGGCGCCCGAGGATCGCGAGCAGCGTGCGCCGTGACAACCCGCTAAACCCGTGACCGGTGGACGTGACGACCGTGTCGTTGATGTAGACGTCGATGTCGTCCCAATGGTGGAAGTGCCGCGCCATCTCCCGGTAGGTCTCGTGATCCGCTTCCGCGAGCGTGTCTTGCGTCGCGTCGGAGAAGACGACGCCGAAGCCGAAGGTCGCCTCCAGCGGGTTCCGCTCGAGCACCGTGACGTGGTGCGAGGGATCCGCCCGCTTCATCTGGATTGCGAAGTAGAGCCCGGCCGGCCCGCCGCCCACCACGACGATCCTCATGCCGCGCCTTCCGCGCCGGCCTGCTTCAGGAGCTGCCCCGCGACGATGAGGTGCTGGATCTCCGTCGTGCCCTCGTAGATCCGTAGCGCCCGGACGGCGCGGTACAGCCGGTCGACCGGGTGGGATGCGAGCACGCCTCGGCCCCCCAGGATCTGCACGGCATCGTCCACGATCCGCTGGGCGGCCTCGGTCGCGAAGGCTTTCGCCATCGCCGCTTCGAGGGTCACCCGGTCCGCGCCGCGGTCCTTCTCCCAGGCCGCGCGGTAGGTGAGGAGGCGGGCGGCGGTGAGGTCCGTCGCCATCCGCGCCAGCTTCTCTTGGATCAGCTGGAACTCGCCGAGCGTGTGGCCGAACTGTCGGCGTCGGGTGGCGTGCGCCACCGCCTCGTGCAGCGCCCGGGCCGCCATCCCGCACGCGGCGGCGGCGACGGTCGCGCGCAGGCGGTCGAGCGTGGCCAGCCCGAGCTTGAACCCCTCGCCTTCGGCGCCGAGACGGTCGGACGCCGGCACACGGCAGTCTTCGAACGCGATCTCGCCGAGCGGGTGCGGCGCCGAGAGCACGAGGGGGCGCACGAACTTGAGTCCGGGCGTGTCGGCCGCGACCACGAACGCCGAAATCCCCTTGTTGCCCTTTCCCCGGTCGGTGGAGGCGAAGACGGTGTAAAAGTCCGCAATCCCGGCGTTCGAGATGAGGGTTTTCGTGCCGCGCAGGACGTAGCTCGTGCCGTCACGACGCGCGGTGGTCGCGATCGCTGCCGCGTCCGAGCCCGCTTCGGGCTCGGTCATCGCGAACGATGCGATGGCCCGGCCCGCGAGCACCGCGGGAAGCCAGCGCTCCTTGAGCGGCGCGTCGCCTGCCAGGAGGATCGGTACCGTGCCGAGGGCTTGGAGCGCGAACATGGCGTCGGCCAGGGGGGAGGCGCCCGCCAGGGTCTCACGCACCAGGCACGCCGCGCGCAGGTCGAGCTCTCCGATCGACGCGAACCAGCCCGCCCGGCCGAGCCGCGCCACGAGGTCGCGCGCCTGGGTGCGCGCGGTGGTGTCGTCGGCGGGCTCCGGGAGCGCGGCGATTTCCCGTGCCGCGTACGCCGTGATCCGACCAGCCAGGGCGACGTGGGATTCGGTCAGGAAGGCGGAGATGACGGTCGAATCGGGCACGGTCAGACGAACTTGGGCTCGCGCTTCGTCTTGAAGGCGTCGTAGGCTTCACGGAAGTTGGCGCTGCGCATGCACTCGGCCTGCGCCTGCGCTTCGGCCTCGAGTGCGGTGGCGAGATCCATGTGGGCCTCGCGATTGAGCGCGTCCTTCGTGACCCCGAGCGCGTACGACGGCCCGCGGGCCAGCTGCTCGGCGAACCTGCGGGCTTCCGGCATCACGCTAGCGCCCGCGACGACCCGATTGTAGAGGCCGACCCGCAGGGCCGTCTGAGCATCGATGAAGTCGCCGGTCATGAGCAACTCGGTCGCGTGCCCGAGCCCGACGATGCGAGGCAGCAGCCAAGCCGCCCCCATGTCGGCGCCGGACAGGCCGACCTTCGTGAACAGGAACGCGATCTTTGCCGACTCGACGGCGATGCGCACGTCGCACGCCGCGGCGATGACGGCGCCCGCTCCCGCTACGGTGCCGTTCAGGGCGCCGACGATGGGGCGCCGGCATTGTCGCAGCGCGAGGATGAGGTCGCAGGTGAGGCGGGTGAACTCGAGCAGCCCTGCAGCGTCGCGCGCGAACAGCGCCCCGATGATGTCCTCCACGTCGCCGCCCGAGCAGAACGCCCGCCCGGCCCCGGTGATGATCACCGCTCGGACCGCCGGCTCGCCGTCCAGCGTGCGGAAGGCGTCGCGCAGCTCGCGGTAGACGTCGAAGGTCAAGGCGTTGAGTCGATCCGGACGATTGAGCGTGATCGTGGCGACGCCCGTGTGCGGGTCGTGCTGGTACAGGAAGGACTTGGGCGTGAGCGGCATGCGAGGATCTCCGGGTGTCCGTCAGGGAAGCACGGCCGTCGCTTCGATCTCCACGATGGCGTGCGCGTCGGCGAGCGCCCGCACTTCCACGAGCGTCATGGCGGGGTAGTGCCGCCCCATGAAGCGGCGGTGGACCTCGCCCAGCGGTTTGAGGCTCGCGAGGTACAGCTGCCGGTCGGTAACGTAGACCGTCATGCGGCCGACGTGCTCGGGACTTCCGCCGGCCGCGCGGACGACCTCCAGCACGCGCTCGAGCGCGCCCGCCCACTGCTCGACGAGCCCCCTGCGGTCAGGGGCCGCCTGCCCGGCCACGAACAGCAGCCGCCCGCCCACCGGGGCGAGCATCCCGTGATTCCAGCCGCTGGGGCGTCCCAGCGCCTCCGGGTTCACGATCCGAAACGTCATCGGCGGGCGTCCTCCCCGTCTCCCCCGTCCCCCCCGTCCCCCCCGTCCCCCCCGCCCTCGGCGATCACGACGCCCTCGCCGTTGGTATCGCGCTGCGCGTCTTCACACAGCCCGAGCACCGCGCGGGCCACCTCCTCGGGCAAGATCAGCCGGCGTTGCCCCCCGGCCTCGAGCGCCGCGCGCAGGGCGTCCGGCGGCGACATCCCGGTCTTCGTCGCGATGCGGGCCACCGACTCCCGGGTCATGTCCGTGTCGACGTACCCAGGGCACACGGCGTTCACCGTCACACCGCTCCCAGCGACCTCCGCCGCCACCGAGCGCGTGAAGCCGATGACCGCGTGCTTCGCGGCGCTGTAGGCGGCGATGTACTTGCCGCCGCGCAGCCCCGCCACCGACGCGATGTTCACCACCCGCCCCCAGCGCCGCTCGAGCATCCCGGGGAGGAAGGCCCGGGTGCACAGGAACGTGCCGGTGGCGTTCACGGTCAGCACCCGGTTCCAGTCCTCGAGCGTGAGCTTGGCGAGTGGTGCCGAGTGAGCGACTCCGGCGTTGTTCACGAGGATGTCTACGTGCTTGAGCCGGGTCTCGGCTGCGCGCGCGAGGGCTGCCACGGTGGCTGGGTCCGTCACGTCGCCCGGCACGGCCCAGGCCTGGCGTCCGGCGGCGCGCAGCTCCGTCGCGACCGCCTCGATCCCGTTCCGGGTGCGCGCCACCACCACGACGGCCGCGCCGGCCCCGGCCAGCGCCCGCGCGACCGCCATCCCGATCCCCCGGCCCGCGCCCGTCACTACGGCCCCCCGACCGGACAGCGTCACCCGGGAGGCTCCGCCAGCACCGCCTCTGCGAGGATCGCTCCGAGGATCTCGATCGTGCGCACGCCCTCGTCGGCCTCAGCGTCGGCCGGCGACCCGAAGTATGCCCGGGGCCCGCCCGCTTCCTCGAAGCTCGTCTGGCCGGAGCGGATCGCCGCGCTGAGCGAGCGGGGGTTGGAGGGCAGCGCTCGGCGGATCGCTTCCCGGACCAGCTCGGGGCGTACCGCCAGGACGATGGAGCTCTCGTACCGCCCCGCATGGCAGGCGCCGCTCCGGAACTCCTCGGTGAGCCGGAGGGCCCAGGGCCGCTTGGTGACGTCGGGAAATACGATACGGGCGCCGTTCTCGCGCTGATTCTGGGCCACGGCAGCCTCGAGGGCGGCGACGTGTGCGGGGTCCAGATGCGCGTTCGCGACCGCGAGCACGTGGAGGCCGTGCCGCGTCAAACTGCGTGCGAGGTCGAGAAGTAGGGCGGTCACCGTCCCCGGTCGCAGGGACACGGTGCCGGGGAACCCGGCGGCGAATTCGGCGGCGGTGTAGGCGAGTGGCGGGAGCAGCACGGCGTTGTAGCCCTGGGTGGCGAGCCTCGCCGCGGCAGCGCGGGCCATCGTCTCCGCAATGATGACGTCGGTTGCGAGCGGCAGGTGCGGGCCGTGCGCCTCGACGGCACCGACGGGCAGAATGGCCACCGCTTTCGCCCGGTCGAGGTCGCGAACCTCCTCCCAGGTCAGCTGCGCGAGGTCGAGGACCGCCATGGGTGCTGTATCGTACCGGGCCGGGCGGTTGACCGCCAGGCGTCGGCGGCCGATCATCTGTCACCATGGCCTTCGAGGCGCCGGAGCAGTTCAACATCGCCGATTACTTCCTCGACGCCCGCGTGCGAGAAGGGAAGGGCGATCGGCCCGCGGTCCTCACGGACGCGGCCACGTTCACCTACCGCGAGATCGCGGCGCTGGCGAATCAGTTCGGCCACGCGCTGCGCGAGGCCGGCGTGCAACCCGAGCAGCGCGTCATGATCGCCCTCCCCGACGGGCCGGCGTTCGTCGCAGCCCTGTTCGGGACGCTGAAGATCGGCGCCGTGGTCGTCATGGTGAATCCCCAGCTCAAGCCCGATGCCATCGAGTACTTCTACGCCTACACGCGCGCCCGCGTGATCGTCGCGCACCGGGACAGCGTGGGCGCGTTCCGAGCGGCGGCGCGCAGTGCGCGGCACCCGCTCGCCACGTGCGTGGTCGGCGAGGAGGAATGGGACGCGCGGCTCGCCCAGGCCCCGGTCGCGCTCGACACCTTCCCGACGCACCGCGACGACGCGGCCATCTGGCTGTTCTCGGGCGGCACCACGGGGCAGCCGAAAGCCGTGGTGCAAACCCACCGATCGTTCGCGAATACCACGGAATGCTACGCCAAAGGCGTGCTTGGCTACACCGAGCGCGATGTGACCGTGAGCGTGCCCAAGCTCTATTTCGGCTACGCCACCGGCTCGAACCTGCTGTTCCCGTTCTCCGTCGGCGCGGCCACGATGCTGTTCCCCGAAGCCGCGACCGCCGACGTCTTGTTCCAGAAGATCGCCCGCTTCCAGCCGACCATCCTGATCAACGTCCCCACGATGATCAACCAGATGGTGAGCCACACGACGGCGGCGACCCGGGACCTCTCCTGCTTGCGCCTCGCCACATCGGCGGGCGAGCCGCTCCCGGTCGAGCTGTATCACCGCTGGAAGGGCACGTTCGGGGTCGAGCTCTTGGACGGTCTCGGCACGGCGGAGATGTGGCACATCTTCATCTCGAACCGTCCGGGACAGGTGCGACCCGGAACGCTCGGTACGGTCGTTCCCGGCTTCGAGGTCAGAGTTTGCGACGCGGACGGGCTGGAGCTGCCGGATGGCGAGGTTGGCGCCCTGTGGGTGCGTGGCGACTCCCGGGCGATCTGCTACTGGCAGCAAATGGACAAGACCAAGCAGGGATTCCGGGGAGAGTGGTACGTGTCGGGGGACATGATCCGCCGCGATCCGGAGGGTTACGTAACCTACTGCGGCCGCATCGACGACATGCTCAAAGTCTCGGGGAAGTGGCTCTCACCTCAGGAGGTCGAGAACTGCCTGCTGCGGCACCCGGCCGTGAAGGAAGTGGCCGTGGTGGGTGTGGTCGGGGCGGCGGGGCTCACGAAGCCGCACGCCTTCGTGGTGGCGAACGAGCGGCGCGACGGATTGGCCGAAGAACTGCAAGCGTTCGTGCGGGAGCGGCTCGAAGCTTATAAGTATCCGCGGGAGGTGATCTTCCTCGACGCGCTACCGCGGACCCACCTGGGGAAAGTGGATCGCGCGCGGCTGAGGCGCGGGTAGCGCTCTAGCCCCGCTTCTTCCCCGCTCGCTCTTCCAGCTTGGCGATCAGTTTCTCGATCTGGAGCTTCATCCGTTTGAGCGCGGGCAGCAGCCTCGGCTCGAGGTCGCGCTCGAGCTCTTTACCTTCATGGACGAAGTCTTTCAACAGGTCGCGCATCCGCTCCACCAGCTCGCGCCAGGTGGGCGCCGGCTCCGGCTCCGTCGGCGCCGGATCGCGCTTGGTCGGAAGGTTGCTCATCGGTATCTCCCGGGATTGAAGGGGTAAGAGGAATCCCCGAATCATACGCACCGGACCATCGCCAGGGTTCACCGCCGGGTGCACCCGTAGCGAAACCGTGCAGCCCCGTGTATTTAGTACGCGTCTGCGCGGCTTCGCATCCGCGCATCCTGGCTGTTGGGATAGGTGGCCGAGTGGCTGAAGGCACACGCCTGGAGAGCGTGTAAACGGGTAACCGTTTCGTGGGTTCGAATCCCACCCTATCCGTAACGGCTAGACGGAGAGACGGGTAGACGGGTAGCGCGTCGTGATCTGGCCTTTGGAACCCTATCCGTCTACCCGTCTCTCCGTCTACCCGTCTAGGTGTTGGACAGGTGCGTGAGCGGTTGAAACGGCCGGTCTCGAAAACCGGTGTGCCCGCAAGGGTACCGTGGGTTCGAATCCCACCCTGTCCGTGTCAGGCTCGAGAACAGGGAGCAGCAAGAGACAAGGAGGGACCGATGCGCTGGACAAGGGCTGGTCTTGCCGCTCTAGTCGTGCTGCCGGCGCTTGCCTGCAAGTCGGAAGCGAAGAAGCTCGAGGAGATCCGCACCTGCAGCGCCATCACCATGGACGCACAGGGCGCCGCCAACTGCCTCGTGTTGCAGTACCGGTGGAAGAAGAACCAGGCGCTCGCGGCGGCGCAGCGGTTCCAGCACGAGCACGACAGCACCGCTCAGGCGGGAGCGGACGCGAGCTGGCGCGCGGACGCCGCGCGGCACACGAAGGAGATCAAGGAGTGCGAAGCCGATCCGTCGGGTGACGTGACTCGCTGTCTGTTGGGATACGGCTGGGCCGAGCCACGCGCCCAAGCGACCTCAGACTCGCTGTGGCGCGGCAACGCGTCGAAGCACCGGCAGGAGATCCAGACTTGCGCGCGGCGTAAGGACATGCAGGCGGGCGCCTGCTTGCAGCTCTACTACAAGTGGAGCCCCGAGCGGGCGCTCGCGCTGGACGATTCGATCCGGCGGGCGCAGATGACGAGGTAGTGAGGCACCCCGTCCTCATCGCCGCCGAGCTGAAGGATCTCCTCGAGCCGGAGCAGCTGGCCGGACTCGACATCACGTGGATCTCTATCGACCAGCCGACGCCGCGGGGCGACTACGTCGCCATCGTGCCGCTGCTGTCGCGCTGGGTCGGCGGCACCGAGTTCAAGCAGCTCCCCAAGCTCAAGATCGTCGCCAACTGTGCCGTGGGGCACGACAATGTGGACGTCGTCGCCGCCGAGCTGCGCGGCGTCAAGGTCACCAACACGCCCGACGTCCTCACCGACGCGACGGCCGATCTGGCGTGGGCGCTCATCCTCGCCTGCGCGCGGCGCGTGGTGGCCGGCACCGAGCTCGTGAAGAGCGGCCAGTGGGCCGGCTGGCATCCGGACCTGCTACTCGGGCTCGAGCTGCGGGGGCGGACCTTGGGCCTGTTTGGGGCGGGACGCATCGGCCAGGCGGTCGGGCGCCGAGCGGTGCCCTTCGGGATGCGCACGCTGTACGCGGCGCGCAACCCGCGGCCCGAGTTCGAGCGGGAGACGGGCGCCCTCCGCGTCGAGTTCTCGCAGCTGCTGCGGCAGAGCGACGTGCTCTCGCTTCACGTTCCCGCGGTGCCGGAAACCAAGGGCGTCATCAACGCCGAGACGCTGCGGCAGATGAAGCCGGGCGCCATCCTCATTAACACGGCACGCGGTGACCTGATTCGCGAAGAGGCGCTCGCCATCGCGCTGGAGGAGGGCCGGCTCGGCGCGGCGGGCCTCGACGTCTACCTCGAGGAGCCGCGCATCCACCCCCGGCTCCTGGCGGCGCCGCGCACCGTACTACTCCCGCACTTGGGCAGCGCCACGCTCGAGACGCGCCGCCAGATGGCGGCCATGGCGCTGGCCAACGTGCGGGCGGTGCTGTCGGGCGATCCACCGTTGACCCCGGTGTTCCGGTGAGGGCGCAAGCCGGCCGCAGGGCGATGAGTTGCCCGCCGTGAGTCGAAGTGTTATTGCATACGTAGCCGGTGACAGCAGCCGCGGGTGACCCGACCAGCCGGGTCCTAGGCGAGGTGTGTCGATGACGGCCCCCGACAGTTCAGCTTGCTCACGCTGCGGTGCCAGTGTCGGGCCGGGGGTCTCGTTCTGCCCGCGGTGCGGCACCGGCATCCCGGTCGCGGTGGGAGGCGCGGGAGCCGTGGCGACCGCGCCGGGCCGAACGCGGGACGAGCGCGACGCCCTGCTGGACGCCTTGCGGCAGGCCGCGCTGGGCGAATACGAGATTCTCGCAGAGCTGGGGCGCGGCGGGATGGCCACGGTCTACCTGGCCCACGACCTCGCCCTCGATCGCAAGGTGGCGATCAAGGTGCTGGCGCCCGCGCTGCTCCACATGGGAGAGGGGATGGTGGAGCGGTTCAAGCGCGAGGCGCGCACTGCCGCGGCGCTCAGCCATCCGCACATCATCCCCATCTATGCCGTGAAGGAGAGCGAGCACGTCCTGTATTTCGTCATGAAATATGTGCAGGGACGGCCCCTCGATTCGATCATTCACGACGTCGGCCCTCTCCCCATCCCGATGGTCCAGACGATCCTCGCCCATGTGGGCGACGCCCTGGGTTACGCCCATCGTCACGGCGTCGTTCACCGTGACGTCAAGTCCGCGAACATCATGCTGGACGAGGACGGCTGGGCGTTGGTCACGGACTTCGGGATCGCCAAGGTGGTGCAGGCGGAGGGGCTCACGATGACCGGCGTGACCGTCGGCACGCCCACGTATATGAGTCCCGAACAATGCGACACCCGCGAGGTCACGGGGGCTTCGGACCAGTACTCGCTGGGCGTCGTCGCCTACGAGATGCTCGCCGGGAGGCTGCCGTTCCGCGGGGACTCGACCATGTCGGTGATGTACGCGCATTTCAACCAGCGGCCACGCCCCGTGACCGAGCTGCGCCCTGACTGCCCGCCCAACCTGGCGGCCGGGGTCATGCGGATGCTGGAAAAGGAGCCGGACCAGCGGTGGCCCAGCATGGACGATGTCCTGGCCGTCTGCGGCCGGCCGTCCTTGCGGCACGATGATCCCGTGCGCACTGAGATGATCACGCTGGCGCGGGCCGGCAGCCGTGCGCATGCGGTGCAGGCCGAGTTCAAGACGCCGACGAGCCCGATTGCGCTCTCCAAGTCGGAGAAGCGGCCACCGACCACCGGCGGTGGCGCCCGCCGGCTCCCCGGTCTGTGGTGGGGGCTCGCGGTGGCGGCGAGCGGCTTCGCACTGTGGTGGCTGACACCCTGGCGGGGGCTGCTGACGCCCATGGCGCCACGGCCCGCTGCGGGTCGTGACACCACGCCTGCCGCTGAGGTGGTGCGCGTGCCGGTGGACAGCGCGAGCGTCCGTCCGCCGCCGGCACCGGGCGCGGCTCGCGCGCCGGCGCAGCGGCCGCCCGCCCGCATCCCGGCCCTGCCGCAGGCCCCGCCCGCCCGGGGAGCTGCGCCCGAATCCGTGTCGCGCAATCCGGCGGACGAACGGGAGGACAGTCTGGTGCGCTCAGCACGCGACCGGGCACTCGCTGCGAAGAGCCGAGCGCACGAGGCGGGGGCCACGCCCGCCGAGCTCGCGACCGGGGACACCGCGCTCCGGGCGGCGGAATCGCTCGCGGCCCAGGGGCGGGTGTCCGGGGCGATGGACCGGCTGTTCGCCGCCGCGTCGCTCTGGACGGAGGCCGAGCGGGCAGCGCGCACTCGGGCGGCGCGCGACACGGTACGGCCGACCGCCGCCGAGCTCCCGGTCCGGCCACCCGCGGCCCAGCCACCGGCGGACCCGCGAGAGGAGATCAAGGCGGTGATTGCGGACTACGGACGAGCGCTCGAGTCGCGCGACCTGAGCGACGTGCGCCGCGCGTATCCCGGATTGACATCTGCAGAACAGGAGACGTTTCGACAGTTCTTCCAGTCGGTCCGGGAGCTCAAGGCGGGGTTGACCATCAATCGGCTAGTCATCGCGGGCGGCTCAGCCGACGCTATTGTGAGCGGCGTGTACGAGTACGTGGACGCGAAGACGGGCCGGACCAAGCGAGACACGACCGCGTTCCGGGCGACCCTGGTGCAGGATGGCGCGGGCTGGCATCTCACCTCCATCCGCTCTCTCCCCTAGCGCGGGCTCAGAAGTTGTACTCGAGTCCGGCGGTCCATAGTAGGTTCGGCCGCAGCCCGCCGCGGTTCAGCGGCCACTGCGTGTTCGCGACCAGCGTGATCCCCGCGCCGGTCGCAAACTTGAACCCGAAGGAGCCGTTGATCTGGTCGTCCCGCTCGGTGGGGATGTTGGTGGGCTCGACCGTACGCCGGAACGGGGCGTCGTACGTCACCGTCCCCGGGAGGCGCAGCTTGCTCTCGCCCACCTGAAACTCCGAGACGAGGTCCGCCGCGAGCGTGGCCCAGGGCGCCATCAGGTGATCGAACCCCACGGTGGCGAGCACGGCATTGTTCTGGAGATCACCGCTCCGGAACAAGAAGCCGATATTGGCGTGCGGCGAGAAACTGCCGAACCTCGCAGACAGGATGCCCAGACCCCGGGCCGCGAGGTGCCCCGATCCGAGCAGATCGTCCTCGCTTCCCGTGGGAAAGCGCACGTCACCCAGCAGCGCGAACGTCGTGCGCTCCGCTTGGGTGACTGTCACCTTCACTCTGGCGGCGATGTCGCCCACGCCCGTCGCGGACCCTTCCACCAGGCGAGAGGTGGAGAGCTGTGGGTCGGCGGGCGTCCCGCCCCAGAAGTGCGCGGCGGTCGTGCCGCCGAACGGGATGATCTCCGCTTCGCTCGTCCCGTGCAGCGAGGTGGAGACGATCGGCAGGACCACGCCGACGTCCACCCGGTCGAGCAGTCCAAAGCTCACGAAGAACGACGTGACGGTCATGTCGAGGTCGAGCGCCAGCCGGACCGCGATCACGTCGTTTTCGAGCATGGGGACGCCGTACGGGGTGCAGCTCGCGCCGACGATGCTGTCGCAGACGGGGCCGGTGACGTTCTCGTGGGTGAACGTCATCTCGATGCCGTTCAGGCTCACGCCCCGCAGCGTCGCGAAATGCAAGTGATTGATGTTGGCGCCGACGAAGACCCGCCCGCGGCCCAACGTCTGGGCGCGCTCGGCGAACACCGGGCCGGGTGAAACCGAGGTCCGAACCGGCACGCCGCCTTCGAAGCGAAATGTCGAGCCGCCGCTGGTGGCGCTCACCGGGATGTTGGCGACGTTGCCGCTCACCGCGTTGCTGATGAACGAGATGAGCGAGCCGTTCTCCGCCCGCGCCGCAGGGATGAAATGGTCGGCGTGCAGCTGGATGGCAGCCGGGTTGTTCGGGTCGGCGGTGCCGCCAAGGAACAGCGGGTCCTTGCCGGCCGAGAAAATGAACAGTTCGGAGATTTTGTCGCGGAGGCCCTGCGCTGCGAGAGGGCTGGTTGCGAGCACGAGTCCGACTGCACTCCACACCAAGCGCATAAGCCCTCCGAGATGGTGACGCCAGCCGCCCGGCCTCGAAGAGACGGTGCGAGCGTGGCGGCGTCAAGCGATCCGCCGTTGACCCGCGGGTTCGGGGCGTTAGCTTCCAGGCTCGAGATGAGCCGGCCCGAACGGACCACCATCCTGGACGCCCGCGCTTTGTCGCGGGCGCTTCAGCGTATGGCCGTGGAGGTGCTCGAGCTGTCCCATGGGACCGAGGACCTGGTGCTGATCGGCATCCAGCGCCGCGGCGTCGAGCTCGCCGAGCGGATCTCCCGGCTGATCGAGAAAGACGAGGGCGTGGTCGTTCCCCGCGGCGCCCTCGACATCACGCTGTACCGCGACGACCTCGAGACCGTCGGCCCCAAGCCCGTGATCGGCGAGACCCGTATTCCCGGTGACCTCGCCGGCAAACACGTCGTGATCGTGGACGATGTGCTGTATACCGGCCGCACCGTGCGGGCCGCCCTCGACGAGCTCGCGGACTTCGGCCGGCCCAAGCGGATCTCCTTGTGCGTGCTCGTCGACCGCGGCGGTCGCGAGCTGCCGATTCAGCCCGACGTCGTCGGCAAGCAGGTGAAGGTGGACCGCGGCGAGCGGGTGGACGTGCTGGTCGAAGAGATCGATGGGAAGGACCAGGTGGAGCTGGTGGCGGGCGCGGACCGGGGAGCGGGCGCATGACCGCCGCCCTCGGCAAGGACTTGGTGGGGCTCGAGCACCTCTCCCCCGACCAGATCCGCCTCATCCTCGATACTGCCGAGCCGTTCAAGGAGGTATCGGAGCGTCCTATCAAGAAGGTCCCGGCGCTGCGCGGCAAGACGATCGTCAACCTGTTCTTCGAAGCCTCCACCCGCACCCGCATCTCCTTCGAGTTCGCCGAGAAACGTCTCTCGGCGGACACCGTGAACGTGGCCGCGTCCGGCAGCGCCGTGCAGAAGGGCGAGACGCTCGTCGACACCGCGAAAAACCTCGAGGCGATGCGGATCGACATGGTGGTGATCCGCCATCCGTCGTCCGGTGCCGCCCTCTTTCTCGGCAACCGCATCCGCTCCAACGTCGTCAACGCCGGCGACGGCACGCACGAGCACCCCACGCAGGCACTGCTGGATCTGCTCACGATCCGCGACCGGCATGGGAAGATCGCCGGGCTGAAGGTCTGCCTGGTGGGCGACATCCAGCACTCGCGGGTCGCCCGCTCGAACATCTGGGGGCTGTTGAAGCTCGGCGCCGAAGTCGGCGTGTGTGGGCCCGACACGCTGATGCCGCGCGGCATCGAAGAGCTCGGCGTCTGCCGCTTCCGCCGCATCGAAGAAGCGATCGAGTGGGCCGACGTGCTGAACGTGCTCCGGCTGCAGCTGGAACGCATGGAAAAGGGATTCATCCCGAGCCTGCGGGAGTACTACCGGGTGTTCGGCGTCACGCTCGAGCGGCTCGACAGGGCGCCGCGCGAGCTCACGATCATGCACCCGGGACCCATGAACCGCGGCGTGGAGATCGACTCCCGCGTCGCCGACGGGGCGCACAGCGTCATCCTGGCGCAGGTGACGAACGGCGTGGCGGTGCGCATGGCCGTGCTCTACCTGCTGGCCGGTGGACGCCCCGAGCTCGCCGACGCGGCCAAGGGCCCCGCCGGCGGGACCGCCGAGTGACGCGGCCGCTGCTGCTCACGGGCGGTCGGGTGATCGATCCGAGCCGCGACTTCGACCAGACGACCGACGTCCTCGTCCAGGATGGCAAGGTTGCCGCCATCGGCGCCGGACTCGGCTCCCCGGACGGCGCGGACGTGCGGGACGTACGCGGGAGGGTGGTCGCCCCGGGCCTGGTAGACGTGCACGTGCACCTGCGGGAGCCGGGGAACGAAGATGTCGAGACGATCGCCAGCGGCACCCGCGCCGCGGCGGCGGGTGGGTTCACGGCGGTGTGCGCGATGCCGAACACCGACCCCGTGACGGACAACCAGGCCGCGGTCGGCTTCATCGTGCGCCAGTCGGTCCGCGCCGGGCTGGCGCGGGTCTATCCGATCGGGGCGATCTCCGTGGGCCAGAAGGGTGAGCAGCTCTCCGAGTTCGGCGAGATGGTCGGCGCCGGCGCCGTCGCGGTATCGGACGACGGGAAGCCCGTCGTGTCGAGCCACATGATGCGCACGGCGCTCGAGTACGCCCGGAGCTTCGGGATTCCGGTCGCGGACCATTGCGAGGAGCCGAACCTCTCCGCCGGGGGCGTGATGCACGAGGGCCTCGTCGCGACCCGCCTCGGGCTGAAGGGCATTCCGGCTGCGGCGGAGGAGATCATGGTGGGGCGCGACCTCCTGCTTGCCGGGCTCACTGGCGGTCATATCCACCTGTGTCACATGTCGACGCGCGGCTCGGTCGAGCTGATCCGCCGCGCCAAGGAGCAAGGCATCCGCGTGACGGCGGAAGTCACGCCCCACCACCTCACCCTCACAGACCACGCCTGCGAAGGCTACGACACGCACGCCAAGATGAACCCCCCGCTGCGCGAGGCCGCTGACGTGGCCGCGCTGCGGGCGGCCTTGAAGCAGGGCGTGATCGACTGCATCGCCTCTGACCACGCGCCGCATGCGTACGACGCGAAGGAGGCGGCGTTCGATGACGCGCCGTTCGGCATCGTCGGCCTCGAGACGGCGTTCGCGGTGGCGTACACCGAGCTGGTCGCTGCTGGCGTGCTCACGCTCGCGGAGCTCATCGCTCGGATGAGCACCGCGCCGGCTGCCGTGCTCCGGCTCCCCGGCGGCTCGCTCAAGCCGGGGGCCGCAGCGGACGTCGTCGTGCTGGACCTCACAACACGCTGGACGGTGGACCCCACCACGTTCTTCTCGAAGAGCCGGAACACCCCTTTCGCGGGGCGGACCCTGACCGGTCGGGCCGCGCTGACGCTGGTCGGCGGCTCCATCGTGCACGAGGCGGTCGCGGCAACGCCGTGACTCACTTCGACTTACTGGCAGCTGCCGGTAATTTACCGGTAACTATCGGTCCCTTTGGGTAACTATCGGTCCGTTGCTAGATTGGTAGCATGCCTAGAGCGCCTTCCAAGAGCACCGAGATCATCCAGCGCCTGCTGGAGGAGCGGCGCCAATACGAAGCCTGGATCGTGCGCCTGAACGACTCGGCGGACGCGACGCCGGGGCACGTGCGGGCGCGGGTTCGAGCGGACTACGAGGCGCGGCTCGCCGCCGTGACCGAGGAGCTGAAGGCCCACGCCGAAAGCGCCCGTCAGGCGATCGAGGAAAAGCGGTACCTGCGCGGGGAGCTCCAGAAGAAGGAAGCCCGCGCTGCGGAGAAGCTCACGGAAACCGAACTGCGCCACGCTGTCGGGGAGTACGACGAGTCGCAGTGGGAACAGGTGCACAAAGACGTCTTGGCCGAGCTCGTGTCGGTGCGCGAAGATCTTCAATCGGTCGAGGCGGACATCCACAAGCTGCAAGAGCTGGACGCGCTGGTGAGCCACCGACCGGCTCCCCCTCCAAAGGCCGCGCCCACCCTCTCCCCGCCGTCACCTCAGCGGCCGCCGCACCCGGGGCCCGAGAAGATCGCGGTAGAGGACGAGCTCGCGTTCATCAAGTCTGTCACCGAGGACGATAAGTCAGCGCCGTCGGAGCGGCGCGCGAGCGGCGCCCAATTTCAGCCGGTGATCCCGGGTGATCCGCCGCGCACCCCGATGGCGGGGCCTCGCGCCGCCACGCCGGCACCCGAACCCGTGGTGCCCGAAGCGCCGGACGACGCGGACGAAGAGGCCGCCAAGACGTTGCAGTGCAGGGAGTGCGGCACGATGAACCTGCCGACCGAATGGTATTGCGAGCAGTGCGGCGCGGAGCTAGCCGCCGTCTAAACGAAGAACGTCGCGAAAAGTCGTCACGAAGAACCGTCACGAGGGGACGTCACGAGACGACGTCGTTTCGTGACGCCTCTTTCGTGACGTCGTCTCGTGACGTCGTCTATTACTTGGCGAGCTTTCGCACTGCTGCCGCGAGCCGGGATTTATGCCGCGCCGCGGTATTCTGATGGATGAGGTTCTTGCGCGCCGCCCGGTCGAGCAGTTGTACCGCCGAGCGGTATGCCTGCGCCGCTTGGTCGGCGGCCGTCGCCGCGCGCACGCGCTTCAGGGCGGTCCGCAGGGCGGAGCGCTGCGCGCGGTTGTGCTGGGTATGCGCCCGCGCCTGGCGCATCGCCTTCTTGGCTGACTTGATTCTCGGCACCGAGGGCCTCCTGGTTCGGGGCGGAAGATAGAGGGTAAGTGCTGGTCGGTCAAGGCGCTACGCCGTTGACCCGGGACGCGCGCATTCGCTATCTTAGGCCGTCACTGACCCCGAGCGTGGGCCATCTCGTTCGAATTCCTCGTGTGGGCGCCGGTGCTGCTGTTTTCGATGGTGGCCCACGAGTACGCTCACGCGGAAGCCGCCTACCGGCAGGGCGACGACACCGCCTACATGCTGGGGCGGCTCACGCTTAATCCGCTCAAGCACATCGACCCCTTGATGACGCTGATCGTCCCGTTCCTGCTGTGGCGGATCGGGGCCCCGCCGTTCGGGGCCGCGAAACCGGTCCCCGTCAATCCGCGCAAGTATCGCCAATTTCGGAGGGGGGACATCATCGTCTCCCTCGCCGGAATCGCGGTGAACCTGGGGCTGTTCGTGGTGAGCACGCTGTTGTTCGCGCTCGTCGGATTGTTGGGCGGCGCGGTGCCCGCCCTCACCGCTACGCTCGAGATCGTGCAGCGGATGCTGTGGTGGGGAATGTGGCTCAACGTTGTGCTCGCGTTCTTCAACCTCATCCCCGTACCTCCCTTGGACGGCAGCCACGTGTTCTACTACCTCTTGCCGCCAGGGGCGGGATCGAAGTACCGCCAGCTGCAGGCGTTGGGGTTCCTCCCGGTGATGGTCCTGGTATGGGCGATGCCGGGCGTGCTGCAGGTGCTGTTGTGGCCGGCCTATCACCTCATGGGGGTCGGCCTTGCGCTCGTCGGGGGATTCGCGGTGTCTCCGGGAGCGCTTCCTCTATGAGCGCGCCCACGGATCCCGTGGTCCAAGAGCAACCCGGCTTCGTCGTCGAGCTCGAGCAATTCTCGGGTCCGCTCGACCTGTTGTTGCACCTGATCAACGAGGACGAGCTCGACATCACCGACCTCCCGATCGCCAAGATCGCGGACCAGTTTCTCGCGGTGATCAACGAGCTCGGACTCAACCAGGCGGCCGACTATCTCGAGATGGCGGCCCGGCTGCTCCGCATCAAGGCGCAGCTGCTGCTGCCGCGGCGGCTGGGGGACGACGAGTGGGAGGATCCGCGGGCCGGGCTGGTGCGCCGGCTGCTCGAGTACCAGCAGATCCGTGAGCTGGTGGACTGGCTGGCGCAGGCGGCGGCGCGGCGCGCCGAGCAGTTCGGTCGCGGGTTCCGGCCCGAGCCGCCCGAGGCGCCGCCGGCTCCGCTGGTGATCGACCTGAACGACCTGCTCGCGGCGGCGGAGCGGGTGATCGCGCTCATCCCGGAGCCGGTGCTGCACCGCGTGGTGCCGCGCCCGCTCGACGTCGAGGGCGCCACGGCGCGGATTGAGGCGCTGCTGGCGGAGCGCGAGCGCTGCGGCTGGCTGGAGGTCGTGGGGGCGCGTCCCTCGCTCGTGGACGTCTTGTCCGCGTTCATCGCGCTGCTCGAGCTGGCCAAGCGAGGCGCGCTGCGGCTCTCGCAGGACGGGCCGTTCACCCCGATCGTGATCCAGCGTGAGTCCCCTCGCGAAGCTGCTTGAGGCGGCGCTGTTCGCGTCGTCCCGCCCGCTGACGGTGGGGGAGCTGTCGACGCTCGAGCCGCACGCCGGCGAGGGCGCGGTCCACACCGGACTCGCCGAGATCCGTGCCGTGTACGCCGCCCAGGACCATGGGATCGAGCTCGTGGAGATCGCGCAGGGATGGCAGTTCCTCACCCGGCGTGAGTACGCGGAAGCGATCGATCGCGCCCAGTTTGCCCTGCGGCCGCGTCGTCTCTCGCCGGCGGCGCTCGAGACGCTCGCGATCATCGCCTATCGCCAGCCGGTGGGACGCGGCGAGGTCGACGAGATCCGGGGCGTCGATTCGGGCGCCGTGATCGACAAGTTGATCGAGCGGGGGTTGGTGGAGGTGGTGACCCGGGGCGAGGGACTCGGCCGGCCGCTGCTGTACGGCACCACCCCGCAGTTCTTGGAGATCCTGGGGCTCAAGGATCTGGACGAGCTGCCGCGGCTCGACGAGCTGTCCGTGGCGCTCCGGCCGCCCGCACCCACCGAACCCGAATGACGCCGATGCGCCTGCAGCGCGCCCTGGCGCGCGCGGGCGTGACGTCGCGCCGCAAAGCCGAGGCGTTGATCCGCGCGGGCCGCGTGCGCGTGGATGGGCAGCTGGCGACGCTCGGGATGAGCGTCGACCCCGCACGGCAGCGCGTCACGCTCGACGGCCGGGCCGTGCGCCCGGGCCCGATTGCGTGGCTGGCGCTCAACAAGCCCGTGGGCTACGTCGTGAGCCGCAAGGACCCAGAGGGGCGGCGCACCGTGTTCGAGCTGCTCCCCAAGGTGCCCGGTCTCACGTACGTTGGACGTCTGGACGTGATGACCTCAGGGCTGCTGCTGCTGACGACGGACGGGGCAGCGGCGCACCGGCTGATGCACCCGCGGTTCGCCGTGCCGCGCACCTACTGGCTGCGGGCCCACGGCCGCAGCGTGGCCGAGGTGACGTCGGCGCTCGGCAGCTCGATCGCGATCGACGGTCGGCCGGTGCGCGTGACGGCCTTCCGCGTGCGGCCGGTGGCGCGGAGCGTCGAGCTGGAGCTCACGCTGGCCGAGGGACGCCAGCGCATCGTGCGCCGGCTCGCCGAGGCGCTGGGGCTTAAGGTCGAGTGGCTGCACCGCGTGGCCTACGGGCCGGTGCGGCTCGGGCGCCTGCCGGAAGGGAAATACCGGCGGCTCGCGGGAGGCGAGATCCAAGCCATCGAGCGACTGCATGGAGCTGCGTGATCGTACGGCGATGATCCTCGGCGGGAGCGGGCTGGTGGGCCACGCCGTGGCGCGCCGCCTGCTCGCCGCCGCGCCGCGGCGCATCGTGCTGGTGGCGCTGTTCGAGGAGGAGGTGCGCGCGACGGCGCGGGCGCTCGAGCCCTGCCGTGGGCGCGCGACCATCGAGGTGGAGTGGGGCGACGTGTTCCTGCCCGCCAGTCTCGCCCGTCTCGAGCGCGGCGCTGTCATGGCGAACCCCGAGCACCGGCGCCTGGTGCTCCAGGACCTGCTGAGCGAGCTCACCGATGACCTGTTCCACCGCAGCTTCCTGTACCAGCTCCTGATGAAATACAAGCCCGACGCCGTCGTGGATAGCATCAACACGGCGACGGCGTTCGCGTATCAAGACCCGCTGCGGAGCGCCCAGGAGCTGCTCGCCCTCGCTGCGGACGGGAAGGTGGACGGGGCGGCGGTGGAGCGCCACGTATTGCTCCTCACACTCCCCCAGCTGATCCGGCACGTGCAGATTCTGGTGGAAGCGTTGCGACGCGCGGAGACCAAGGCGTACGTGAAGATCGGCACGAGCGGCACCGGGGGCATGGGATTCAACATCCCCTACACGCACTCCGAGGAGCGCCCCAGCCGGCCGCTCTTGATGAAGTCGGCGGTGGCGGGCGCGCAGTCGCTGCTCCTGTTCCTGCTCGGTCGCACGCCCGGCGCCCCGGCGACCGTCGAGATCAAACCCACGGCCACGATCGCCTGGCGTGAGATCGGCTATGGGCCGATCCGGCGCAAAGGCAAGCCGATCCCGCTCGTCGACTGCCCGGAGCCCGTCCCGGTGGGCGAGGCGTTCCAGCCGGGCGTGCAGCCGTGGTGCGACCTCGACAAGCCGCTCGAGGGCGTGTACATCGACGTCGGCGAGAACGGCCTCTTCTCTTCCGACGAATTCGAGACCGTCACCGCGCTCGGCCAGATGGAATTCATCACGCCGGAAGAGGTCGCGGAATACGTGGTGATGGAGCTCGAGGGGCGGCCGACCGGGAGGGATATCGTCGCGGCGCTGGACGGCGCGACCGCGGGGCCGACCTACCGCGCGGGAGTGCTCCGGGCCCACGCCCTCGACCGCCTGCACGAGCTGGAGCGACAGTCGCACACTCGGACGGTCGCCTATGAGATGCTGGGACCCCCGCGGCTCACCAAATTGTTGTTCGAATCCCACCTCTGCGCCCGGCTCCGGTCCAGTGTGCGGGCCCTCGCCGAGTCGCGCGCGGGGGAGCTCGCGACCGAGGCCCATGCCCTGGTGGAGCGGGATGGCACGTTGCGGAGCCATATTCTCTCGGTGGGCATTCCGATCCTCGCCCCGGACGGGGCGCGGCTGTACCGCGGCAGCACAGTCGCGATCGCGGCAGACGGGGGCGACGGCCACGACCCGCGGGACGCGGCGCCGCGCGGCTGGGTGGACCTCCGGCCCGCCCAGTTCGGGATGTGGATCAAGCGCGCCCGGGAGATGCTCGCCCAGGCCGAGCGGCGGCGCAGCCGGACGGCGGATTCGGGGAGCGACGTCGACTGGACGGCGCTCGGCGCCGACGACCCGATCGAGCCCCCGCGCTTCGCGACGTGGGTGTTCCGTTACGAGGACCGAGGAGAGCGCATCAAGCGCTGACACCATGGCCGTGGACACTGCCGGAGTCGACCGCGCCCTTGGCGCCATCGGAACGACCTTCCGATTGACCCGGCTCTACCCTCCGACCCATCCCGCCGTGATGGAGGCGCTGCGCCAGATCGGCGACGCGCTCCCACCGCTCGCCGCGCTCGGCACGGTGGAGTGGAAGATCGGCGCGACGGGGCTGCACTGGCACGGGCAGCATCTACTGCCGCGCAACATGCAGATCGCCGAGCTCGCGGGACTGCTCTACGCCCGCGGCATCCGGGCGATCACCCTGAATCCGGGCATGACCGCGGATCACGTGCTGGCGCTGTTCGGGGTGGCCATGGGCACGATCCTGCCCGACGACACGGCCCTCGGGCGCATCGCGCTCGCTCTGGGGCGCCGCAGCTCCCAACGGCTTGAGCGCCTCCGCGCCCCGACACCGCCGGTGAGCGTCCCCGCCGCGCCGGTCGCCGCGCCATCCCCGTCCTCGCCCCCGCCTTCCGCCGCCTCGTCCGTGCCGCCCGTACCCGCCGGGTCCGTGGTGTCTGCGACGCCCGTCGCCCCCGCCCCGGTCCCCGCCGCCGCCGAAGCGGCGGGCCGGCGCACCGGTGTGGTGTTCCGGCCGGACGTGGTCCCGGCCGATGTCGAGGCGAAGCGCGCGGTCGCGAGTCTCGGGAGCGCGGCGACGCTGGAGGAGCAGCGCGCCGCGGTGGACAAGCTGCACGGGCTCGCACCGCAGCTGCTCGGGCTGCACAACGCGGGCCCAGTGGCCGAAGCGATCGCCGCGCTCGATCACATACTGGTGACGGCGCAGGATGCGGCGCTGGTCGAGGCGATCGACAAGACGGCGCTCGCGCTGTCTGATCGATCGCTGGTGGGGCGGATGGTGCAGCGTCTGGGAGAGCCGCGGGTCCCGCCCGAGGAGCGGGAGGCGCTGGTCGCGGCTGTCGGGGCGCTCGCCGCGGTCTCGGTGCCGCTCGTGCTCGACGCGTTCGTCGCCACGCCCGTCGAGTTGCGAGCGCCCTACCGCGCGGCCATCCGGAAGGCGGCCGACCGGGCGCTCGAGCCGCTGCAGGGGCACCTGGCGGACTCGAACCCGGCGATCGCCGCCGCCGCCGCCGAGTTCGTCGGGCTCACGGGGAGCCCGCAGGCCGTGGCGCTGCTGCTGCCGCTCGTGCACCATAACTCGGAGTTCGTGCGCGAGGCGGCGCTGATCGGACTTGCGGAAGCGGGCGGGCGCGAGATCTCGCGTCCCGCGATGCCCGCCCTCAAGGACGAGAGCGTGTCCGTGCGCCTGGCGGCGGCCCGCGCCATCGCGGCGGGGGGAGACCAGGCCTCGAGCACGGTGCTGATCCGGCGGTTGGAGCAGGAGCTCGACGAAGGGGTACTGGCAGAGTTGCTGCGGGCGATCGGCCGGCTCGGCGCGAGGGAAGCACTCGACGTGCTGGCGCGGTACGCAGA
The DNA here is from genome assembly GCA_035637455.1 of Gemmatimonadales bacterium. Taxonomy (GTDB): domain Bacteria; phylum Gemmatimonadota; class Gemmatimonadetes; order Gemmatimonadales; family GWC2-71-9; genus 20CM-4-69-16. Next base: position 22,167 of record DASPXE010000305.1, read on the forward strand.
GCCGGGCGGGATGAGGAACCGCCGCAGCGCCATGGTTCGGGCGGCGGCGATCGAGGGGTTGCGCCACATCGCGCGGCCGGAGGCGCGCGGGCTGCTCGAACTCTACAGCAAGGACAAGGAGCCGGCGGTGCGCAAGGCGGCGGAGGCGGCATTGCGATGACGACGCGGGCGGCGAAGACCCCGACCGGGGACGCGGTCCTGAGCCAGACGATCGCCCGCGAGGTGGCGAAGCGTGTGGTGGGACAGGAGATCATGGTCGAGCGGCTGCTCGTCGGGTTGCTGACGGGCGGCCACATCCTGCTGGAAGGAGTGCCGGGGCTCGCGAAGACGCTCGCCGTGCGTACGGTGGCCGAGTGCTTGCGCATCGCCTTCTCCCGCATCCAGTTCACACCTGACCTCCTCCCCGCGGACGTGATCGGCACGATGGTGTTCGATCAGCGCTCCCAGGAGTTTTACGCCAAGAAGGGTCCGCTGTTCGCGAACCTGGTGCTGGCCGATGAGATCAACCGGGCCCCCGCCAAGGTGCAGTCGGCGCTGCTCGAGGCGATGCAGGAGAAGCAGGTGACGATCGGCGGCGAGACGTTCTACCTCGGCGAGCCGTTCCTCGTGCTCGCGACCCAGAACCCGATCGAGCAGGAGGGCACCTACCCGCTCCCCGAGGCTCAGCTCGACCGCTTCATGCTCAAGGTGCGGGTCGGCTACCCGACCCGCGATGCGGAGAAGGAAATTGTGGCGCGCATGGCGTCGGGGCGGCCGATCGAGGTGCAACGCATCGCCGACGCCGACGATATCCTGGCGGCGCGCAGCGCCATCGCCGAGCTGTTCATGGACCAGAAGGTTGTGGACTACATCGTGGACGTGGTGCGCGGCACCCGCGAGCCACAGACCGTCGGGCTGGCGGAGCTGAAGCCGCTGATCGCCTTCGGGGCCTCCCCCCGGGCGTCGATCTATCTCGCCCAGGCCGCGCGCGCGCACGCCTACCTGCGCGGGCGCTCGTACGTTGTGCCCGAGGACGTCAAGGCGATGGCCCTCGACGTGCTGCGCCACCGCGTGCTGCTCACCTTCGAGGCGGAAGCGGAGGACATGGATGCCGACCGGGTGATCGCCAAGATCCTGGAGGCCGTGGGCGTGCCGTGACCTACGAGGGACAAGAGCGGCGGAGTGGCGCGACGTCCCCGGTCCGCGCACGCCGGCGGGCCGTCACTCCAGACGTGCTGCGGCAGGTCAAGGGGATCGAGCTCCGCACTCGCACCCTCGTCAACACCCTCTTCACTGGCGAATATCGGTCGGTGTTCCGCGGCCAAGGCATCGAGTTCGCCGAGGTGCGCGCCTACCAGCAAGGCGACGACTTCCGCTCAATCGATTGGAACGTGTCGGCGCGCATGGGCCACCCCTTCGTAAAGACGTTCCACGAAGAGCGCGAGATTACGCTGCTGCTGATCGTGGACCAGTCCGGCTCGTGTCAGTTCGGGCGTCCGTACACCAAGGCGGGCCTCGCGGTGGAGGTAGCGGCGGTGCTCGCGCTCGCCGCGGCGCGTCACAACGACCGGGTGGGGGCGCTCATGTTCGCCGACAAGGTCGAGTTCGTCGTGCGCCCTGCGAAGGGACGGCCCCACGCGCTGCGCGTGATCCGGGATCTGGTCGCGTTCACCCCGCGCGGCAGCGGGACGAATCTCGCCGAAGCGTTACGCTACGCCGCGAAGCTGCTGCGCCACCGCGCCATCGTGGTGGCCCTCTCCGATTTCCGGGCGGAAGGCTGGGAGGACCCGCTCGCGCAACTCGCCGCCCGCCACGACGTCGTCGCGATCACGATCGACGATCCGCGGGAACGCGAGCTCCCGGACGCGGGGTGGGTCGACATGGAGGACGCGGAGACCGGCCAGCGGGTGCTGCTCGACACGAGCCACGGGCCGACCCGCACGCGCGTGCGCGTCGCCGCGGAGCGACAGCTTCAGGAGCGGGCCCGGAAGCTGGTCCAGGCGGGCGTGGACCGCGTGGCGCTGCAGACCAGTGTGCCATACGGCGTGCCGTTGCGCCGCGCGTTCGCCGAGCGGGCGCGGCGGCTGAAACGATGAAGCCACGGTGCGCCGTGCTTGCCGTCCTGGCGTTGTCTTGGCGTCTGGCCATGGGGCAGGGGCCCTGGACCGCCACGCCGGCGAGTCCGACCGTCGGTGATACCGTCTGGCTCGAGCGGCAGATCCCGGTGCCCGCGGGTTGGCGCGTCCGCGCCGGCAAGCTCGACGCCACCGAGCGGGCGGAGGCGCTGGGCGATCCGTCGGTGCGGCGCGCGCCGGCGGGCTGGTTGGTGCGCTATCCGATTGTCGCGTGGGCGCCGGGGACGCATGCGCTGACGCTGCCGCCCGTCTGGCGGCTTGGCCCCGATGGCCGCGCGGACTCGGTTGCGGGAGGGGTGGCCAGCTTCTTCGTGCGGAGTGTGATTCCCGACACCATCCGCGGCCCCCAGCCGTGGGGCGCCCTTGCGCCGGTGCGGTTGGCGCGGCGCGGCGCGCTGCCGCCGGCCGCCGCGTTGTTGCTGGCGAGCGGCGGCCTCGCGCTCGGCCTCGCGTGGCGCCGCCGGGCGCCGAAAGCGGTGCCGCCGCCCCGGCGGGTGGCACTCGACGCCGAGGTCCCGGATGCCCGCTGGCTTGCCGCCGGCGAGCCGAAGGCCGTGGCGGCGCGGGCCGCCTTCCGGCTCCGGGTGGCCGTCGCCGGGGCGATTCCCGAAGCGGGGCCCGCGCTCAGCACCGCCGAATGCCTCGCCGCGGTTGAGCGCGCGCGGCCCCATGCACCGCTGCGTGAGCTGAGGGAGCTGCTCGAGCAGCTCGACCGCGTCGCGTTCGCCTCCGCGCACGGGACGGACGTGGCCGCACTGGCCCAGATGGCGCGCCGGTTCGCGCGGGAGATCGCGCCCTGAGCTTCGCCCGCCCGCTGCTGCTCGTGGGGCTCGCCGCGCTCCCGCTGTGGTGGTGGCTGCGCGGACGCCGGCTGGGCCGGCTGCGCGGCACCCGCATGAGCGACGTGCGCCCGGCGGCGGGCGCGGGTGAGCGCCTGTGGATCGCGCGCCTCCCCGTCACGCTGCGCAGCCTCTGCCTCGGCGCGTGGATCGTCGCGGCGGCGGGGCCACGGGTCGGCTCGGCCCGCGCCGAGACCCGGAGCGAAGGGATTTCGATCGTGCTCGCCGTCGATCTCTCGAGCAGCATGCTGTCGGAGGACTTCTCTCCGGCCAACCGCATCGACGTCGCCAAGCAGACCGCGATCGAGTTCGTGCGCGAGCGGCGCTCGGACCGCATCGGGCTGGTCGCGTTCGCCGCGCAGGCGCTTACCCAGGTCCCCATCACGACGGACTACGCGGTGCTCGAGCAGGCGCTGCGCGACCTGCGCATCGGCATGATCGAGGACGGCACCGCGATCGGCACCGGCATCGCGACGGCGGCGAACCGCTTGCGCCGTGCGCCCGGCAAGAGCCGGGTCATCGTGCTGCTCACCGACGGCGTGAACAACCGGGGCACGGTGGATCCGCGAACCGCGGCGCAAGCCGCAGCCGCGTTCGGGATCAGGATCTACGCGATCGGCGTGGGCACGCGGGGCGAAGCGCCGGTGCCGACGGGCCAGGGACTCGAGGGGTTGCGCTACCAGATGATGCCGGTGGAGATCGATGAGCCGCTGATGACGGAGATCGCGCGCATGACCGGCGGCCGGTACTTCCGCGCCACCGACACGCAGTCGTTGCGGCACGTGTTCGACGAGATCAACCGGCTCGAGAAGTCGACCGTCGAGCAGGTGGTGTACCGGCGGTTCGAGGAAGCGTATCGCGTGCCGCTCGCCCTCGGGCTGGTGGCGCTGGGGCTCGAGATCGTGCTGGCGGCTACGCTCGCCGTGCGCGTGCCCTGATGAGCTTTGACGCACCCGTCGTGCTCGCGTTGGCGCCCCTGCTGGGCGGCGCGGTGTGGTTCGGGGCCGCGTGGGCGCGCCGGGCGCGGGTGCGCCGCGCCGCGCTGTGGTCGCAGGAGACGGTGCGGGCGGCGCTCGCGGCCGGCCGGCTCGGCCCGACGGCGCTCTCGATCGCCGCCTTCCTGGGGGTCGTGGCTCTGGCGGGGCCCCGCTGGGGCGAAGCGAGCATCGTGACGGAGACCCGCGGGCTGTCGCTCGCCCTCGCGGTCGACATCTCCCGCTCGATGCTCGCCGAGGACGTGACCCCGAACCGCCTGGGCCGGGCGCTGCGCGAGGCACGGCGGTTGGTGCAGGACTTGAGCGGCGACCGCCTCGGGCTCGTGGTGTTCGCGGGCTCGAGCTATATCCTGTCGCCGCTGTCGGTCGACGGCTCCGCGCTCGGGCTCTACCTCGATGCCCTCGACCCGGACGTCGCTTCCGAAGGCGGGACCGGGCTGGCGCTGGCGCTGCGGCAGGGGGGCGAGCTGGTCGGGGCCGGCTCCGAGCTCGCCGATCGGGTCCTGGTGGTGTTCACCGATGGCGAAGCCCACGACACGCTGCCGGCGATCCTGGCGCAAGCCGAGCAGCTCCACGCGCTCGGGGTCCATCTGATCCTCGTGGCCGAGGGCGCGCGCACCCCGACCCGCATCCCGGTCCGCGACGAGCGGGGAGCGCTCCAGGCCTGGCAGCGGGACGACGCGGGCACCGTGATTCAAACGTCGCGCCGGGACGACATCCTCGGTGCCGTGGCGGACGCGGCGCAGGGCACGATCGTCGCAGCCGAGCTGCCGGACCAGGCGGGGGCGGTGCGTGACCTCGTGGCGGCCTACAAGCGCGCCCGCGCCAGCGAAGCGCGCACCGAGCGCGGCCGACCTCGGGCCTGGGTGCCGCTGCTGCTAGCCGTGTTGGTGCTGGTGACGCAGGCGGCGACACGCCGCACCGCCGCCCTGATCGCGTTGGCGTTGTGGTGCGGCGCGGTGCCGCCCGCCCGGGCGCAAGACTCGACGCGGCCGCGTAGCACCGCGGAGAAAGCGTGGGATCGCGGCGACGTGACGCACGCACAGGCGGCCTACCTCGCCGAGCTCACCCGGCGCCGCCAGGACGACACCGCCTGGTACAACGCCGGCACCGCCGCCCTGGCGGGCAAGGACCTGGAGACCGCGCAGGCGGCCCTGGCCCACGCCGCCGCGTCGCTCGAGCCCGACCTCCGGTTCCGGGCGCTGTACAACCTCGGCCTGTTGGCGCTGCGGGTCGCCGATGCTGACAGCACGAACCGCGACGCCCACCTCGCCGAAGCCGAGCGTGCCTATCGCGAGGCCCTGCTGCTCAATCCCCGCAACCTGCCCGCGAAGTGGAACCTGGAGCTCGCGGTGCGGCGCCGCGGCGGTGGGAGCAGCAACAGGAGCGTGCCGCCCCCGACGGGTGGAGGCGGTGGGGGTCCGTCGAGTGGTGGGGGGCAGGGGCGCGGTACTCCGCAGGGGGGGAGCGGGCAGAGCGGAGGACTGACCCAGGCCCAGGCCGAGCAAATCCTCCGCTCGATCGGCCAGCAGGAGCTGCAAACGCGGCGTGATCGCACTGGCCGGCAGCGGCGCGTCGCGGAGCCGGGAGTGAAGGATTGGTGACGAGCGCCCTCTGGGTGCTCATCGCCCTGCAAGGCCCCGCGCCGGACCTGCAGGCGCGGGTGGACCGCATTCGGCTCGCGGCGGGCGAGCAGCTGACCTTGACGGTCCGGGCCCGCACGCGCACGGCCGAGCCGGTGAGCCTCACCCTGCCGCCCCTCACCGGGTTCGCGATCGTGGGCTCGCGCGACGTCACCGAGGTGTCGGTCGACGGCGCGCTCGGGCAGACACGGACGACGACTCGCGAGCTCCGGTTGCGGGCCGAGCGGGCGGGGACGCTGGTGATCGGACCGGTGCGGGCCCGCCAAGGTGCGCGGACCGTGGCCACCGAGCCGATCGCGGTGACGGTGGACAGCGCGGCGGCCGGGATCACGGCGGCGCTCAGCCCGCTGGCGCGCGGCCTGATCGCGGCCGCACCGCCGCCGGCGCGGAGCGATCGCGTCGCATTGTCCGTCATCCTCCCCGGGGACACCGCGCTCGCGGGTGCGCAGCTCGACGTGGTCGCGGCGGCGTGGTTCCCACGCGAGCTGCGCACGCGCTTGCGCCGGATGCCGATTCTCACGCTCCAGACTCCGGAAGGAGTGTGGTCGTATCCCGGGGTCTCGCCCAGCGAGCCGGCCGTGTCGCGGCTCGTCCGCGGCGGTTGGATGGACCTGTTTGTCGCTCACCAGGTGGTCTTTCCGCTGGCCGCCGGACGGGTCACGATTCCGCCCGCGACGGTGGACTACGCGGTGCCCGTGAGCTTCTCCTTCTTCAGTCGCGAAGAGCGGTACTCCCTGAAGAGCGACTCGGTGGTCGTCACCGTGCTGCCGCTTCCGGCGAGCCGGACCGCCGACGGCCCGCGCGTCGTCGCGCAAGGGCTCGCGCTCGAGCTCGCCATCGAGCCGGCCGAAAGCCGCGTCGGGGAGCCCCTGGAAGTGAGCGCCACCGTCTCCGGGCTCGGCAATGTGGCCCTGTGGCCGGAGCCGGTGATGCGCTGGCCCGCCGGGTTCCGCGCGTATCCGGGCGAGGCTACAGTGCGGGTCGAGCCGCGCGGCGGCCGGATCGCGGGGAGCAAGACGTTCCACTACCTCGTGGTACCGGACTCGGTCGGTTCGTTTCTGCTCCCGGAGATGCGCTACGCCTATTACGACTTCGCAGCGGGCGACTACACGACCGCGCGCGCGCCACCGCGCGCGCTCGCCGTGGCGCAGGGAGCCGAGCCCCGCGCAGCGCGCCCGCTGCCGCCGCTCGATCGCTCGGTGAGCGAGACCTGGAGCACCGCGCTCGCCGCCGGGCTTATGCCATGGGGGTGGGTAGCGCTGCTCGTCGGGCCGCCGCTCCTCGCGTGGTTTTGGCGGCGCCGCATGGCGCCCCGGCGCGCGGCGGGCGCGGAGGAGCCGGGGGCGGCACGCCTCTCGCGGCTGGGGCGCCTGGAGCATGCGTTCCATACGCTGCTGGCGAGCCACGTGCCGGATCCGCTCGCCCGCGACGGCGACGGCCTCGCCCGTGCGCTGCGCGCCGCGGGAGTCGAGAGCGCCGTTGCCGATCACGTGATGCGGCTGCGCGACCGGCTGCGCGCGGCGCGCTACGGACCCCGAGGGCTGGGCGACGCGGCCGAACTGGCGGCCGAGCTTGCCCAAGTGCTCAAGGTCTTGGGCGCGGAGCCCTCCGGCAGTCGGCGTCGCCTGCTCGTGGCGCTGTGCCTCGGAGCGCTGGTCGGCCCCCGGACTGTCGTGGCGCAGGGGCCGAGCGCCGAAGCATTGTACGAGGTCGGAGCCCTGCGCGCCGCAGCCGATTCGTTCGCGGCACGTGCCGCGGCCCGGCCAGCCGTGGCGGCCCACTGGTACAACCTCGGGGCCACGCTGTATCGCGCCGGGGCGGACGGCAAGGCGGCGGCGGCGTGGGCGATGGCCGCCCGGCTGACACCGCGCGCGCCGCTCGTGCGCCGGGCGCGGGAGTTCCTGCCGCCGCCCGACGCGGCGAGCGAGTCACTGCTCGCGGTCGGCGTCGCGACCCCGAGCGAGTGGGCCCTCGCGGCCGCGGCCGGATGGGTGGTGCTCTGGCTGGCGCTGCTGGGGCGTCGACGGGGGGAAGGGATCCGGGTGATCGTGCTCGGCCTGCTCACGGCCGCGTGCGCGGGGCTCGCCGTGCGGGAGTGGCGACACCGAGCCCGTCCGGTCGCGGTCGTCGCGAGCGCAGGGACGGCGGTGCGCGTCGCTCCGTACGGCGGTGCGAGCGCCGCCATCACGCTCGACGCCGGCGCGGCGCTCTATGTCGAGCGGCGCCAGGGCGCCTGGCTCCAGGTGGGGCGTCCCGACGGCGTGCGCGGTTGGCTGCTCGCGTCGGAAGTCGTGCCGCTGTGACGGCGCGGATCGCGGTCCTCGCGCCCCAGGTCGCGGACCAGATCGCCGCCGGCGAGGTGGTCGAGCGGCCGGCCTCCGTCGTGAAGGAGCTTGTCGAGAACGCGCTCGACGGCGGCGCTCGGGCGATCCGCGTGGCGATCGAGAACGGGGGGAAGACGCTCATCGGGGTGAGCGACGACGGCGAGGGGATGGGCCGCGAGGACGCGGTACTGGCGCTGTCGCGCCACGCCACCAGCAAGATCCGCGATCCCTCGGACTTGATCGGTGTGGCGACGTTCGGCTTCCGAGGAGAGGCGCTCCCGGCGATCGCTTCGGTGGCGCGCTTCGAGCTCGAGACGTCGCCGGACGGCCGCGTCGGGACGCGCATCGGTGTGGTGGGGGGAAAGGGCGAGGTGGTGGAGGACGCCGTGCGGCAGCGCGGGACCACCGTGACCGTGCGCGCCCTATTCTTCAATACGCCCGCCCGCCGGAAGTTCCTGCGCGCCCAGGCGACCGAGACCCGCGCGGTCGTCGAAACGCTCACCGTCCTCGCCCTGACGCGTCCCGATGTCGCGTTCACGCTCACGAGCGACGACCGTGCCGTCATCGATGTGCCCCCGGCGGCCGACCCGCTCGAGCGGCTGCGCGCCCTGTGGGGCTCCGGGGTTGCGGACACGTTGCTTCCCATCGCCCACTGCGAGGGGCCGCTCGAGGTGCGGGGCTTTGCGCAGCGGCCCGCGCAGGCGCGGCCGGCGGGCCGCAAGGGGTACGTCTTCGTGCGCGGCCGACCGATCCGGGATCCGTTCATCCTGCGAGCGGCGGAGGCCGGGTACCGGTCGACGATCGCGCCCGGTGACCGGCCCTCGCTGATCCTGTTCCTCGATCTCCCGGGCGATGCGGTGGACGTGAACGTTCACCCGACGAAGCTGGAGGTGCGGTTCCGCGAGAAGTTCTTCGTGGAAAAGGTGGTGGAGGAGGCGGTGCGCCGGGCGCTCGGGCCGCTCGCCGCGGCTGCACCGCTGGGGGTCGGGGGCCAGGGACCGGGGATCGGGGGATCATGGGTCGGCGTCGGCCCCGCCGCGCCGGCTGGGGCGCCGGGAGAGCTGTTTCCGACGGAGCTCCTGACCCCTGACACCCGACCCCTGACACCGCTGCTCCAAGTCTTCGACACCTATCTCCTCTTCCAGACGGATTCCGGCGTCGCGATCGTGGACCAGCACTCGGCCCACGAGCGGGTCCTCTACGAAACGGTGATGCGTCAACTGTCGGGCGACGGCGCGCCGGCCCAGCGGCTGCTGCTGCCGCTCACGCTCGAGTTCGCGCCCCCCGAGCTCGATGCCATCGACTCCCACCGGGAGTTGCTGCGGCGCGTGGGATATGAGATCGAGCCGTTTTCCGGGCGGACCGTGGTGGTGCACACGGCTCCCAACCCGCACCCGCGCTTCGACGCCGCGCGTTGCCTCCAAGAGCTGGTAGCGGATCTCGCAGGCGGCCGATTCGGCGGCTGGGCGAACCGGCTCGAGCGCTTTGCGGCCACGTTCGCCTGTCGGGCGGCGATCAAGGCGGGACAGCAGCTCGACGTCGAAGAGATGCGCGAGCTCGTGGGCCGGCTGTTGACGGCGACGCTTCCGGCGCACGACGTGCACGGGCGGCCGACGATCGTGCAGCTGCCGCGGGAAGAGCTGGAGCGGCGGTTTGGGCGGAGTTAACCTCCGCCCGGCATCGTTTTCCCACCCTCAAGGGTGGGCTCGGCGAATCACTGTGCTTAAGGACAGTGCGTTGCCAAGCACAGGCTTCAGCCTGTGAATGCGGCGGACGCGCGACCGCTGACGCCGGTTCTGGTCGGCCCCACCGGCGTCGGCAAAACGGCGGTCGCAGCCGCGTGGGGCGACCTCGAGTCCGTCGTCGTCATCTCGGCGGACGCGCGTCAAGTGTACCGGGGGCTCGACATCGGCACCGCCAAGCCCGACCCGGCGCAGCTCGCGCGCGTGCCGCACCTCGGAATCGATCTGATCGAGCCGGCGGAGCGCTACAGCGCGGGGCGGTTCGCCCGCGACGCGAGTGTTTGGCTGGCCGGCGTCCGGATCGCGGGGCGGCAACCCGCGGTCGTGGGCGGAACCGGCTTCTACATCCGCGCGCTGGTGGAGGGTCTGTTCCGCGAGCCGCCGCTCGATCACGCGCGCCGCGACCGACTGCGCGCCTGGGCGGGGACGCTCGCCGCCGCCCGGCTGGCTCACTGGGCGGCGCGGCTGGATCGGCGCTTCGCGGGCGGCGGCCGCCAGCGGGCCGCCCGCGCGATCGAGGTGGCGCTCCTCACGGGTCGCTCCCTCTCGTGGTGGCAGCGCGAGGCGCGCGAGACCGGCGTGATGCGGCCGTGGTACATTCATCTCACCCTGCCGCGCGACACGCTGCAACGACGGATCGCCCAGCGGGTCGATCGCATGCTGGCGGCGGGGCTCGTCGAAGAGGTGCGCGGCGTGCTGGCCGCGGGCGTGGCGCCGCACGCGCCGGGACTGGACGGGATCGGCTACCGCGAGGTGGTCGCGATGCTGGAGGGCCGCCTCCCCGAACGCGAGCTGCGCGACGTCATCGTGGCCGCGACGCGCCGCTATGCGAAGCGGCAGGAGACGTGGTTTCGGCATCAACTGCGTGGTCAGACATCAGACGTCAGACGTCAGACAGATGAGGTGTGGACACTGGATGCGACGGAGTCCGCGGAGGCACTGGCTGCGACCATCGCAGCCCGGTGGCGTTCGGTGCAGTCGGACGTCTGACCTCTGACGTCTGACAATCTCCCATGCGCATCGGCATCACGTGTTATCCGACCTACGGTGGCTCCGGCGCCGTCGCCACCGAGCTGGGGCTCGAGCTCGGGCGGCGCGGCCACGAGGTGCACATCATCTCGTATGCAAGCCCGTTCCGGCTGCGGGGCGGGTTCGCCGAGCGCGTCACATTCCACGAAGTGGTGCCCGCCGACTACCCGTTGTTCGAGCAGTCCCCGTACGCCCTGGCGCTCGCGGTGAAGCAGCACGAAGTCGCCTTGCGCGAGGGGCTCGAGCTGATGCACGTGCACTATGCGATCCCGCACGCGGCGACGGCGTGGCTCGCCAAGCAGATGCTGAAGGGGGAGCGCGACCTCAAGGTGGTGACGACCCTGCACGGCACGGACATCACCCTCGTCGGCCAGGACCCGTCGTACTTCACGATCACCAAGTTCTCGATCGAGCAGTCGGACCGCGTGACCGCGGTGTCCGAGTATCTCAAGGAGGAGACGTATCGAGCGTTCGGGTGCACCGGGTGCGACGTGCGGGTGATTCCTAATTTCGTCTCCGTTGCGGACTTCCATCCGCCGACCGACGGCTCGTGCCGCCGGGCGCTGGCGCCGGCGGGCCACAAGATACTGCTCCACGTCTCGAACTTCCGGCCAGTGAAGCGGGTCGGCGACGTGATCAAGGTGTTCGCAGGCGTGCGGCGCGCCCTCCCGGCGACGCTGGTGCTGGCGGGCGACGGGCCCGACCGGGACCTGGCGGAGCAGGAGGTGGACCGTCTCAAGCTGCGCGCGGACATACGCTTTCTCGGGAAGGTCGATCAGGTCGCCGATCTGCTGCGGGGCGGCGACCTGTTCCTGCTGCCTTCCCAGAACGAGTCGTTCGGGCTGTCCGCGCTCGAGGCCATGGCCTGCGGTGTCCCCGTCATCGCGACCCGGGGAGGCGGCCTCCCCGAAGTCGTGGTGGAAGGCGAGACGGGATACTTGGCGCCGGTCGGCGCCGTGGACGAGATGACGGAGCGCGCGGTGGCGCTGCTCAAAGACGCTGCGACCCACGAGCGCATGCGCCGGGCCGCCGCGGCACGCGCCTTGGAATTTTCCGCCGAGCTGGTCGTGCCCCGCTACGAGGGGCTGTATCAGGACGTGCTGGGTGCGTGACGTCCTGCGGCTGGTCCGCGCCCACAACCTCGTCGTCGCCGCGGCCGGCGTGCTCGCCGGCGGGTGGATCGCGCTGGGCACGCTCGCGACGCCCAAGCTGCTGGGGTTCGCCGCGGCGGCGGGCGTGGGATTCGGCGCGGCCGGCAATGCCTTGAACGACATCTGCGACGCCGCGGCGGACCGCGTGAACCGCGGCCCCGCTGAGCGGCCGCTAGCGGCGGGTCGCTTGTCCCGCGGGACAGCCGACCTGTGCGTCGTCGGCGGGACCCTGTTCGGTCTCGCGGCCGCGGCGCTGGTGAGCGGCGCCGCGGTCCTGGTGGGGCTCGCCACGCTCGCCATGATGTTCCTCTACTCTCCCGTCTTGAAGCGCCGCGGGCTCGCGGGCAATCTCGCCGTGGCGCTCGTCGCCGGGCTGCCCCTGTGGTACGGCGCCCTCGCGGTGGGAGGGCCGGCGCAGGGCGTGGTTCCGTGGGCCCTCGCCGCGTGGCTCCACCTGGTGCGTGAAATCGTCAAGGACCTGGGCGACGAGGCGGGAGACCGGCTGCTGGCGCGCCGCACGTTGCCGGTCACGATCGGATCGCGCGGTGCGGCGCTCGTCGCCGCGGCGCTGGGCGTGGCGTTCGTGCCGGCGAGCCTCGTGCTGCCCTACGCCGCCCGATACCACGGCGCCTATTATGTCGTCGCCCTGTTCGCACAGCTCGCCGTGCTGCTCGTCGCGAGCCGGCTCATCGCGGGAAAAATGGAGCGAAACAGCTTGTTGCTCAAAGGCGCGATGATCCTGGGCATCGTGGCGCTGGTCGCGGGAAGGGTCGCATGACGCTGTGGCAAGGAGTGGTGCTCGGGTTGGTGCAGGGGCTCACGGAGTTCCTTCCCATCTCGAGCTCGGGCCACCTGGTGCTGGTGGAGGCGCTCACGGGCGTGCATTTCACCGATGTGACGGTGGAGGTCTCGCTGCACGTGGCCACGCTCGGGTCCGTGCTGGTGATGTTCGGCGGGCGGCTGTGGGCGATCGCGCGCGGCGTGCTGCGCCGCGACCCGGGGAGCTTGCGCTACGCGCTGCTGCTCGTCGTGGCGACGATCCCCGCGGGCTTGATCGGCACGCTGTTCCATCACCAGATCGAACAGCAGTTCCACTCGTTGATCTGGCTCGCCGCCCAGTTCCTCGTCACTGGGCTCATCCTGTGGTGGACCCGCGGCCCGCGCGGGGATCGTGCGTTACCGTCGCTGAGCGCCGCGACGGGCATCGGCTTCGCCCAGGCGTTCGCGATCCTGCCCGCCATTTCCCGCTCGGGCGCGACCATCGCGGCGGCGCTGTGGAGTGGCTTGGCCCCGGCGAGCGCGGCCGAGTTCTGCTTCCTCATGGCCGTCCCGGTGATTGCCGGTGCGGCCCTGCTCGAGGGACGGGAGGCCATCCTCAAACTCGCCGCGGTCGGCGCCGTCCCTTGGGCCGTCAGCTGCGTCGTCGCCTTCGCGTCGGGCGTCTGGTCGATCCGATTCCTCATGGCCCTGCTCCGCCAGGGTCGGTTGTACGCGTTCGCCCCCTACTGCTGGGCCGTGGGGTTGTTCACCCTCGTCTACGCCCTGTGGCTCGTCTAGCGCTGGATGGCGTTCCTGCGGCGGAGCTCGCGGCGCGATGGGGCGTGCCGCAGTGCGGGCTGTTCCGCCGGCTCACCTCCACGCTGGACGCGATCCACGACCTCGGCGCGCTCGGGGCGCCCGCGGGAACGACGGTGATCGCCGAGGAGCAGAGCGCCGGGCGCGGCCGCGACGGACGCACCTGGCATTCGCCGGCCGGAGGCGTGTGGCTTGGCCTGCTGCTCCGCCCGGAGCACGTCGCTCCGGGAGAGAGAGGGGGAGGAGTGGCGGGGGGGGCGGGGGGGGCGGGGGGGGCGGTCGCCATCCGGGCGGGTCTCGCGGTCGCGGACGCCGTGGATGCGCTGCTCGGCGGCCCGGTCGCGCGGCTCAAGTGGCCCAACGATGTGCTGCTCGATGACCGTAAGATCGCCGGGGTTCTGTGCGAGGGTCGCTGGCAGGGGGACCGGCTCCAATGGCTTGCCGTCGGCGTCGGCGTCAACGTGCGCAATGCCCTGCCCGCGGCAGTCGCGAGTCGCGCCGTGGCGCTGCACGAGCGTCTCCCGGACGTACGGCGCATCGACGTGCTGGACCGGCTGGTGCCGGCGCTGGTCCGCAGCGCCGCGCTCGAGCCGGCGCTCTCGGAACGGGAATGCGCGGCCTTCGCGCGGCGTGACTGGCTGCGCGGCCGCCAGCTGCGCGAGCCGGCCGTAGGCCGCGCCGGCGGGCTCCGGCCCGACGGCGCGCTGCTCGTGGATCTGGGGGCGGGGACGATCGGCGTGCGCGAGGGCCATGTCGAGCTCGCCTGATCTCTCGCGGCGCGCGCGCCTCGCGCTCGCCGCGTCCCTCGTGGTCACCGCCTGGAGCCTGCCGCGTCTCTCCGGGGTGCAGCGCCTCGCCGGCGGCACGGCCGTCTCGCTCGCGGCCGGGGCGTGCGCGCTCGTGGTGCTGCTCGTCGCCCGCCTCCCGCTCGGCTTCTCCTGGGGACCGGCGCGCTCCCGGCGGCTCGTGCCGGACGTGGCAAGCGGTTTCGCGCTGGGCGCTGCCTGCGCTGCCGCGCTGATGTGGGACGGCAACGATGCGCGCCTGGTCCAGCTGTGGCGCGACGACCGCGCAGCCGCGGTGGCGCTCCTAGCGGGTGTCGCCGCTTGGGGAGCCGCCATCGCGGCCACGCGCCAGCGCGCGCTGTGGCGCTGGTACGCTGCGGCGGCCGTGGCGGCGCTGCTGCCGGAGGCGCTGCTCTTCGCGGTGCTGCGGCCCGCCACCCCGTCCGGCTTCGCCGCCGCGTTCGCGTTCTTCCTCGTCGCCGACACGGCCGTGGCGTTCGCAACCGAAGAGCTCGCGTTCCGACGCGCGCTCGTCGGGCCACCGGACGGCGCGGGTCTGGGCGCGCTGCTCTTCATGGCGGTCGTGTTCGGGCTGTGGCACGCCGTGCAGCCCGGCTACGGCGGCGCGCCCTGGGGGACGTTCCTCGGCACGGCGCTGGGCGGGTTCGTCGCGGGATGCGTGTACGCGCTCTCCGGCTCGCTCAGCGCCGCGGCGCTGTACCACGGGCTCCACAACGCTCCGCTCAAAGCGCTGGGCGGCGCGCTGATCGCCACGGGCCGCGCCGGGCTCGCGGCCGGCCTCGCGCTCGGCTGCACGGCCGCGCTCGCGGTCGCGCTCGGCTGGCTGGTGTGGCAGCGTGGCGGGCGCGAGGCCTCCCGTCTATCTTAGCCCGCGCATGCTCCTCGCCATCAATATCAACAACACGGAAACGAAGCTCGGTCTGTTCCGCGGCGACAGCCTCGAGGCGCATTGGCGGCTGACGACGGCTCCGGCACGCACCCCGGACGAGTGGGCGGCGGCCTTCACCTCCTACCTCTTACAGGGGGGGCGGTCGACCCAGGAAGTCCGGGCGGCGGTCGTCGCGTCCGTCGTGCCACCGGTGACGCAGGGGGTGTGCGAGGCGGTCGAGCTGGCCACGACGGTTCGTCCGGTGATCGTGGACGGTCGCTCGGCGCTGCCCATCACGCTCGACGTCGACGAGCCGCTCGCGGTCGGGGCCGACCGGATCCTCAACACGCTGGCCGCATCGCAGCTGTTCCGCCGCGACACCATCGTTGTCGACTTCGGCACCGCTACCACGTTCGACTGCATCACGGCGGACGGCCGGTTCATCGGGGGCGTGATCATGCCCGGGCTCCGCACGGCGTCCGATGCGCTGATCCGCAATACGGCGAAGCTCCCCGCCACCGAGCTCACGCCGCCCGAGCACGTGATAGGGCGGCGTACCGAGGACTGCATCCGGGCGGGCGTCCTGCTCGGGGCGGCGGAGGCCGTTGACGGCATCGTCCGCCGCATCAAGGCCGAGTGGCCCAACGGCAACACGCCGCAGGTCATCGCGACCGGCGGACTGGCGAGCCTCGTCGCGCCGCTCGCGCGCGCCATCGAGTCGGTCCACCCCGATCTCACGCTGGCGGGCCTGCGCATCGCAGCCACCGCGCTCGGGCTGCAGTGGTAGGCGCGAGCGTCCCGCCCCGCCCGCGCACGGCGTGGCGCCGCTGGGGCTACCGACTGCTGCCGGGCGATGGGTTCTCCTACGTGCTGCACCTCCGCCCTGCCGAATGGCCGATCATGGCGGCGCATACGGCGCTCGGCTACCTGCTGGCCGTAGGGATGCCGGGCGCGGCGCGGGGCGAGCGGCTGGTGCCGGCGCTCTGGGCGCTCGTCATCTGGGTGATCTTCCTCAACGGCGGCACGCTCGCGATCAATAGCGTGTTCGACAAGGACGAGGGCGATATCGGCTATCTGATCGCGCCGCCGCCCATTCCCAAGCACCTGCTGCTCTTCAGCAGCGCGCTGCTCGTGGGGGGCCAGCTGCTCGCGTTCACCCTGCCGCCCGCGTTCCGCATCGTGTACGCGCTCTGCTTCGCGATGTCCGTCCTGTATTCGGTGCCGCCGTTCCGGTTCAAAGCGGTGGCCGGCGTGGACTGGTTGATCAACATGTGGGGGTTCGGCTCGTTTACGCCCTTTGCAACGTGGGCGGCGACCGGGCGATCGCTCGACCTCGGTCACGCCCTGCTGCTGCTCGGCTTCTGCCCCCTGTTCGCGGGGCTCTATCCGCTCACCCAGCTGTATCAATTGGATGAAGATCGCCGGCGGGGCGATCGGACCCTGGCGTTGATCCTCGGCATGCGGCGCAGTCTCGGCGTCGCGATCGCCTGTGTGCTCGCGGCATTTGCGTTGTTTCTGTGGGCCGCGGTCGTGTTGGGCGCCGGGACGTGGGCCGGCGCGCTGAGCGTGCCGCTGGCGGTGTGGCTCGGCGTGCTCGCGCCCTGGTACGCGCGGCACGCCGGCTGGGCCCCGGCCCAGCATCAACGCGCCATGTATCGGGCGTTGACGGCTTGGGCGGTGACGGACGTTACCGTCCTCGCGGTGTTTGCCCGGTGAGACCCCGAGCATAGATTTCCCGAGCCCAACCTTCCTCACGAGGACCTTCAGGCGCATGTCGACTACGGCGACACCCGCGACATCGGACCGCTCGGACTTTCGCACCGTCATGGTGGGGGGCACCCAGGTCGGTGTCCTCACGGCCGTCGCCGTGGTGGCGTTTCTCGCCGTGTCCCGTCAGGTGCCAGCGGTCGTGCCGCAGAGCCTGCTCGAGACGTTGATCGTCCTGGCAGCAGGGATCGCGGTGAGCTTCCTTCCCGGCCGGTTGACCGAGGCGCGGCACGTCGAGGGTATCGCGGGCGCCGCCGCGATCGGGCTGTGGGGAACGGTCGTCTTCATGGCGCTCGACATCGTGCTGCTGCGGCCGTTCAAGGCCTACCCCTGGACCTGGGACGCCGTTGGCGGCGGCAGCACGTGGTGGTACTTGCCGATCTGGTGGATGCTCGGGACCGCGCTCGCCTGGACCGGAGCGATCGTCATGGCGGATCGGGCGGCGCGGGGCGACCCGGCGCTCGTCCGCGCCGCGACGCCGACCGTCGCCGGTGCGGTGCTGCTCGCGGCGGTCGCGCGGCTCGCCGGGCTCCCCGTGGCGCTGCCGGTCGCGACCGGCGCGGGCTTCGCGCTAACGCTGGCGGTGCGCGCCGTCGTCGCGCTCGTCCGCAAGCGGTAGGGCAGAGCGGAGGGGAAGGGGGGACGGCGCCGTGCCCCGTTGGCTCGCGCATCTGCTCATCGTGTTGGGCTGGCTGGTCACGCCGCTGCTCGCGTGGGGAGCCTCGTACGCCGGGTTGTGGGTAGGCGCGCTCGTGGGCACCCGATTCGCCCAGCCGCTCACCATGCTGGCGGTCGCGGGCCTCGGCGCGGCGTTGTTCGGGTTCAGCGCGCTCGCGCTGTGGGTCCGGTTCATGCGACGGGTGCCGCACCTCCTCTCCCATCACATGGCGCCGCGCCCGTCGCAGGAGCAAGCCGCCGTTGCCGCGGCGGACTGAGCGCGTCGCACTGCTGTTGCTCCCGCTCGCGCCGGCGGCGCTCACCGCCCAGGGGCGAGGCTTGGAGTTTCACGTCGGCCGGTGGTACAACGGCAACCGCGCGGACACCTACGAATTCCGGACCAATGCCCGTCTCGGTGCGGGGACGACCTTCACGCAGGGGTTCGGGGTCTCCGTGCTCGTGAACGACACCCTGGGTCACCGTCGTGCCTTTTACGGCGTGGGCTACGAGATCCAAGGGTGGCGCGGGCGGTCGAGCCTCGGTCCCTACGCCCTCGCCGGCGTCGCCCTCGGCTTGTCCACCGATACTAGCGGTCGGAAGCTCGCCGCCCAATGGAGCGTGGGCGGCGGAGTGGAGTGGCGCCCGTTCGCATGGCTCGCAGCGGGGAGCGAGCTGCGCTACCGACTGGAGGACCGCGGGCCACGTGGCTTCTGGCGACCCGGCAGCACCGCGCGCAAGGGCGTCAGCGCTGCGCTCGGGATCTCGATCGGATTGGGCAAGGGGGAGCGGGGCAGGGGGCGGGGTGACGCCGGAGCCCCGCCCGAGCTTCCTCCCGCCGCTCCACCTACGACGATCACGGGGAACGCCGTCGACGTGGTGCAAACCGCTCTCGAGTCGCTCGGTACGCCGTACGTTTGGGGGGGAACCGCCGACAACGGCTTCGACTGCTCGGGGCTGGTCCAATATGCGTACGGCCAGCACGGGATCCGCCTGCCGCGCATGAGCCGCGACCAGGCGCGCGCCGGCGCGGAAGTCGCGCCCGTGGTGGACGCGCTGCGACCGGGCGACATCTTGCTGTTCGCGGCGCAGCCCGGCTCGGGTGTGACTCATGTAGGGATGTACGTCGGCGAGTGGAAGTTCATCCACAGCTCGAACCGGGGCGTGAAGCTGTCCCGACTCGACGTGCGGGACCCAGAGGGGGCGTACTGGCTGGACCGCTGGGTGGGGGCGAGGCGGATCATACCGTGACACGTTCCACGATGCCAAGACGGCCAGGTGTACCGCGTTGGGTTCCTGTGGATCGTTGCGTCGTGCCGCTTGTCACGATTCTCAGCGCCTGCGCTCCCGCCACCGGCTACCGTGCACCCACGTCGGTCCGTGGCTACGAGATCCTCATCGGCCGCCAAGATTCCCTGAGCCGAGAGGTCGGCCGGGGGCTCAAGCGCCGCGGGTATACGGTTCGCACCGCGGTGCGAGGTGGCGGTACCGCCACTGCCTATCTGCTCTCGTTCACTCAGCGGGAGCCCGAGCCCGGCGCGGCGACCTGGCTGTATGTCCGGCTCGCCGACACCCGCACCGGGGCCATCGTCGCAGCGGTGTCCGCCCCCCGGGACTCTCTGGGAGCGACGGTCGAGGCCCGCGCGCGGGCGATCGTCGATTCCCTCACACAGCGACCTCCCCTCAGCCCCCCGCTCTGACCCCCCACTTGACTTACGACGGCAGAGGGGAGAGATTCCCCGCGGTTCTCTTAGCACTCACTTCGCCAGAGTGCTAATCGCAATACGAAACAAGCACTTACAGAGTACAGCGGAGGTCTAGCACCATGGCTACTGCGACCACGAGCAAGACCAAGCTGAAGGTCTTCCCGCTCGCCGACCGGGTGGCGATCCGGCCGATCGAGGAGACGGAGCAGATGAAGGGTGGGCTGTACATCCCGGACACGGCCAAGGAGAAGCCGATTCAGGGCGAAGTACTCGCCGTAGGTCCCGGTCGGCGCGAGAAAGGGGAGCTGGTCCCGCTCGAGCTCAAGGTGGGCGATCGCGTGGTGTACGGGAAGTACAGCGGCACCCAGGTGGAGCTCGAAGGTGAGGAGATCATCCTGATCAAGGAATCCGACGTCATCGCCAAGCTCGGCTGAGTTCTAGGAGGAATACGCAATGCCTGCGAAGCAACTGGAGTTCAACACCGAGGCCCGCGCCCGGCTGAAGCGGGGCGTGGACCAGTTGGCCGAAGCGGTGAAGGTCACGCTCGGCCCCAAGGGTAGGAACGTCGTCATCGACAAGAAGTTCGGTAACCCGACGGTGACTAAGGACGGCGTCACCGTGGCCAAAGAGATCGAGCTCGAGGATCCGATCGAGAACATGGGCGCCCAGATGGTGAAGGAAGTGGCGACCAAGACATCGGATCTGGCGGGCGACGGCACGACCACGGCGACCGTGTTGGCCCAGGCGATCTTCCGTGAAGGTCTCAAGTCCGTGACCGCCGGCTCGAACCCGATGTCGCTCAAGCGCGGGATCGAGCGCGCCGTGGAGACTGTGGTGGAGGAGCTGAAGAAAATCTCGGTGCCCACGGCGGGGCGGAAGGAGATCGCCCAAGTCGGCGCCATCTCGGCGAACAACGACAAGGAGATCGGCAACCTGATCGCCGAGGCGATGGAAAAGGTGGGGAAGGACGGGGTGATCACGGTCGAGGAGGCGAAGGGCCTCGAGACCACCCTCGAGACCGTGGACGGGATGCAGTTCGACCGCGGCTATCTCTCGCCCTACTTCATCACCGATCCGGAGAAGATGGAGGCGGTGCTGGAGGACGCCTACGTTCTGATCCACGACAAGAAGGTCTCCACGATGAAGGACCTGCTGCCGATCCTCGAGAAGGTGGCGCAGGCCGGCCGGCCGTTGCTCATTATCGCGGAGGACGTCGAGGGCGAGGCGCTGGCGACGCTCGTGGTCAACAAGCTCCGTGGCACGCTGAAAGTCTGTGGCGTCAAGGCGCCCGGCTTCGGTGACCGCCGCAAGGAGATGCTGATCGACATCGCGGTGCTGACCGGCGCACCCCAGGTCATCTCCGAAGAGATGGGCCTGAAGCTCGAGAACGCCGTGCTGGGCGACCTCGGCCAAGCCAAGCGGATCGTGGTCGACAAGGACAACACGACCATCGTGGGCGGCAAGGGCAAGCGCGAGGCGATCCAGGGCCGCATCAAGGAGATCAAGGCGGCGATCGACAAGTCCACGTCGGACTACGACAAGGAGAAGCTGCAGGAGCGGCTCGCGAAGCTCGCGGGCGGTGTCGCAGTCATCAACGTGGGCGCGGCCACCGAGACCGAAATGAAGGAGAAGAAGGCCCGCGTGGAGGACGCGTTGCACGCCACCCGCGCGGCGGTCGAGGAGGGCATCGTGCCGGGGGGCGGTGTGGCGCTGCTGTTCGCCCAGAAAGCGCTGGACAAGGTGAAGACGGCGGATGACGACGAGAAGATCGGCGTCGAGATCGTGCGCCGCTCGCTCGAAGAGCCGATGCGGATGATCGCGCAGAACGCGGGTGCCGAGGCCTCGATCGTCGTCGGCAAGGTGAAAGAGTCGAAAGACAAGAACTTCGGCTACAACGCCCAGACCGACTCGTTCGAGGATCTCGTCGTGGCGGGGGTCATCGACCCGACCAAGGTCACGCGCACCGCGCTGCAGAACGCCGCATCCATCGCCAGCCTGCTCCTCACCACCGAGTGCGTGGTGGTGGAGAAGAAGGAGAAGGAAAAGGCTCCGCCGATGCCCGGTGGCGGCGGCATGGGCGGGATGTACTGATAGAGGCACTGACGCACGGACGCAACGGAGCGCCCCGGGGTGCAATCCCCGGGGCGCTCTCGTTCACCGGCGTGGCCAGCGTCCCCGAGGTGTATCTTTAGCTGTGCCCGCATCGCCCCCTTCCGCGGATGGTCCCGGGCGCGCCGCCCTGTCGCGCGACCTCGGGGATTTCCTGATCGAGCTATCCATCGCCCTCCACAAGCACGCCATGTATCCCGAGGGCCACCCGTCGCTCGCGCCGGCGGCCGCGGGCGTGACGCGCCGGGCCGCGCTGTTGCTCGAGAACCGCTCGACCCTGTCGCTGGGCGTCGCGCGCCGGCAGCTCGTCATCGAGGGGATCGCCACCGACCCGAAGCATCCGGTGTTGGGCGAGCTCGCCGAGCGGCTGCATCGGCACCACTTGGGCGCCCTGACCTTCCGCAAGGGTGTCGAGCCGGCGGAAGTGGCTGACGTCCTCAAGACCCTGGCGGTCGACGCGGAGCGCGCCGGGCAGCCGCTGGGCCTCGGCGACCCCGAGCGGCTGCGCGCCTGGCCCCACGTCCAGCTGCACTCGCTCACCTACGAGCGCCTCGAGCTGGTCGGCGAGGGCGCGCCCTCGGAAGGGGCGCGAGCAGCGCAGCTCTGGGTCGGCCTCGCGCGGGCGGCGCTGGCCCTGCAGCCCGACGACGACCAGCCCATGCCGACCGAGCCGGCGGTGATCGCTCGGGCGATCGACGCCCACGAGCGCGGCGCCACCGCCTACGACCAGGTTATCGTGGGCTACCTGCTGCAAATCGCCGAGGAGCTCAAGACCGCGGGGACCGCGGAGGCGATGGCGCTGCGGCGCCGCATGTCCCATCTCGTGCGCTCGCTTAAACCCGAGACGCTGCGGCGGCTGGTCGAAATGGGCGGCGATTTCGTCCAGCGGCGCAAGTTCGTGCTGGACGCCGCGGCGGGGATGGCTGTAGACGCGGTGCTCGAGATCCTCAAAGCGGCCGCCGACACCTCGCAGCGGACGATCTCCCATTCGCTCGTTCGCCTGCTCTCGAAGCTCGCGGCGCACGCGGACGGCGGGAGCCCGGAGATCCGGGAGGAAGCCGACCACGCGTTGCGCGAGCAGGTTCAGGAGCTGCTCCGGGGGTGGACGCTTTCAGACCCGAACCCCGGCGTATACAGCGCGGCGCTCGAGCGCATGGCGCGGGCCGCCCCCCTGTTCGTCGCCCCGCCCGAGGGCGGATACCCAGCGGAGCCCGACCGCGTAGTGGCCATGGCGCTGGAGGTGGAAGTGGTGGGACCGCGCACGCTCCCGGCGGTCGACCGCGTCGTCCATGAGGGGCGGCTCGCGCAGCTGCTCGACGCCCTGGCCCAGCTGCCGGCGACGAGTGCCGCCGCCGCGCGGGTGTGGGGACGGGTCGCCACGGCGGACGTGGTCGGGCGCGTCGTGGCGACGGAGCCGGTGGACTTCAAGGTCCTCGACCGGCTGGTGCCGCGCGTCGGGTCGCCCGCGGCGGCTCCGTTGCTCGACGCGCTCGCGGCGGCGGAGTCACGCGGCACGCGTCGTGGCCTCCTGGCCCAGCTCGCGCATATGGGGGCCGAGATCGGGTCGGTCGTCGTGGCGCGGCTGGAGGACCCGCGCTGGTACGTCACCCGAAACATGCTCGCTTTGCTGGACGAGCTCCCGGCGGTGCCCCAGGGGTTTTCGCCGGCGCGGTACACGCGGCATGACGATGCGCGCGTGCGCTGGCAGGCCGTGAAGCTGCAGCTCAAGCTGCCCGCTGAGCGCGACGCGGCGCTGGTCACGGCGCTCAAGGACCGCGAGCCGCGCATCATGCGGCTGGCGCTCGGGCTGCTGGTAGCGCTGCAGGAGTGCCCGGAGGTCGTGGTGCCCCCGCTGGTGAGTCACGCCACCGATCGTACGCTGGCGTCGGATCTGCGGGTGCTGGCGATCCGAGCGCTGGGCGGCACGAGCGCGCCCGCAGCGCTCGAGGCGCTGCTGCGGCTCACGTCGGCCGGCCGGACGCTGTTCTGGCGCGAGCGGCTCCCGCCCAAGTCGCCGGAGGTGGTGGTCGCGCTCTCGGCGCTCGCGACCGGCTGGCGCAGGGACGCGCGGGCCGCCGCGCGGTTGGCCCGTGCCGCCGCCTCGAGCGATCCGGAGATGCGCGCCGCCGCGCGCACGGCCAGAGCACTGCGGTGAGCGATCCCGCCGCCTTCCTCACGGCGTTTGCGCAGGCGCTGGCCACCATGACCCTCTACACCGCGGGCCATCCTGCCCGGGAGCGCGCGGTCGATACGGCGTACCGCGAGCTGCAGGACCTGCAGGCGGACACGCCGCATCCGCTGTTCACGTTCCTCGGAGACGAGATCGTGTACGGGCGCTTGCCGCTGCGGGACCTGAAGGCCTGGGACTGGTCGCGGCGTCTGGCGCAGGCGGGTATCGAGCGGCTCGAGTTCGAGGACCAGGTGGGCCGCGAGGAGTTCGCCGGATTCTTGGACGAGGTGCTGGCGCGCCTCACGCTGTCCGCCATCGACACGTCGGAAGCGCGGCAGATGCGCCACTCGAGCATCAAGTACGGTGCGGTGGGCGTGCGGGGAGAAGTCGAGCAGGCGGCGGTCCAGACGGCGACGATCAACTATTCCCTGGGCGAGGAAGCGGACGCGGTGCGGTGGTTTCAGGACGAGGTGAAGACGCGCGGCGTGCTGCCGCTGACAGAGGCGGAGGCGGTGGTGCGCTCGCTCGCCCTCGCCATGCGCGGCAGCCGCCACATCGTGATCCCGCTGCTCCAGTTGAAGGAGTTCGACCAGTATACCACCACGCATTCGATGAACGTGGCGGTGCTCGCCATGGCGCTCGCCGAGTACCTGGGACTCGGCGCGCGCGACGTACGCGGCTTCGGTATCGCGGGGCTGCTGCACGACATCGGCAAGGTGCGCATTCCGATTGAGGTCTTGACCAAGCCGGGCAAGTTCACCGACGAGGAGCGGGCCCTCATGAACCAGCACCCCGCGGAAGGCGCGCGCATCATCCTGGACTCCGAGGAGCAGCTCGATCTCCCGGCCGTGGTGGCGTATGAGCATCACATCATGCTCAACGGCGACGGCTATCCCACGCTCACCTTCCGCCGCGACTGCCACTACGCCAGCAAGCTGGTGCACGTGTGCGACGTGTACGACGCGCTGCGCACCAACCGGCCGTACCGCGAGGCCTGGTCCCAGGAGCGCACCCTCGGGTATCTGGAGGGACGCGGCGGGATGGAGTTTGATCCGGAGATTGTGACCACGTTCGTACAGATGATGCGCAAGTGGGAGCCGCAGATCGCCGTGATGCGCGACGCGCAGGCTCCGGTGCTGGTGACGGGGGCGGCCGGCGGGGCTGGGGGGGCTGGGGGGGCTGGCGCCAACACCTGATCTCTCGTGTCGCTTCCGGGGTAGGTATTTGACTACGACTCCCTGCAACGATTCTTCTGGACGGTTCTCCGTGACGCTTCTTCGGTTTTTGATCGTCGGTCTGCTTGCCTTCCCCCTCGGTTTGCGCGGTCAGGGCCGTCCCCGCCTCGAGGGCACGTGGCAGGCGAAGACGGAGGACGAGATCCGCAACATCATGGTCCGGAGCGACAGCTCCGCCCAGTTCGGCGACCAGGTGGCGCGGTGGCGTGTCGTCGGGGACAGCCTGTGGATCACGCTGGGCGACGGTGTCTGGCAAGTCTACGGCATGAAGCTCGGCGCCGACCGGCTCACGCTCGCGGGGGGCGACCTCGAGAAACCGGTGACGCTGCGGCGGGTCGGGCCGCCGAAGGCGCGGGCCGACTCGGTCGCCATTCCGCCGCCGCCGCCCGCGACCGAGCGCGCCTGGGAGTGACCGGCTAGCGCAGGTCGCGGATGTCGGCGACGCGCCAGCCGTCGGGCGTCTTGGTGAAGCGGATCGCCTGGCGCCGGCGGGTCTCGCTCTGGGCGCCGCCGCCCGCCGGCACATAGGTGTATAGAGTCCGTACGGTGGCGTGCGCCTCGTCCCCGCGCACCGTCATCCCCTCGATCGCATAGCGCGCCGTGAGGCGGGTGTAGCGCTGGAAGAACTGCACCCACCCCGCGACGTCCCGGTCCACCATGCCGGGCATCAGCACCTGCAGGTTGCCCACGCGCTCGCTCGACACGGCGCGCTCGAGGTCCTGGAGCAGCACCGGAATCGCCGCGCGCGGGTCGGGGGGCTGGGGGCTCGGCGGTGCCACGCCCGCCGCCACGCCGACCTGCTCGGCGTCGAGCGCGGCCAGCTTCGCCAGCGTGAAGTCCATCGCCATAAACAGCGATTCGGCGCGCGCCAGCGACGTGCCCGCGCGCCCTGCCTCCGGGCGGGTCGCCAAGGCGTGCACCACCGGCGTCGCCCGGGCGATCGCCTGCTGCGCCTCCCGCCGGAGCCCGTCCGCTTCGTGCTGAGCCTTCTGGTATTGCGTGACCGCGCTCAAGTAGCCGCTCCCCGCGTGCGCCTGGTCGCCCGCCCGCACGGCGCGCTCGGCGTTCTGGAGCACCGTCTCGGCGAGCAGCAGCGACGGCACGTTGTTCTTCATCGCGCCGGCGCGGTGGGCTCGGTCGCGGGCGGCCAGTGCTGAATCACGTTGCGCGGTGAGGGCCGGGTTGAGCCCCGTCGGCAGCGGATAGGCGAGCAGCTGGTCGACGGTGGCCGTGGCATCGGTTCCCAGCGGCGCCGCGACGGGCGACGGCGAGCGCGACACGTACAGCAGCACCAGGGCGGTCACCATCAGCGCCGTCAGCACCGCCGCCCGCCACTTGAGCGGCGCGTGAGTCACCAGCCGCAACGCCGCGGCCGGGATCGGCGTCCAGCGCGGGGCCAGCAGCGCCGTGGTCTCGGAAGCGCCGGACAGCGCCGCCCGGATGCTGGACAGGGCGGACTGCATGTGGCGCGCGGTCTCGTACCGATCCTCGGGCACCTTGTTCTGGGCCTTCGCCACGACGCGCTCGAGCGACGTCGGGATCGACGCCGTCAGGGTGCGGAGCGGCTTGGGGTCGGTGGTGAGCACCTGGTACAGCACGCCGTGCACCGTCTCGCCCTCGAACGGTTTGCGGTAGGAGAGCAGCTCGTACAGCAGGCAGCCCATGGCGAACAGGTCGGTGGCGGGAGTGATGGGCCCGTTCGTGATCTGCTCGGGCGCCATGTACGTCGGCGTCCCGACGATGGCGCCCGAGCCGGTGACGTCGGCCGACTGCAGCCGCGCGATGCCGAAATCCATGATCTTCACCGACCCGTCCGACGCGATCCGCACGTTGGACGGCTTGATGTCGCGGTGGATCACGCCGCGTCCGTGGGCGTAGGAGAGACCCTGCAGCACCTCGATGGCGATGTCGAGCTTGCGCTCGAGGGTGAGCGCTTCCTGCTGCGCGATCAGGTGACTCAGGTCGCGTCCGTCCACCAGCTCCATCGCGATGAACAGCTGGCCATCGGCTTCGCCGAGGTCGTAGATCGTGACGATGTTGCGGTGCTGCAGGGCGCCCGCCGCGCGCGCCTCCCGCAGGAACCGAGCGCGCGCGTCCTGGGTGCGGCCGATGGCGCTGCTCAGGATCTTGAGCGCGACGTAGCGGCGGATGACCGAGTCGTACGCCTTCCACACGGCACCCATCGCGCCTTCTCCGATGAGCTCGTGCAGCTCGAATTTCCCGACTCTGCGATACTGATCGGTGCGGGCCATGCGGCTCGGAAGTGGGACGGACTGAACAATGTGCGCGGCTCGGGCTGACGGGGCAACCGGGCGAGCGACTTTTCAGCGTGCGGCCCAGTCGTAGATGCGCCCGAGCATGGCCCGGATCGCGTCGTCCACGGCGACGTCCCGGCGGGGCAGCACGCGCTCGGCGATCTTGAGAAAGCCTTCTTTCGTGAGCCGCACACCGGCCGCAGCGGTCGCCTCGCTCACTCCCCACGCGAGCGGCGGCACGTATTTGGGCGGGCGCACCGCGCCGAACACGTTGGCGCCGACGCCGATCACGGTGCCGGTGCCGAGCAGTGTGCCGATCGCCGTCTTGGCGTGGTCGCCGATCAGGCTGCCGAGGTTCGTCAGGCCGGTCTCGATCGCCGCCCCGGCGACATCGAGACGCACCGAGCCGTAGGTGTTCTTCAGGTTTGAGGTGATCGTGCCCGCGCCGAGGTTCACCCAGCGACCAATCACGCAGTTTCCGACGAAGCCGTCGTGCGCCTTGTTGGCATAACCGAGGAAGAGACAAGACGCGAGCTCCCCGCGCACCTTGCAGTGCGGGCCGATGGCCGACGCCCGGATCGGGCCGCCCAGCAGATGGGTGTTCGCGCCCGTCCACAGCGGCCCCTCGAGTCGCGTGCCCGAGCGCACCTCGACTCCGCTCTCCAGCACGACCGGCCCCTGCCGAACGTCGAAGACGACGCCCGGTTCTACGGCGGTGTCGTGGAGGCTGATCCAGGCAGGGTCCCCCAGCACGATGCTGCCCGCCGGGATCGGGTCGCTCTCGCCGAGCCACGCGCCCAAGTCTTCGGCGAGCAGCGGCTCGAGCACTCGGACGAGATCGTACGCCCCGTGCAGCACGACGCCCGGCACCTCGACACTCGCCGCGTTCGCCTGCGGCCCGTCCCACGTCGCTCCGGGCCCGACGCCCCAGCCCACGGTGACGCCGCTGCAGCTGAGGCGGAACGCGGCCGGCGGCAGCGGCGGCGCCAGACCGCGCGGCACGAACGTCGACGACCCGATGAGGGCCGGCCCCGCCACCGGGCGCCGCGCGCCCACCGCCGGGACGCCGGGCTCGACGAACCCGGCCAAGTGGGGGAGGGCGAAGATCGTCGTCGTCTCCGTGCCCGCGAACGCTTCCCATCGCTCCCGGATCAGGTGCGCGCCGGCGCGCAGCTCCGCGATCGGTCGGGCCCCGGCGAACGGCGCCCACCCAGGCGACGGGTCCGGATCGAGCAGGTACAGGGCGTGGTTCACAGGCGCTGCACGAGCTCTTTGAGCCGCTCCGCGCGGCCGGTTGGCATCACGAGCGTGTGTCCGTTCGCGCGCACCACGACCATGTCCTCGACGCCCAGGACGGCGAGGTGCTCGTTCTCGGACCAGATCACCGAGCGCCGCACGTCGTCCCCCAGCATCACGTTGCCCACGACGACGTTGCCACGGGCGTCGGGTCGGCGGATGCGGAGCAACGAGTCCCACGACCCGATGTCGTCCCAGCGAAACGTGCCGGCGACGACCGCCAGCCGTTTGGTGCGCTCGAGCACCGCGACGTCCACGGCTACGGGCTGCACGGCGCCGAAGAAGCCGGCGATGTCCCCCGCCGACAGCTTAGGCCACCCGGCCTTGAGCTCGCGCGCATACGCGCCCGCTTCTCCCAGGAAGCGCGCCACGCCCCACGCGAACAGGCCTGTGTTCCAGAGCGCGCCGCGCCGCCGCAGCAGCGCCGCGCGCGCCGCGCTCGGCTTCTCTACGAAGCGCCGCACGGCGCGGGCGCTGCCCAGCGGCTTGCCGGGGACGATGTAGCCGTAACCGGTGTCGTTGCGGGTCGGCGTGACGCCTACCGTGACGAGCGCGTCGTACTCGTGCGCCACGCCGAGGGCGTTGCGGGCGGCGGAGCGGAACGCGCGGTCATCGCCGACCGCCCAGTCGGCGTGCAGCGACAGCATTTGTGCTCCAGGGTCGCGTTGCGAGATCCACTGCGCAGCCCACGCCAGCGCTGGAGCGGTAGACGCCGCCCGCGGCTCGGCGAGGATCTGGGGCCGCGGGATCTGCGGTACCGCGGCGGCGACCTGGTCCACGAGGAAGGGCCCCGTGAGAATCAGGACCCGCTCGGCGGGCACGAGCCCTTCCAGTCGCTCGACCGCCTGGACCAGCAGCGGCCGATCGCCGGCCAGCGGTAGGAGCTGCTTCGGGCGCTGCGGCGTCGATAGGGGCCAGAAGCGTGTACCCGACCCGCCCGCGAGGATCGCGGCCCAGGCGCTCACGCCGACTCGCCCAGCGGTTGTGGCGGGGGATGGGGGGGGGAGTCGCCCAGCAGCGCCGCGATGCGCGCGATGAGCTTGGTGGGGCTGAAGGGTTTGGTCAGGAGCGCGGAGCCGAGCCCCTGCGCCTCGTCCAGGATGCGCTCCTCGCCCTCGGCGGTCAGGACGATGACCGGGAGGGTTCGCGTGGCCGTGGCGCGCCGCAGGTCGCGCAGCAGGTCCAAGCCGGAGCCGTCCGGGAGGTGGAGATCGAGGAGCAGGGCGTCCACCGGCAGCCGGGCATCCCCGAGCACGCTACGCGCCTGGGCCAGCGTGCGGGCCAAGCTGACCCGATAGCCGACGTGCTCGAGGTGGGGCCGGAGGAGGAGCCCGATGTGCGGCTCGTCATCCACGACGAGGAGGTGCCGCGGAGTCGCTGCCACGCCGCCGGCTTCCGCTCAGAGGAGGCCGGCGATGGCCGAGCGGTGGCGGCGCAGATCGTACAGCAGCCCGCCCACGTTGGTGGACGGCTGCACGAGCACGACGAGCAGAGCGTCGGCGTTGAGCACGGAAACCACCGCGAGCCCGCCGCCGAACTCGAGCACGCCGGTGCCGAACTCCCCGCGCCCCGCCGCTTCACCCAGCTGGGTCAT
This sequence comes from Gemmatimonadales bacterium, assembly GCA_035637455.1. Taxonomy (GTDB): domain Bacteria; phylum Gemmatimonadota; class Gemmatimonadetes; order Gemmatimonadales; family GWC2-71-9; genus 20CM-4-69-16. The sequence goes on from DASPXE010000305.1 coordinate 52,039, forward strand.
GCCGTTGATCACCGAGGGGAGCAGGGCGGCGACGTTTTCGGGGTCGACGCCGTTGCGGGCGTGAGATTGGATGGGCAAGCCGTCGCGGCCGACGACCACCACGGCGTCCACGCCGGGACCCCGGCTGAGCGCCTCGACCACTTCCCGGATCGTCGCCATACGGCGGCCAACCTAGGAGTGGGTGCGAGTGAAGTCAAGCAGCGATCGCGGGTTGACCCACTCGGACGGCGTCCAGTATCTTCCCCGCACCGCATGCCACCCCGCTGCCGTCTTGTCGCGCCCACCGTTGCCGTCGCCGGGCTCGCCCTGCTCGCTGCCGCGTGTAGCGATACCACGGGACTGCCGGCAGCGGTCATCGACAATGTGGTCGACACGGTGTCGTTGTTCGCGTTATTCGGCACGCCGATCTCGACGCCGTCCGCCTACGATCTCAACAGTCGGCTCGGCGGCGCTGCCGCGAATGCATTGGTGCGCACTGACCAGGCGTCGGCGTTCGATTTCGCCTTCAACTTCGACTCGCTGCGACGCCCGGTGCTGCTCCCGCCCGGCGCCGTCGGGCTCGGTCAATCGTCGGGGCTGCAGCGCGCGAGCCTGCCCTTCGACGCGATCACGGTGGCGCCGACCGGCGGGTATGTGTTCGACCAGCCGCTGGTGGTGGACACGGGGACGGTGGCGGTCGTGCGGTCGCGCCCCACCAACTGCCTGTTCGGCGTCACGGTGTTTCTGTACGCCAAGCTGCGGGTGGTCGCGATCGACACGACCGCGCGGCGCATCGACTTCCGGATTCTGGTCGACCAGAACTGCGGCTATCACGGTCTCGCGCCGGGCATACCGACTCAGTAATCCGTGATCGACCTCAAGCTGCTGCGCGCCTCGCCCGACCAGGTGCGGTCCGCGCTCGCCCGCCGCGGCGATGCGAGCGTCACGAAGCTGCTCGACGAGCTCGAAGCGCTCGACATCCGCCGCCGTGCGCTCACGGGCCAGCTCGACCAGCTGAAGGCGGAGCGCAACGAGTTCGCGAAGACCGACGCGCAGCTCGTGAAGCAGCACGGGAAGCTGTCCCCGGAAGTCGTCGAGCAGCGCCGACAGCACGGTCAGCGGATCACCGCCCTCGAGCACGAGCTGGGTAACATCGAGTCCGTGCTCGACGCGAAGGTGCTGTTCGTCCCCAACCCGCCGCTCCCCGAGGTGCCGGACGGCGATGCGCGTCACAACAAGGTGATGCGCGCGTGGGGCGAGGCGGTGCCGGCCAGCGGGCCGCCGCACTGGGAGATCGCGGAGCAGCTCGGGCTGGTGGATTTCGTCCGCGGCGCCAAGCTGGCGGGGTCGGGGTTCCCTGTCTTCGTCGGGCATGGCGCCCGGCTCGTGCGCGCGCTCATCAACTTCATGCTCGACCTGCACGCGCGCGAGCACGGCTACGTCGAGGTCGAGCCGCCGTTCCTCGTACGGCGCGAGATCATGCAAGGCACGGGGCAGCTCCCCAAGTTCGAAGCGGACGCATACCGCACCGATCCGGACGACTTGTTCCTCATCCCCACGGCGGAAGTGCCGGTTACGAACCTGCTGCGCGACGAAGTCGTGGACGGCGCGACGCTGCCGCGCGGCTACGTGGCGTACACCCCCTGCTTCCGCCGTGAGGCCGGCGCTGCGGGAAAAGACACGCGCGGGCTGCTGCGCGTGCACCAGTTCGACAAGGTGGAGCTCGTGCGGTTCAGCCGCGCGGCCGAGTCGGCGGCGGAGCACGAGCGGCTCACCGGCCACGCCGAGGAGGTGCTGCGGCGGCTCGCGCTGCCCTACCGCGTGGTGTTGCTCGCGGCGGGAGACCTGGGGTTCGCCAGCGCGAAGACGTACGATCTCGAAGTGTGGGCGCCGGGCGTGGGCGCGTGGCTCGAGTGCTCGAGTTCGAGCACGTTCACCGATTTCCAGGCGCGCCGCGCCAACATCCGCTGCCGGCCGCAGCCCGGCGGAAAGGTCGAGTTCGTCCACACCCTGAACGCCTCCGGTGTGGCACTGCCGCGGACCATCGCCGCGCTGCTCGAGACGCACCGGCAGCCAGACGGCTCCGTCGTCCTGCCCCCGGCGCTCGTTCCGTATGCGGGGACCGACCGCTTGGCTCCGGCCGGTGGCGGGTAACGCTGGACGCGCGGTGCGGTCGGCGGGGAAGGGGCCGCGCGCCGTGCTTGCCTTGGCGCTGTTCCTGGGGGGAATCACCGTCGGCTACGCGTGGGTCGTGGCCCGTCACCTGCGGGACGACGCCCGCGACACGAGCCGGCTGTTGGGGCGCGTGTTCGCCGGCCTCAACGACCCGCGGCCCGACGCCGCGACGGACGCGCTGCTCGATCTCGCGGCCCAGGTACGCGGGCTCGGCATTCCCATCGCGGTGACCGACACTGCCGGCCGCATCAGCGCGATGGCGAACGCGCCGCTGGCGCCGAACGCCGACAGCGTCACGCAGCGCCGCTGGATCACCCAGCTCGACGCCGTGAACACCCCGATCGTCCAGCCGGGCGTCGGCACGATTCACTACGGTCCGCTCCCGGCCGCCCGCCGGTTCACCGTCCTCGCCGTGCTGGAAGGCGCCGTCTTCTTCTGCCTCGCCCTCCTGGCGGTGTGGGCGTACCGCTCGCAGGTTGCGGCGGCGCGGGACCGGCTCTGGGTGGCGATGGCCCGCGAGTCAGCCCACCAGCTCGGCACCCCCTTGATGAGCCTCACGGGATGGATTGCCTACCTGCGGGAAAACCCGGGTACACCGGTCGGCGAGCTGGCCGATCATCTTGAGGCCGATGCGGAGCGCCTCGAGCGGGTCGCCAAGCGCTTCGAGCGGATCGGCCGGCCCGCGCGCCGTGAGCCCGTCGGCCTCGGCGCGCTCGCGGAGCGGGTGGTGAGCTACTTTCGCCCCCGCATGCCGACGCTCGCGAGCCCGGTGACGCTCACGCTCGTCGCGACCGGCCCCGGGCCCACGGCGCTCGGCGACCCGGTGCTGGTCGAGTGGGCCCTCGAGGCGGTGATCAAGAATGCCATCGATGCGCTCTCGGGACGCGGTGGACGCATCGCCGTTACCGTGGACGCGCTCGGGGCTGCCGCCCGCATGAGCGTGTACGACGATGGTCCCGGGCTGTCCCCGGAGATCCGCGGCCGCCTGTTCGAGCCGGGCGCGTCCACCAAGGCCGGCGGCTGGGGGATCGGGCTCGCGCTCGCGCGCCGCATCGTCGAGCAGCAGCACGGCGGGCGCCTGTCCTACCATCCGGCGCCCGATGGGCCCGGCACCGTGTTTGTATTGGAGTTCCCGTTGGCGCCCTCCCCGGGGCCCGGGACCCGGGGGCCGGGACCCGTATGAGCCTCCCGCTCAACCCCGCGCAAGACGCCGCCGTGCGACACGCGGGCGGCCCGCTGCTCGTGCTGGCGGGCGCGGGCTCCGGCAAGACGCGCGTCCTCACCGCGCGGATCGCCTACCTGATCCAGGAGCGGGGCGTCGCCCCGCAGAAGATCTTCGCCGTGACCTTCACGAACAGAGCGGCCGGCGAGATGCGCTCCCGCGTGGCGGCCCTGCTTGGCGCGGATCCGAAGGGGCTGTGGATCGGCACCTTCCATTCGCTCTCGGCCCGGCTGCTGCGGCGCGAAGCGGCGCACCTCGGGTTCGGGCCGAACTTCACCATCTACGACCAGGACGACTCCGAATCTTTCATCAAGCGCCTGCTGGAGCAGCAGGGGCTATCGCCCAAGGCGAACCCCCCGCGCGCGATCCACGCCGTGATCTCGAGCGCCAAGAACCGCATGCTGCTCGCCGAGGAGCTCGGCGCCCAGGCCGAAAGCCCCCTCGAGCGCGTCGCCGCCCAGATCTACGCGGTGCTCGGACCGGCGCTCCGGCAGGCGAACGCCATGGACTTCGACGACCTGCTCCTCCACCCGCTCGCCCTGTTCCGGGAGCACCCGGAGCGACTCGCCTACTGGCAGCAGCGGTTCGAGCACGTGCTGGTGGACGAGTTTCAGGACACGAACGCGGCGCAGTATCGCCTGGTGAAGCTGCTCGCCGCCCGGCATACGAACCTCTGCGTGGTGGGTGACGACGACCAGGCGATCTACGGCTGGCGCGGGGCCGACGTGCGTCACATGCTGTCGTTCCAACAGGACTTCCTGGACGCGACCCTGATCAAGCTCGAGCAGAACTACCGCTCCACGCAGGTGATCCTCGACGCCGCCAACGGAGTGATTGCCGAAAACGCGCGCCGGCTCGGCAAGACGCTGTTCACCGCGACACCAGGCGGGGAGCCCGTCACGCTGCTGACGGCGGCGGACGAGCGCGACGAGGCGGAGTGGCTCGCAGGGGAGCTGTCACGGCGCGCGGCCGAGGCGGACGTCCCATACGAAGGCATGGCCATCCTGTACCGCACCAACGCGCAGTCCCGCCCGCTGGAGGAGGCGTTCCGGTTCCGGGGGATTCCCTACCGGCTGGTTGGGGCGGTGAGCTTCTACGAGCGGCGCGAGGTGAAGGACGTCCTCGCCTACCTGCGTTTGATCGCGAACGCTGCGGACGACGAGGCGTTCGTGCGGGTGGTCAACGTGCCGCGGCGCGGGATCGGTGACGCCTCGCTCTCTCAACTGCTGCGGATGGCCGCCCAGTGGGGGAAGCCGCTGCTCGAAACGGCGCGTGCGGCCGACCGCGTCGCGGACCTCCGGCCCAATGTGCGGGAGGCGTTCCTGGCGCTCGCCCGGCTGATCGACGACCTCCGGGCGCGCTACGGGGACGCCGACCCCGCCACGGTGCTCGAACGGTTGATCGCGGCCGTGGGGTACGGGCAGTACCTCGCCGACGAAGGACCGGAGGGGATCGAGCGGCTCGAGAACGTGCAGGAGCTCATCGCCGGGGCGGCGGCGTGGGCGGAGACGGCGGCCGACGAGGGGGATGAGGCTGGGGATGAGGCCGGGGAAGGGCGTAGCAGGGAGGGGGCGTCGCTGATCGAGCGCTATCTCACTCAGGCCGCCCTCGTGACGTCCGCCGATCAGGGGACCGGCGATCCGACGGGTGTGACCCTCATGACGGTCCACATGGCTAAGGGACTCGAGTGGCCTGTGGTGACGCTCGCGGGTCTCGAGGACGGGCTGTTCCCCTTGGCGCGGGCGGCGGGGGAGCCGGGGGGGCTCGAGGAGGAGCGTCGGCTGTGCTACGTGGGGCTCACGCGTGCGCGCGAAAAACTGTATCTCTCATGGGCGCGCACGCGGTACCGGAACGGGCGGCTCGAGCTGTCGGAATCGTCCCGCTTCCTCGAAGCGTTGCCACCGGCGGTCGTGGAAGAGCGGAGCACGACGCCGCTGTGGGACCGAGCGCTGCGCTCGTCCGGCGGCAGCACGCGCCGTGGGGCCCACGCGCCCGTCGAGGTGGACTGGATCGAGGACGCGCCGCAGGACGCGCCCCGCTACGTCGCCGGCGAACGGGTGCGCCACCGGAAGTTCGGCAGCGGGGTCGTCCGCGCCGTCTCCGGCTCGGGCCGCGATTTGAAAGTCATGGTGGAATTCGACGATCAAGCGATCGGAGCCAAGCAGCTGCTCGTGGCCTATGCGGGCCTTGAGCGCGAGTGGGAGAGCGCATGAGCGTCACGCACGAGGAAGTGTTGAAGATCGCGCAGCTGGCGGAGCTCGACGTGGACGAGACGACGCTTCCGGTCCTCACCGAGCAGATGTCGCGGATCCTCGAGTTCGTGGCCCAGATCGGCGCCGTGCCGGCAAGCGAGAGCGCCAAGCCGTTCGTGCCGGGCCCCGATGCGGTGCGGTTCCGCCCCGACGAGGTCAAGCCGTGGCCGCTGGCGTTTGGACCCGACAAGCTGGCGCCGGCATTCCGGGGTGGATTTTTTCTGGTGCCGAAGTTGGGCCAATTCGAGGAAGAGGGATGAGCGATCCCGGCGAGGCGCTCGCGAACGCCAAGGCGGCGGCCGACCGGATCGTCAAGGCCAAGCGCCTCAACGCCTGTCTCACGCCGCCGAAGGAGCTGCGGCAATCCCTCCAGAAGCAGGCCCAGGCCGCGCATCCGTCCGGTGTGCTGTACGGGATGCCGGTCGCGGTCAAGGACAATATCTGCACCCTCGAGTTCACCACCACCTGCGGGTCGAAGATCCTCGCGGGCTACCGCTCGCCGTACGAGGCGACGGCGGTGGCGAAGCTCAAGGCCGCGGGCGCGCTGGTGGCCGGCAAGACGAACTGCGACGAGTTCGGGATGGGATCCTCCACCGAGCACTCGGCGTACGGCCGGGCGCTCCACCCCTTCGACAAGACACGCGTGCCGGGCGGCTCGTCGGGCGGCTCGGCGGCGCTGGTGGCCGCGGGCGCCGTGCCCGCGGGACTGGGGTCGGAGACCGGCGGCTCGGTGCGCCAGCCCGCGTCGTTCTGCGGTATCGTGGGCATCAAGCCGACGTACGGCCGGGTGTCCCGCTACGGGCTCGTGGCCTTCGGCTCCTCGCTCGATCAGATCGGCGTGTTCGGGCGGAGTGTCCACGACGCCGCCCGCGTGCTGTCGGTGATCAGCGGGCGGGACCCCCGGGACTCGACCTGCGAGGCACGCGACCCGTTGCGCCTCCCCACCGTTCCCGAGTCGCTGCAAGGGTTCGTAATCGGGATCCCGAAGGAGTACTTCCCACCGGACTTGGATCCCGCCGTGCGGCGCGCCTGCGACCGGGCGATCCGGGTGCTGAAGGAGCTGGGGGCCGCGGTGCGCGAGGTGTCGTTGCCGCACACGCAGTACGCCGTGCCGACGTATTACATCATCGCCCCGGCCGAGGCGTCGTCGAACCTGGCGCGCTACGACGGCGCGCGCTACGGACCGCGCTACGACGGCGCGCTCGACGTGCGGACGCTGTACCGCACCACTCGGGGGCAGGGGTTCGGACCCGAGGTGCGCCGGCGCATCCTGGTCGGGACGTACGTGCTGTCGTCGGGCTACTACGACGCGTATTACCGGCAGGCGCAGCAGATGCGCGCTCTGATCGCCCAGGACTTCCGCAACGTGTTCGACCGCGGCGTGGACCTGCTGTTCACGCCGACCACGCCCACCCCGGCGTTCAAGGCGGGCGAGAAGCTCGCCGACCCGGTCGCGATGTACCTATCGGACATCTTCGTCGTGACGGCCAACCTCGCCGGCCTGCCGGCGATGTCGCTGCCCATCGGGCGGATCAAGGGGCTCCCGATCGGGGGCCAGCTCATCGGCCAGGCGTTCCTCGAGGACGAGATGATCGAGGCGGCGTACGCGCTCGAGCGGATGGTGCCCGGGACGGAGGACGCGTGACCGCAGGAGGCGGCTGGGAAACGGTCATCGGCCTCGAGACGCACGTTCAGCTGCGGACCGCGTCGAAGATGTTCTGCGGCTGCTCCGCCGCGTTCGGCGCGCCGCCCAACAGCAACGTGTGCCCGGTGTGTCTGGGGCTGCCGGGCGCGCTGCCGGTGCCGAACGAGCAGGCCCTGAAGCTCGCGGTGCGCGCGGCGCTCGCCCTCGGCTGCACGCTGCACCCCAAGAGCGTCTTCGCCCGCAAGAACTACTTCTATCCCGATCTGCCGAAGGGTTACCAGATCTCGCAGTTCGAGCAGCCACTCGCCACCGACGGTGCGCTGTCCTATTTGTCACCCGAGCGGGGGCTCACGACCGCCACGATCGTGCGGCTCCACGTGGAAGAGGACGCTGGGAAGTCTTTGCACGACCGCTTCCCGAAGCAAACGGCGATCGATTTAAACCGCTGCGGTGTGCCGCTGATCGAGATCGTCACCGGCCCCGACTTCCGCTCGCCTCAGGAGGCGCGGCGCTATCTCCAGACCCTGAAGCAGGTGCTCGAGTATGCTGGGATCTCCGACTGTGACATGGAGAAGGGAAGCCTGCGCGTGGACGCGAACGTCTCCGTGCGGCGCACCGGCGCGGCGGCGCTCGGCACCAAGACCGAGGTGAAGAACATCAATTCGTTCGCCTACGTCGAGAAGGCGCTGTCGGTCGAGCGCGACCGCCAGATCGCGCTGCTCGAAGGCGGCGGCACGGTCGCGCAGCAGACGCTGCTGTACGACTCGAAGACGAGCAGCGTGCGTCCGCAGCGCAACAAAGAAGAAAGCCACGACTACCGCTACTTCCCAGACCCCGACCTGCCGCCGCTCGTCCTCACCGAGGAGTTCGTGGCCCAGCAGCAAGCCCAGCTCCCCGAGCTGCCGGCCAAGAAGCGCGAGCGCTTCATGACCCAGTACGCGCTGGGCGTGGCCGACGCGGACGTGCTTACCGGCGATCGGGCCGTGGCCGACTACTACGAGGCGGTGGTGCACGCCGGGGCGGACACTAAGCTCGCGGCGAACTGGGTGATCAATGAAGTGCTGGGGGACGCGAAGACACACCAGGAGCAGCTGCGGGTACCGCCCGGCGCGCTGGCGCAGCTCATCGGACTGGTGCGCGGCAGCACGCTGAGCCAGCAGGCCGCCAAACGCGTGTTCGCCGAGGTGGCCGAGCGGGGCGGGGAGCCGCGCAACGTCGCGGAGGCACTCGGGGTCGTCCAGGTCGCGGACAGCGGAGTCGTCGCGAACTGGGTAAGCGAGGTGCTCGGCGCGCACCCGCAGGAGGTCATACGCTACAAGAGCGGCGACACGAAGCTGATACAGTTTTTCGTGGGTCAGGTGATGAAGCTGTCGCGCGGGAAGGCGGATCCGAAGCTCGCGCAGCGAGTCCTGGAAGAAAAGCTAGCCGCCTGAGCGGTCGCGCCACGGTCGCTGCGCTTGCGACGCCCGCCAGTACTCGAGTGCCGGTGCGGGCAGCCCGAAGTGCTCCTCCGCCGTCTGCTCCATGCGCTCCGGATCCTCGCGGCCGCCTTCGTGCAGCGCCTGGCGGCGCATCTGCTTGGCGAGCCGGAGCGCCTTGTCGCCCGCCGGGTCCAGGCGGCGCGCCGCCGCGTCATCCTCGCCGAGCATTTCCATGAGGTACTCGAACGCCACCGCCATGTGGCGCTCGACGTCGGCGTCGGGGAGGTCCCACCGGGTGTTCTCGAGGATCATCTGAAACGCCCACCGCCAGCTTTCGCTCTCCGTCAGGTGCACCATCCCGCGGAACAAGCGGCGACTGGTCCCGACACTGAACAGCGTGGGCGAGATGATCGTATCGAGGTGCGTGTCGCTCGGCGTGTGATCCTGGAGGATCAGCCCCTTCGCTTCCTTGGCGTAGGCGTCGCCCAGATGCGTCTCGAACCGGCTCTCCCAGTAGCTGTGGCCCAGTGCCGCCGTGCTCGAGGTGAGGACCAGCTGGCGGGGCACGAAGAAGTTGTGGGCGACGGTGTCCGCCGCGAGGTGGGAGAGATAGCCGAGTCCGAACGAGCGCAGCGGGTCGGTGGGGGCGAGGTCGAAGATCTCCTGGCCCACGTGCCAGGCATGGCAGTGCCGGCCCACCGGCGCGTACTTCTTGGCGAGGGATGTGTCGGCGGCGATGTTGCCGTACAGGTAGTCGAAGGGGAACGCCCGCAGCAGGTCGGCGACGGCGGTCGGGAGCTGGTGCAAGTTCGCCAGCACCGACTCGCCGAGGTAGACGTGCGTGCCCGGAGTCCAGGCGTGGGCGACCGCGGGGAGCAGCACGATGCCGGCGAGCGCTGCCGCCGTCGCCGCCACCAGCTGCCCCGCCTTCAGTGCTTCCTCCGGCGCTTGAGCGCGCGCCGCCCCCACTCGAGCACCGACAGGCCGCGCTGCACGTTGCGGAGCGTGGCCGCCACGTCGAGCGCCGTCGTCTCGACCTCCTCGTGCACCACCTCGAACAGCGCGTCCAGGTCGGCGAGGCGTGCCTCGGCCGCGTCCGCCGCCTTCACGATCCGGCCGCGCAGGTCGCGCGACGTGCCGACCAGGCTCTCCGCCTCCGTCCGGATCGTGGCCACGAGCTGTCTCAGGTCGGTCACGGCGGGCCCGGCGAGGTGCTCGAGGATGCGCAAGAAGGTGCGTAACGCGAGCACCGCCACCACGGAGGACAGCGCGATCGCGATCGCCGCCAGCGCCAGGATCGCCAAGGAAATCCCCGTCACCACCGCCACCCAGGAAGGAATCATTCGCGGTCAGTCCGCCGAAGCATTGTCGTAAGCTCGGGGCTGACGGTCGCGGGTGTCAACGGCGCGGCCACTGCACGCGACGCGAGCTGCATCAGGGTCGGCGCCGCGAGCTGCGCCAGGGCGATACCCAACACGATCGTCGTGAGCACCGCGCCCGCCGCATCCCCCGCGCCCCCCGCCCCCGCCGCCCCCCCTGTGCTCCCGATCCCGCCGCCAGGGGTGTCGGGCCGGCCGCCGTACATGAGGAAATAGTTGATCCCGAGCGCCAGCGCCGTTCCGCCCTGGGCCACCGTCCCGAGCCCGATGTGCGGCGGCACGTCCCGTAGCTTGAGCGCCACGCGAGCGTAGCGCGCACTCGCCCAGCGTGCGCCGACCCGTAGCGCGGCCAGCACCGGCACGGCGGCCAGGATCCAGACCGTGGGCAGTGTGAGCAGCGCGCCGGCGATGATCAAGAAGACGGCGCAGATCGGGCGCTCCCATTCGGCGAGCGCGGTTTGCATCTGTCGCCGTCGGGGCGAGGCGTTCACGATCAACACGGCCGCAAGCGCGCACACCACGAACGGCGACAGGTCGGTCGCGTACCCGATGCCCGCGCCGAACAACATGCAGGCCGCGAGCGCGAGGCCCGCCTCCTCGCGTGCCGCCCGCAGCCGAGTCACGCTGAGGAACACCAGGCCGACCAGCACCCCGCTGCCGGCGGCGAACACGATCCAGGAGACCCATCCGAGCTCAGGATTGCCCGCGCCGAGCTGCGAGCGGTGCAGCGCCAACGGGACGATCATGACAACCGCGCCGCAGGCCGTCTCGAGCGCGGCCGCGCGCTCGAGCGCGCGCGACGCACTCCTGCGCATGCCGACGGCCTGGGCTACCGCGGTGACCGCGCGCGGCCCGGACACCGCAGCCACGGCGGCCAGAGCGAGCACGGCCGGCAGGCGCGGGGTCCAGGCGGTCGCGAGGGGCGGCACCAGCCGGGCGAGCAGCCAGGCGCCCAGCGCGACGACCACGACTACGCCGGTCGCCGTCGTCGCCGCGAGCAGCCAGGCGGCGCGCGGGATGCGCCGCACGTAGCGCCACTCGAAGCGCGCCCCGAGCAGGGCGCCGATCCAGCCGATCGCGAACGCGCTCACCGGAGCGAGCGCGCGCAGCAGCGGGCGGCCGATGAGCTCGATGCCGGGCCCGAGCACGAGACCCACCAGAATGAGCGGGACACCAGCGGCGATCGCGAGGTCGAGGTGCAGCGAAGGGCGCGACGGGAGCGGTGGCAGCCGCGTGGCGAGCAGCCCGGCGGCGGCGAGAAGCCCGAGCGCGAGAACCGGATTCACGCGCCGAACGTTCGCGAACGCTTGACGCGCGCGCAAGGCGCGCCGTAGCTTGCGTTCACCTATGCCTCCGTCGTTCTGTGTCTCCGGTGGCCGCCCGCTCAAGGGGACGATCCAGCCGGCGGGCAACAAGAACGCGGCCCTTCCCATCCTCGCAGCGACGCTGCTCGCTGACGGGCCCTGCCGCATCGACAACGTTCCCCACATCCGCGACGTCGAAACCATGCTGGAGCTGCTGGCGCACCTGGGCGCGGCGGTCGCGTGGACGGCCCCGAACGCCGTCGAGGTGAACACGGCCCGGGCCGAGCCGCGCGAGCTGGACCCCAAGCTGTGCGCCCGGATCCGGGCGTCGATCCTGCTCGCGGGGCCGATGCTGGCGCGCTTCGGACGGGTGAGCTTGCCGCCCCCCGGCGGAGACGTAATCGGCCGCCGGCGCGTGGACACGCACTTCCTCGCGCTGGAGCGGCTGGGCGCGGAGATCACCGTCGGCACGACCTACAAGCTCGAAGCGAAGAAGCTCAGCGGGGCGGACATCTTCCTCGACGAGCCGAGCGTCACGGCCACTGAGAACGCCCTCATGGCCGCGGTCGCGGCCTCTGGCACCACGGTGCTGCGTAACGCCGCCAGCGAGCCCCACGTCCAGGACTTGGCGCGCTTTCTCGGAGGCCAGGGCGCCAAGATCGACGGGCTCGGCAGTAACACGCTCACCGTCGAAGGGGGCACGCCGCTCCGCGCCGCGCCCTTCACGCTCGGCCCGGATCACATCGAGATCGGCTCGTTCCTCGGGCTCGCGGCGGTGACGAACGGCGCCGTGACAATCGACGGGGTGCGCGCCGACGACCTGCGCGCCACGCTCATGGCGTTCGAGCGGCTCGGCGTCCGGCCACGCCTCGATCGCGCCAAGCTCATCGTCGATGCTGATCAGGAGCGCCGTATCCGGCCGGATCTCGGGGGCCACGTGCCGAAGCTGGAGGACGGTCCGTGGCCGGCGTTTCCAGCGGACCTCATGTCGATCGCGATCGTCGTCGCCTCGCAGTGCGAGGGCCTGCTGCTCGTGTTCGAGAAGCTGTTCGAGTCGCGGCTGTTCTTCGTGGACAAGCTGATCGGCATGGGCGCGCGCATCGTGCTGTGCGACCCGCACCGCGCCGTGATTGCAGGCCCCTCACCGCTGCATGGGCAGGTGGTCGAGAGCCCCGACATCCGAGCCGGAATGGCGATGCTCCTGGCAGCGCTCGCCGCTCAGGGGGACTCGGTGATCCACAATATCGGCCAGATCGAGCGCGGCTACGAGCGGATCGACGAGCGGCTCCGGGCGTTGGGGGCGCAGATCGAGCGGGTGGACGGTACACGATGAGCTCACCGCCTTCCACCGCCCTCCACCGGCCTCCGCCGCCCTCGCTGCGCGAGCAGCCCGTCGCCGACGCCGCCGTCCCGCGCATGGCGCTCGCCGAATGGTCCGAGCGCTACGGCGTCGTCGCTGGCATCACGACCCGCGGGCGCGGGTTTTCCCTCGGGCTGTGGAGCGAGGAGAACGTGGGGCAGGTCATGTCCCGCTGGCGGGCCCTGCGCGCCGCCTTCCGCCCCGCCTTCCCGACCGTCGTGCTGAGCCACCAGATCCATGGCACGAGCCTGCGGTGGCACCGCCAGGGGCAGGAGGGCTGGCTCATCCTCGACGGCGTGGACGGGCACGCGACCGGGACGCCCGGCGTGCTCCTCACGGTGACCGTCGCCGACTGCGTCCCGATCTATCTCGTCGTTCCCAAGAAGCGCGTCGTCGCGCTGTTGCACGCGGGGTGGCGCGGCACGGCGGGGGGCATGCTGGAGCACGGAGTCGCGCTGCTACGCCGGGAGGCGTTCGTTACAGCGCAAGAGATTGTAATGCATTGTGGCGTTGGTATTTGTGGGGCGTGCTATGAAGTAGGTTCTGAGGTCTTGGAGCGGCTGACCCCGGACCGGCGGTCCGGGGTTGATCGAGCCGAAGCGGGGTTGGGGACCCCGGGGCAGCGCCCCGGAGTCAGCCGAGCGGCGGGTACCTCGGGGCACGTTGACCTGCGTGAGGTTCTGGTTCGTCAAGCGGCCGAGCTGGGCGTCACCGAAGTGTCCGTCTCGCCCTGGTGCAGCGCCCATGACCGCGAGCACTTCTTCTCGCACCGGGCGTCAGGCGGGCGCGACGGGCGGATGATCGCGTACTTAGGCGTCCCAGCTTGACACGCGCGGTCCCGGGACTAGATTCCGGGCCGGTGAAGCGGGCGAAGGTGGGCCCGCGCTTTTTTTTATGCTCTCCGAGAATCTCGTCGAGTCGTTTCGGGTCCGGCTGGACGCGTTGGGGCTCGAATTGGCTGATCTCCGTATCGGCGGCACGCAAACTCGGCCGCTCGTTCAAGTGCGCATCGAATGGCCGCCCGGCGAGCCGCCGCGGCGAGTGACGGTCGACGACTGCGCGATGGCGAGCCGAGCGTTGGAGGCCTGGCTCGACGCGGGCGGGCCGCTGGGGCCGCGCTACGCACTCGAGGTGTCGAGCCCGGGGCTCGATCGACCGCTGCGCTGGCACCGCCACTGGGTGCGGTTCGTCGGTCGCGAGGTGCAGGCGACGGTCGCCGGCCTCGGGCGCGTGCGCGCCCGGATCGTCGCCGTCCCGGACGAGGCGACGGTGGTGCTCCAGCCCGCGGGCGCCGAGCCGCGGCCGGTGCCGCTGGCCGGGATCCGCGACGCGCGTTTGGCAGTGGATTGGTGACCGAGGATGCTATGACGACGAATACAAGCGATGTAGTCTCCGCGATCCGCGAGCTGACGAACACGAAGCAGCTCGAGCGCACGGAGCTGCTCGACCTGCTGAAGGACGGGTTGCACGCGGCGCTGGTGAAGCGCTACGGTCCGAACGTGCGCGCCGAGATCGGCATCGACGAGCTGAAGGGCACGATCCGGATCGTCGTGCTGCGCACGGTCGTGGAGACGGTGGAGGACCCCGGCACGCAGGTGGCGCTCGAGGAAGCGCGCTTCGAAGACCCGGACTTCCAGGCGGGCGACGTGCTCGAAGAGGAAGTCCCCTTCGAAGCGTTCGGGCGCACCGCGGTGCAGGCGGCGAAGCAGCGCATCATCCAACGGGTGCGCGAGGGCGAGCGGGCCCGGATTCGCGAGGAGTTCACCGACAAGGTGGGCGAGCTCTTGTCGGGCGAGGTGCAGCAGATCGAGCGCGGCAAGATCGTGGTGATGCTGGCGAAGTTCCGCGAGGCGGAGGCGATCATTCCCTACCGCGAGCAGAACCACCGCGAGCACTTCCACCAGGGCGACACGATCCGGGCGGTATTGAAGCGGATCGAGGAGACCCCAAAGGGGCCGCGCCTCATCCTGTCCCGCGCCGACCCGATGTTCGTGAAGGCGCTGTTCAAGCTGGAGGTCCCGGAGATCCAGCAGCAGATCGTCGAGATCCGGGCCACGGCGCGCGAGGCGGGCAGCCGCACCAAGATCGCCGTCAGCTCGCGCGACGACTCGATCGACCCGGTGGGCGCGTGCGTCGGGCTCAAGGGCTCGCGCGTGCAGGCCGTGGTGAACGAGCTGGGCGGCGAGCGCATCGACATCGTGCCGTGGTCGCCCGACCCCGAACGCTTCGCCAAGCTGTCGCTCGCGCCGGCGCGCGTCGCGCGCGTGTTCTCGGATCCCGAGACCAAGACGATCCAGGCGATCGTAGACGAGGACCAGCTGTCGCTCGCCATCGGCCGCAACGGCCAGAACGTGCGGCTGGCATCCGAGCTCACCGGCTGGAAGATCGACCTGTATTCGAGCCGTGAGTGGCTCGAGCGCGGCGGCGAGGGCCCGCTGTTCGCGCCGTTGCCGCCCGAGGAGGAGGCCGCGACCAAGGTGTCGCTGCGCGAGCTCAAGGGCCTGCCGGTGGAGCTGGTCGACGTGCTGGAGCGGGCGGGCAAGAAGACGCTCCAGGACATCTTCGATTTGGAGCGCGAGGACGTGGACAAGATCGCCGACATGACGCCGGAGCTGGCGGACAAGCTGATGGCCTTCCTCAATGAGATGACCGAGGAGGGCGGCGAGGACGAGGCCGAGGCCGGGCCGGCGGCAGCGGGGGACACGTCCCCGCAGCCGGCGTGACGGAGCGGCTCGTCCGGCTGCTGGGTCTCGGGCTCAGGGCCGGCCGGGTGGTGGTGGGGGTCGCGGGGGTGCGGGCCAAGCTGCAGCGGGACGGACTGCGTTGCGTGGTGCTGGCGGCGGATGCGAGCGCGCGCACCCGGGACAAGGTGGAGCGCCTCGCGCGCGCGCGCGGGGTGCCGATTGTGCGGGGACCGGGCGCCGGACAGTTGGGCGCCGGGCTCGGCCGGCCGCCGGTGCAGGCGGTGGGAGTCGAAGACGCGGGATTGGCCCGCGGGCTGGCGTCTTTGGAGGCGTAAGTGACGACGACGCGGATTCACGATTTGGCGGCGGAGTTCGGCATCTCCTCGGAGCAGTTGCTCGGCATGCTCAAGGAGCTGGACATCTTTGTGCGCAGTCACCTGTCGCCGCTCAAGCCCGAGCAGGTGGCGCTGATGCGCGCGCGCTGGGAGCGCGAGAAACGCAAGCTGAAGGACGCGCCCGCACCGCCCAAGCGGCGGCGGGTCGTGAAGGCTGCCGCGGAGCCGGTCGCGGCGGCGCCGGAGGCGCGCCCCAAGCGGCGGCGCCGCACGGCGGCCGAGGTGGCCGCGGCCGAGGCGGAGGCGCAGGCCGAAGCGGCCATCGAGGCGGAGCGCGAGCTCAAGGCGCGCGAAGTGCTCGAGGCGGCCAAGGCGGTCGACGACGAGGAGAAGCCGTCGCTCGAAGAGCGCGCGGCCGCGCTCTTCAAGGACCTGCCCGCCGCCGAGGAGCCGCGGGGCGAGTCGTCGCCCTTCGCGGCCGCGCCCGCCGCCGCGCCGGCGGCGCCCCCGCCTCCGTCCGCCGCGTCGTTCGGCGCGCCCCCGCGGGCGGTGATACCGACTCCCGTGCGTCCCAAGCCGGTGGCGAGTGCGGCGCCGGGCGGCGCCGTTCCCGCGCCCCCGCGGCCCGTCGCTTCCGCGGCCCCCGGGATCGGGCCGCTGGAGGAGCGCCGGCGCGACAAGGGAAAGAAGCGCAAGAAGGGTAAGAAGTCGCTGGTGGACCAGGAGGCCGTGGCGCAGAACATCTCGCGCACGCTCGCCTCGATCAAAGGCCCCGCCGCGCGCAAGGGCGTGCACCGCCGCGACGAGGGGCCGAGCTTCCGCGATATCCAGGAGGAGAAGCGCCGCGAGGAGAAGGAGCGCGAGAAGACCCTGGTGCGCGTGACCGAGTTCATCACCGTCTCCGAGCTCGCCAACATCCTCAAGGTGCCCGCCAAGGAGATCGTCGCCTTCGCCTTCAAGGAGCTGGGGCAGATGGTGACGATCAACCAGCGGCTCGACTTCGACATGATCGAGCTGATCGCGTCCGCGTTCGGATTCCAGGCGGTGCGCGAATCGGAATACGTCGTGGGGGAGGGCGAACAGGCCCCCGACGACGCCCAGGCGACGCTCAAGCCGCGACCGCCCGTCGTGACCGTCATGGGACACGTCGACCACGGTAAAACGTCGTTGCTCGACTACATCCGCAAGACCAACGTCGTAGCGGGCGAGGCGGGCGGCATCACGCAGCACATCGGCGCCTATCAGGTGACGCTCAAGGACGGCCGCTCCATCACCTTCCTCGACACGCCGGGTCACGAAGCGTTCACGGCGATGCGCGCCCGCGGCGCCCAGGTCACGGACATCGTCGTCCTGGTCGTCGCCGCCGACGACGCGATCATGCCGCAAACCATCGAAGCGATCTCCCACGCCAAGAACGCCGGCGTGCCGCTCGTGGTCGCCATCAACAAGATCGACCTACCCTCCGCCAACGTGCAGAAGGTGAAGCAGGACCTCCTGTCGCA
>DASPXE010000306.1:0-2335 GCA_035637455.1 Gemmatimonadales bacterium
TCCGCCCGTCCCGCGTGCGGGCCGGGTAGAACTGATATGCCATCATGCGCTGCTGGAACTCCCGGCTGTAGGCCGCGTCCGCGATCGGCGGGTCGATTTCGACCCGAGTGACGCGCCCGTCGACCGCCACCCAAAACTTCACCACGTAGGTGCGGCCAGCCACGGAGCCGGGGACCTTCGCCAACGGCGGCAGAATCGCCGTCCGCGGCGAGGCGACGAAAATGTAACCGCCTTCGCCTCCCGTTCCAGGCCCCGCGTCCGCTCCCGTGCCGCCCCCCTGCCCGCCGCCCGCGCCCGGCCCCGCTCCGGAAGCGCCGGCCGCTCCACCCCCGAGCAGCGCGACCCGCAGCGTCTCCCGCGGCACCTCGAGCGGCGGCAGATCGAGCTTCAGCTGTGGCAGGGACCGCACATCGGAGAGGGCTAGCGCGGGCGCGGCGGGGACCAGGACCGCCGTCGGTCCGGTCGTCGGCAGCGTGAAGAAGTTGACCTGCGGTCGGTTCCCTCCCCCACCGCCGTGCCCCGGCGCGCCTGGGAGACGCTGCAGCACTTCCCGGCTGTGCACGATCAGGACTGCGAGGATGAGCGCGTGCACCAGCAGGGAAATCGCGGCGCCCCGCCCCAGCCGTCGCTGGCCGAGGGGGAGGCGCAGTCCGGGGAGAGCCGGTCGCGGGGTCGGCGGCGCGGGCACGGTCACGAGGTTAGATACCCCGGCAGGCGTGGAGGGGCACAGACAAACGCGTAGGGGCGCAGCATGCTGCGCCCCTACGATACCCTCGAGCCCGCCATCCGGGCTACTGCTTGCTCTGCTCCGGCGGCGTAAACCCGATCACCTGCACCCCCGACCCATGCGCAATGTCCATGGCCTGCATCACGTCGAGGTACTTGCGGTTCGGCGCCGCCTTGATGAACAGGAGCTTGGCGGGGCGCGGGTCGAACACCTGGTGGAACGCCTGGTCGAGCTGGCTCAGCGCGTAGGGTTGCCCGTTGATCGCATACGTGCCGTCTGCCTTGAGCTCGAGCACGATCTGGCTCGACGGCTTCTCCTTCGTCTTCTGCTGCTGCTTGGGCGGGACCTGGACGTCGAACGCCTTGCGCGACATCGGCTGCGTGATCATGAAGATGATCAGCAGCACCAGCAGCACGTCGATCAGCGGCGTGACGTTGATGTCGGAGCTGAGCCCCTCGCCCGAGCCGGTGGACCCCATCGACATAGGTCAGGCCCCTTCCTTCTTTTTCGTGAGCGACTGCTTCTGCTCGGTGATCGCACCCACCACACGGACACCGGCCTGCCGCGCGATCTCGATCGCCTGCTGCACGCGCGCGAACTCGATGTTCTGGTCGGCCTTGAGAAACAGGATCTTGTCCTTGGTGCGGCTGGCATAGATGCTCTCCAACCGGGTCGGCAGGTCCTCGTCCTTCACCTGCCGCGGCCCCTCGCCCAGGTCGAGGAAGAACTTGCCTTCGCGGTCGATACCGAGCCGGATCTCGTCGGGCCCTTCGGGCCGGAGCTCCGGGTTCTCCGAGCGCGGGATCGTGGCCTGGAAGCCCGCCGCGATGATCGGCGTCACGATCATGAAAATGATGAGCAGCACCAGCATCACGTCGATCAGCGGCGTGACGTTGATGTCGCCCTTGACCGCGGACTTGGCGCTGGCGCTAGTGACTGACAGGGCCACTGGACTGGGACGCTTTCTGCGTCTGGAATTCCTTCGTGAAGATCGAGCGTCCGAACTCGGAGCCGACGCTCTTGATCAGGTAGTCGATCAGCTCCTTCGAGGTATACGTCATCTCCACCGAGAGGAAGTCGATCTTGGTCGTGAAGTAGTTGTAGAGCCACACCGCCGGAATGGCGACGATCAGTCCGAACGCGGTGGTGATGAGGGCTTCCGCGATACCGGCCGACACGGACGCCAGCGAGCCACCGCCGCCCGACGCCGCCATGCCCGTGAAGGCGTTCACGATCCCCATCACAGTGCCGAGCAGTCCCACGAACGGCGCCGTCGAGCCCGTCGTCGCGAGGATGCCGAGGCCGCGCTTCAGCTCCGCCGCGACGATCAGCATCTCGCGCTCCACGGCGCGCTCCACTGAGTTGATGTCGGCCGCTGTGATCGTGGCGCGGTCGCGCAGCAGCGGCTTCACTTCCGACAGCGCTTCGCCAACCACCCGCGCCACGTGGCTGCGTTTCTGCTTCTCGGCCAGCTTGATCGCGCCGTCCAGCTGCTCTTCCTGGAGGAAGCGCGAGAACTCGGGAGCGAACTTCATCGTCTCCTTCTGGGACCGGTACAGCTGCCACAGCTTCTGGAAGGAGCTGGTCCACGAGATCAGCGACATCAGG
>DASPXE010000307.1:0-24277 GCA_035637455.1 Gemmatimonadales bacterium
TCGCCTGCGACGGCGCCCGCTGCTCGGCGGCGGCCAGCTCGTCTCGCAGCCGCTGCACCTCGGTCTGGGCGGCGAGGCGACGCTGCTCGCCCGCCTGCAGCTGTGACGAGAGCGCCGCTTGGGCGCGCTCCAGCGTGGCCCGCAGCTCGGCCGTGCGGACCTCTGCTGACCGAAGCTGGGCTCGCAGGCTCTCCACCAGGGCCGCTGGCGCCGCAGTAGCCCGGGCCGCCGTGAGCTCCTGTCGCAGCCGCTCGGTCTCCGCGCGCGCGGAGTCCCCGGCCGTGCGCCGCTCCCGCTCCGTCTGCTGGACTTCCCCAGAGAGCAGCCAGTACACGCCGTACACGCCGGCCCCGAGGACCAGAATCAGCATCGCCACGAAGACCGCCAGCCGGCGCTTCGCCTGCGCAATGGCCTCGCTGATCATGGCGCGCAGCGTTCTCGGGCCCGGGCGCGCCGGCCGCCGCGCTGCCTGCAACTGGGGGGACGTGCCGAGCCCCTCGACGATCAGCACGGGCCCCCCCTGCCCCAGCGTGATTCGGTCCCCCAGACGGATCGGCATCGGCTCGACGACCCGCTCGTCGTTCACGAACGTGCCGTTGGTGCTGTCGAGGTCGCGCACGACGAGGCCGCCGGTCGCGCCCACCGTCAGCTCGGCGTGGATGCGGGAGACGATCGTGTCGGAAGGGTCGACCGGCTGGATTTCGCACTCGCGCCCGCGTCCCAAGCGGATCCGGACGCCGCGCGCCTCGTAGTGGCGGCCGGTGGCGGCGAGCAGGGTCACGCCGTAGGCGCGCGCTTCCGGAGGCGTGTGGCGCTCCGCGGCGCGGGACGCCGCGGCGAGGCCCGGCTGCTCTGGGATCGTCGCCTCGAGCACGTCGGCGACCGCCGCGACGGAGAATCGCGGGCCGGTCTCGCCCAGGCCGATCACGTCGCTGGTCTTGACCAACGCTTCGGCGGCGAGGCGGCGTCCGTTCAGGAACGTGCCGTTGCGGCTGCCCAGGTCCTTGAGCCGCCAGCCGCCGGGCCCGTGGCGCAACTCGGCATGGAGCGCTGAGACGACCCCGACCTGCGCTCCACCGCCCGCCGGCACCACCGTGCAGTCGGGGCTCCGGCCGAGCCGCGCGACCTCGTCGCGCACGTCCGTCGCGTGGTGGGTCCCGAGCTCGATCAGCCTGAGGTAGGGCACCGGGCGATAGTAGGGAGGCAGCCTGCGCCCGTCAACGCGGCCGGGCCGTCAGTCCGGCGTGGTCACAACTGCGCCAGCTGCGCGCTCCTACGGCGGTCGGGGAGCACGCGGCGCTGGACGCTGGAGCGGCGCACGGCGCGGCGGCGCTCCACGCCCGCGCGCCGGTTGGCCGCCGAGCGGCGCTCCACGTCCACGGGCAAGCTCTCGTGCCGGCGCTCCGGGTCGAACCGGCGATCCACCCCCGCCCGGCGGTCATCGAGCTGGCGGCGGTCGGGGATGGTGCGGCGGTCGGGGAGCGGTTCGTAGCCCACAGGTCGCTTCCAGGGTATCCGAGTCGGCCCTAACGTATCCGCCTCCCTGGTGTCCGGCTAGAGGCAGCTAGTGCTTCTCCCCCCGCAGCCGCACGTCTACGTCCGCGACCACATCCTCGGCGCGTCCCTTACGGAGCCAGCCCTTGTGCCGGCCTCGGTCACGTACCTCGGACAGGCCTCGGACGACCACTCGCTCCCCTTCGGGGTTGACGAACACTCGCACGATTTCGTCGTCGCCACGGCGAGCCCAAATGATCCGATTAGGGCCTGCTCGTTGGACCCGGTAGACGACGTACCCCCGGTTCACGAGCACCTCGCGCGTGACGACGACAACCCGCTCCGGCGGAACCACGTACACATAGTTCGCCGGCTCCGCGTACACCACCTCCGCGCGGGTGTAGACGCCCGGGCCGCAGGCCGCAAGGGCGAGAACGGGTGCCAAGTAGAGACGTCGCATCGACCCTCCCAGCAGTACGTGTCGACTAAAGACTCTTTCAGACGCCGATTTGTTACACCCGCCGGGCCTTGACGGCCTGCTGGTCCCGCTCCCCCCTTAGATTGACGACGCCATGACCCCGACGACGCCGCCCACCGACCTGCTGGACAGCCTCGTCCGCGCCCTCGAGCCGATCTTCCGGCTGGACGACCTCGTAGCGCTGTCGCCTGAGCGCGCCCTGTACCGCGCATGGGATCGGCTGCTGAAGCGGCCGGTGGCGCTGCGGGTGCACCTGATCCCCGACGGGCCGGGCCGCGCCTGGTTCATGCGGGAGAACGAAACGCTCGCGGCGCTCGACCACCCAGCGATCCGCCATGTGTACGCCGCGGGGACGGCGGACGGCTTCGCCTACCGGACGACCAACTGGGTCGACGGGGAGAGCCTGGCCGACGCGCTGCGCCGGGGTCCGAGGCCGATTCCCACGGCGCACGCCCTGGTGCGCGACCTCCTCGGGGGCCTGGAGCACGCGCACGCGCGCGGCGTGATCATGCGCCGGATCGTGCCGACGACTCTGATCGTCGAGATCTCCGGGCGCGCGGTGATCACCGATCTGCGCTACGCGAACTGGTGTCTCGCCGAGGTGCCGCCGGAGGAGCGTGGCTCGGGCGGCGCGTTCGTAGCCCCCGAGGTGCGGGCGGGGGGCATGGGGGAGCCCGCGAGCGACGTGTACACGGTGGCGGCGATCGTCTACTACACCATCACGGGTCAGGAGCCCGATCCCGATCCCGCGGCGCTCATCCCGCCGCGGCGGATGCGGCCTACCGTCCCCGCCGCGCTGGAGCGCGTGTTGCTGCGCGCGCTCAAGTCCCAGCCGGGCGATCGCTACTTCACCGCGACCGAGATGCTCGAGGATTTCGTGAGCGACGCCGGCACTTTCCACGAGCCCGCCGCCACGCCGCAGGTCGCCGAGGTCGGTTTCGAGCGCCGCCTGCGCCGCGCGCTGGGCGACGACTACGAGCTGCTCGACGAGATCGGCTCGGGGGGGTTCGGGCGGGTGTTCCGGGCGCGTGACCTGGGGCTCGAGCGTGAAGTGGCCATCAAGGTGCTGCACCCCTCGCTCACCGCCGACCTGGGCGTCGTCGAGCGCTTCCGGCGCGAGGCGCAGCTCGCTGCGAAGCTGCGGCACCCGAACGTCGTGAGCATCTACGACATCATGGGGCGGGCCGGACTGCAGTGGTACACGATGGAGCTCGTCCCGGGCGCGAACCTGGCGCAACTCGTCCAGCGCCAGGGTCCCCTCTCCGTGGAGCGGACCGTGCGGCTGCTCGAGGAGGCGCTGTCAGCGCTCGAACAAGCGCACGCCCAGGGCCTGGTGCACCGCGACCTGAAGCCCGAGAACATGCTGATCGAGCCCGACGGCCGGCTGCGCATCACGGACTTCGGGCTGGCGCTGGCGCTGCGCGGCGAGGGTCGCTTCGGCGGCGCCACGTCGCGCAGCGGGACGCCGCAGTTCGCCGCCCCGGAGCAGCTGCTGGGGGAGCGCGTGGACCAGCGGACCGATCTGTACTCGTTGGGCGCCGTGGCGTACTTCGCCCTGCTCGGCCGGCCGCCGTTCGACGGAGTGACGCCGGAATCGATCCTCGCCCGGCAAACCACGGACGATCTGCCCCTGCTGCATGCGTCACGCGGCGAAGTGCCGCGGGAGCTCGAAGAGGTACTCCGCAAGGCGATGCGGGGCGAGCCGGCGGGCCGCTACGCCACCGCCCAGGAGTTCCGCCGGGCGGTCCAGCGGGCCCAGGGCTTCCTGCGGCGACTGGTGGTGTTTCTGCGGGGGGATTGACGTCCGGCGGTGCCCGTGAGCCAGCCGGCCCAGTCGGGCTAGCGCCAGCGGAAGATTTTTAGTGCGATTCCGAGGCTCACGGCGCCCCAGCCCGCGACGATCGCGACCGGGGCGCCGAGCCGCACCAGGCCGGTCCCGTCGATCATCACCGCGCGGAGCGCGTCATTGAGGGCCGTGAGCGGCAGGGCTTTCACGAACGGCTGCATCGCATCCGGGAAGCGGGCGTAGGAGAAGAAGGTCCCCGACAGGATCCACATCGGGAGCATCACCAAGTTCATCAGTCCCGAGACGGCCTCGATAGTGCGCGCCCGGCTCGCCACCAGCATCCCCAGCCCCGCGAACGACAGCGCGCCCAGCACGGTGATGAGCGCCAGCGCGCCGAACGACCCCCGCACCCCCACGCCGAACATCAGCCAGCCGAAGCCGACGAGCGCGGCGATTTCGAGAAACAGGAACAGCAGCCGCGAGAGGATGAACGACAGGAGATAGTGGCTGCGGCGCATCGGGGTCGCCATGAAGCGCTTGAGCAGCTTCTTGGTGCGGGCCTGGACCACGGAAAAGCCGACGCCCCACAGTCCGCTGCCCATGAGGTTCATGCCGAGCAGCCCGGGGATGAGGAAGTCGATGTAGCGCGAGCCCGGCTCGGTGACCCGCTCGTCGCGCACGCTCGCGCCGTCGGGCCGGCCGCGGGCACGCTGTAGCGCGTCGTCCGCCTCGAGCCGCGCCAACCGGCTCTCCGTGCGGGTGGAGTCGTAGCGGTACACGAGCGGGTCGCCGGGCACGACGAGCAGCGCGATGCGCCCCGTCCGGAGCTGGGTCCGCGCCTCGCCCGAATCGAGCACGGCGGCCGCGAGCGCCGGCGAGCGATCGAGCGCGGCGGCGATGACGCTGTCCCCTGGCGCGCGGAGCACCGCGATCTTCAGCTCGCCGGGGCCGCGGTTCCGGAACGCGATGCCGAGCGCGAACGCCAGCACGAGCGGGAACCCGAACACCCAAAAAATCGCCTCGGGCTCGCGGTAGAACTCGCGCATCCGCGCCAGCGTGAGCTGGACGAGCGGGTGATCACGCATCGCGTAGCTGCCGGCCGGTGAGCGACACGAACACGTCTTCGAGCGTGGCGTGGTGGGTGGCGAGCATCGAGAGCTCGGCGCCGCGCCGCTCGAGCAGCCCGAGCAGCGCTGGCACGGCGCGGTGCACCGCGGCGACGGTGAGCGCCGTGCGATCCGGGCCCGGGCGCACCGCCTGAACGCCGGGCAGCGCCGCGAGCTCTTCCGGCGTCGGGGCACGGCCGGCCCCGTCCGCGAGGGCGAACTCGACCACATGCTCCGCGCCGAGCGACGCGATCAGCTCCCGCGGTGTCCCCAGGGCGATCCCCTTGCCGTGGTCCATGATCGCCACCCGGTCGCACAGCCGCTCCGCCTCCTCCATGTAATGAGTGGTGAGGAGCACGGTGCCGCCCGCCGCGCGAAACCGGCCGATCACCTCCCACAGCTGGCGGCGCGATTGTGGATCGAGCCCGGTCGTCGGCTCGTCGAGGAACAACAGCTCGGGCCGGCTCACCAACGCGCACGCCACGGCCAGTCGCTGCTTCTGCCCGCCCGACAGCTTGCCGACCCACGCCGCGCGCTTCTCCTCGAGCTCGACTAGCCCGAGGACCTCGTCCACGGTATGGGAACTCGTGTAGAAGCTGCGAAACAGCCGCACCGTCTCCGCGACGGTCAGCTTGTCGGCGAGCTGGGTCTCCTGGAGCTGGATGCCGAGCCGCTCGCGCAGCGCGCGGTCGGCCGCGCCGCCCCCGCCCCACCGCATCCCGAGCAGCTCCACGTCCCCCGCGTCCGGCTCGGTGAGCCCCTCGAGAATCTCGATCGTGGTGGTCTTGCCCGCGCCGTTGGGACCGAGCAGTCCGAAGCATTCACCGGTCGCGACGGTGAGATCGAGCCCGGCGACTGCGACCACGTCCGCGTAGCGCTTGACGAGGCCGCTGCAGCGGATCGCCGGCACGCTCAGTGCGGCTGGCCGGGCGGCTGCTTCGGCTCCGGCGTCATCGCCTGCTTGAGCGCCTGGTCGAGCTGCATCCGCAAACTGTTCACGCCGTCCGAGAGACCGCGGATCTTCATGTCGATCCCGCCCCCCCGCCCCGCCATCACCGACATCGCCCCCGCCACATCGGCAATGGTCCCGACGCCCGAGGTGAGCGCGCGCTGGCGCATCTGCGAGAGCTGCCGGGCGATCGACTCGCAGATGTTGTCGATAAACGTCGCCTTGGCGGCGCGGCTCGAGTTGAGCTCGGCCACGAGCTTGGCGACATGCTCCACCACCTTTTGAAACTGCTGGATGTCGCCGACGCGGCGTTGCTGGTCCGCGGTAAGCTTGGTAACCATGGAGACTCCTCAGTCCGGCGGAGCGATCGCTTCGGTCAGGACGCGCCCGTCCACGGGCTCGGCCGGCGTGAGGCCGAGCAGCCGCGCCAGCGTCGGGGCGATATCCACGGTGTTCACACGCTCCCCGTATACGCCACCACGGATGGCGCGTCCCCAGAAGATGAGCGGTACGTGCGCGTCGAGGTCGCTCGGCTGGCCGTGCGTCGTGATCGCGGGGAGGGTGGGATACGCCCAGATCGAGTACGGCTTGAGCGTCACGACGAGCTCCACGCCCGCGTTCAAGGGTACCTGGTGCAGCCAGCGGCGCACCACCACATCGCCGGTGTCTTTGCCTGCTAGGTCGGCCGGCCGGTCGACCCGCGCCACACCGGGCACCGCCCGCAGTCGGGCTGCCACGTCCGCCACCACGCTATCCACGTTCACCCCCTGTCCGGCGAGCTCACCACGGCTCGGGAGGAGCACCATGCCGCTCTCAAAGGCGAGCCAGGCGCTACCACCGGCGCGCTGGTCGAGCTGCGCGTTCACCGCGGCGATCATGCTGTCCGCGTTGACCCGCCGCGCGTCCCGGTGCCCTTCCGCGCGCGACCGCTCGGGGAACGGCGTGACACCGTGGTCGGCGGTGAGCACGATCAAGACGTTCCCGGACCCGTAGCGCACGAACAGCTGCTGCAGGAACAATCCCAGGGAGCGGTCGAGCCGCAGGACCTGGTCGTGGATTTCCCGCGAGTCCGGGCCGAAGGCGTGACCCACGTAGTCTGTCGTGGACAAGCTCACGGCGAGCAGGTCGGCGACGCCGCGGCTCCCCAGGCCCAGCGCCCGCACACCTTCGAGCGCGAAGGCGAGCGTGAGCGAGTCCATCGATGGAACCCCGAGGTACGCGAGCGCAGCCTGTGCGCTGTCGGGGGACAGCTGGTGCGGGAACGTGAAGTCCTTGCCGCCGTTCTCGTACGGCTCGCTGTCGGGCTCGGGATAGGCGCGGGCCGGCAAGAGGAGGTTCCATGTCGCGCCGGCGGCCCTGAACGGGAGGCGCCGGCCATTGAAGGCGCGCACCCAGTCGGGGAGCGAGTCGGCGTAATAGCGGCTCGTGGTGAAGTAGCCCCCGATGTACCAATAGACCTGCTGCTTCGCCCGCCCGATCGGCAGGATCGCCCCGCGATCCTTCCCCGAGACCGAGAGGGCGCGAGCGCCCGGCTCGGCCGCCTTGAGCCAGTCGAACAACGTGGTCCCGCGAAACCGGGTGGGCGCAGCGCCCGGCCCGGTGACGCCGACGAGCGGCGCCGCGGAGTCCAGGACGCCGGCCGTGTTGCGGACGATGCCGGTGTGCGCGGGCCATCGCCCGGAGAGAATCGTCGAGTGACCAGGCGCCGTCTCCGTCACGGCGTGATCCTGGTAGGCGTCCGCGAAGACGGCGCCGCGCTTCAGGAGCAGCCCGAGCCCGCCCGTGAGCTGAGCCCGATAGCGGTCGAGATAGTCGGCCCGCAACTGGTCGACGGTGATGACCACGACGAGTCTGGGGCGGGGCGCCGGCGAGATCCCCAGCAGCCCCAGGAGCAACCGCA
The DNA here is from genome assembly GCA_035637455.1 of Gemmatimonadales bacterium. Lineage (GTDB taxonomy): Bacteria > Gemmatimonadota > Gemmatimonadetes > Gemmatimonadales > GWC2-71-9 > 20CM-4-69-16. The sequence goes on from DASPXE010000307.1 coordinate 7,714, forward strand.
GCGGAGCGCTCATGCCCACAAAAGTAACGAAGGTCAGGCCGCCTCGGCGGTGGCGGGTACCGGGTCGCCGCGCGGCACCCGCGTCGCCATGAGCAACGCCAGCGCGATGATCGCGGCGCACGCGACGAACGGCACGCTCGGGCCCAGGTGCTGGTAGGCAAGGCCCGCCCAGATGGGCCCCGCCACACTGGCCACGCCGCGCAGCGCCTGCTGGACTCCCATCATGAGACCGAATTCGTGTTTGTCGGTCCGATGGCTCACCAGGGCGGAGTTGGCCGGGAACAAGAGAGCCGTCCCGAGCGGCAGCAGGACCTGGACCAACAGGAACAGCGGGACCGACGGCGCGAGGGGCAGCAGCGCATAGCCGAGCGCGTACAGCGTCGCCCCGAGTCGCATGGTCCGCACCTCGCCGAGCCGATCGTTCACCGGCCCGACCACGAAAGCGCGCATCAGGACGCCGACGCCGCCGAACACGGTGAAGAACCACCAAATGTTCGTGGGGCCGATGCCGAAGCGCCAAGCGAGGTAGATGGTGAACACCGCGGGCGCCGAGTTGTACGCGAGCATTGCGACGGCGTAGATCCAGATGAGGTGGGCGGCAGGACGGCCCGGATGACGGATGACCTCCCACAGCGCATCGCGCACGGGACGCGGCTCGGGCGCCAGCACCTGACGCCCACTCTCGGTCGTCATGTGCGGCGGGAAGACGCGGGACTCCGGCAGCCACTTCCACGCGAAGATGAGATTCGCCGCACACAGCGCTGCAGCCACGAGCCCCGGTGCCGACTCGCCGGCGCGGGCTGCGAACGATCCCACCACGGGCCCGATCACCACACCGAGGCTCGTCGCCGCCGAGAGCCAGCCCAGGGCCTTGGCCCGGTCGTGCGGAACCATCGTGTCGGCCACGTACGCCTGGGCGACGCCGGTCGTCCCGCCGCCCAGGCCCTGGACGAAACGCGACACGAACAGCAGCCACAGCGACCCGGCGAGCCCGAAGATCAGGTACGCCAGAGCCGATGCGGTCAGCCCCGCGAGCAGGGCTGGCCGCCGACCGTAGCGGTCGGACACCCGCCCCCACACCGGAGAGGCGACGAGCTGCGCGACGGGAAAGGATGCGGTCATCAAGCCGATCGTCGTCGGGCTGGCGTGGAGGTGGAGCGCATACAGCGCCAGCAGCGGCAGGACGAGGGTAAGCCCGATCATGTCGACGAACGCGACAGCCATCAGCACCGACATCCGCTTCATCGTCTCGCTCCGAGCCCGAGGACCACGGCGCTCACGACCATCAGGATCACGCCGAACGCCGCCGCTACCCCCAGCTCGGAGACACGGAGACTCGACATGATCTCGATGGAGATCGGGCGGTTGTCATACGTGTAGAGCACGATGGACGTCACAAAGTCGCCGAGCGCGGTCACAAACGCGAGGCTCGCGCCCGCTGCGAGCGCGGGCTTCAAGAGCGGCAGCGTCACGCGCCGGAACGTGGCCCACCGGCCGGCGCCGAGGCTCGCGGCGGCCTCCGCGAACGCCGGATCGAGCTGCCGGTACCCGGCGAGCACCGCGCGCCCCGTGACCGGGAGGTTCCGCACCAGATAGGCGAGCGGCAGCAGGACCACCGTCCCGACGAGGATCCAGCGCAACGTGAGCGGGCTGGAGACGCTGAACGTGGCGGCGAGCGCGATCGCGAACACGGTGCCCGGGAGAGCCCAGGGAAGCGCCACGAGCGCTTCGATCGGTCCGCGGAACTGCCGCCCCCACTCCCTCCGTCCCCTCGGGCCACCCGGTCGCCGCCGGCCGACGAGCGCCCCCGCGGCGAGCGCGAGGACGAGCGCGGCGAGCGTGCTCACGGCCGCCATCCACAACGAGTTCACCAGCGGCCGCAACCGCTCCGGCTCGCCGAACAGCCGCTCGTAGTTCACGAGGCTCAGGACCGGCGGCACGGCCTCGGTCGTCCAGCTGCCGTACGGCACGAGCGACACGAGAGCGAGCGTGAGATGCGGCAGCAGCAACAGGGCCGCGAACAGCCACCCCGCCGCCGTCGCGAGCCTGCGCGCGCCCGGACGGCGGATGGCGCGACGGCGCGGCGCGGTGCCCTTGCCGAGCGCGGTGAGCGGGTCGTCGCCCTCGGTGCGGCGTAGCACGGCGAGGCCCACGACGGCGACCAGCGCGAGCGCCACGGTCTCCACCATCGCGAGCGGTAGTTCGCCGTTCAGTTTCGTCGCCACGATCTGGGTCGTCATGACCCGAAACCCGCCGCCGAACACGTACGGCGCGCTGAAGGAGCCGAGGGCGGTCATGAAGACGAGCAGCGCGGCGCCCGCGAGCGCCGGCCGCAGCAAGGGAAGCGTCACGCGGAACAGCACCTGCCAGCGTCCGGCGCCGAGCGCCTGCGCCGCCTCGATGAGCGACGCGTCGAGCTTGGCGAGTCCCGCCCGCGTGAACAGATAGAAGTACACGTACATCGAGTACGCGTGCACGAGCAGGATCGCGCCCGCCCCCTGCAGCCGCCACGGCGCCTGGTTCAGGCCGAAGACCGCTTGCACCGCACGCGCCACGAAGCCCGATTCTCCATAGAGAAAGAGGAACGCGATCACGCCGACGAAGGGCGGCAGGACCGCGGGGAGCGCGACGAGCGAGCCGAGGGTTTTCCGGCCGGGGAAGTCAAGCCAGTCGAACAGGAGCGCGAGCGGCACACCGATCGCCGCCGCCAGCACGACGCTCGCGAGCGAGACCCAGATGCTCGCCCACAGGGCCGCCCATTCGCCGGCGCGGGAGACGAACGTTCCGAGCGCGTCGCCGCGCGCCGCATCCGCCACGGCGACGAGGATGGGATACAGCACGAGCCACGCGAGCAGCAGCGTGAGCCCGAGCGGTGGCAAGATGCGGCTGACGTCGCGGCTCGGCATCGGCCGGTCACCCGGCGCCGCTCGATCCGCCGGCTGGAGGCGCGAGTTCATTCGCGCCCCTCCCGGAACGCTAGGACCCGCAACGCGGCGACGTACACCCGGTCGCCTACGCGCGCGGCGTCCGGATCGGCCACGACCTCGAGGCGGTCGCCACCCTCGGTCTCGACCTGGTAGTAGGCCGCGGCCCCGGTATAGCGCCGCTCGCGCACGAGGCCGGGGAGCCCGCCGTCCGCGAAGCGCAGCTGCTCGGGCCGGATAACGAGTACCTGCCCGTCGCTCCCGCCCAGCGCACGGGCGGTCGCCCCGTGGAGCACGTTCGCCCGACCGACGAACGTGGCTACAAAGAGCGACGCCGGACGCTCGTACAGATCGTCCGGCGTCCCCACCTGCTCGAGGCGCCCCAGGTTGAGCACGCCGATACGGTCGCCCAAGTCGAACGCTTCCTCCTGCTCGTGGGTGACGAACACCGTCGTGATGCCCACGCGCTTGATGACGGCCCGGAGCTCGCGCCGCGTCCGCTCGCGCAGGCTCGGGTCGAGGTTGGAGAGCGGCTCGTCGAGCAGCAGCACGCGCGGCTCGGGGGCGAGCGCCCGCGCCAGCGCGACCCGCTGCTGCTGGCCACCCGAGAGCTCGTGGGGCTTACGGCGCTCGAAGCCGGTGAGATCGACCAGTTCCAGGGACGCCGCGACCTTACGGTCGCGGTCATGCCGCTCGAGTCGGTCCAGGCCGAAACCAACGTTGTCCCCGACGTCCAAGTGCGGGAACAGCGCGTAATGCTGGAACACCATCCCGCAGCGCCGCCGGGCGGGGGGGAACGCGGTGACATCCTCGTCGGCGATCGCAATGCGCCCGGCGTCCGGCGTCTCGAACCCGGCGAGCAGGCGCAGCACGGTCGTCTTGCCGCTCCCCGACGGGCCCAGCAGCGCCAGGATCTCTCCCCGCGCGATCTCGAGCGACACCGGGCCCACGGTCACCGGAGGCGACCACCGTTTGCGGACGCCGTCGATCGTGACGAAGCCCGTCGCCGTCACCGACCTTTCCCCTTTCCCGTTTCCCCTTTCCCCCGAACGTTCTCATCCCAGTACCGCATCCAATCGGCGCCACGCGCGGCGAGCAGGTCCCAATCCACCTCGGCGACCTTCATCGCGCGGCGCACCTCGCGCGCCCAGGGCGGCAGCGAATCCACCGGGAGGTCGAGCCGTGCCGGCAGGCGATACGCCTCGCGGGTCGCGAGGAGCTGCGCGTCGACACTGCCCACGTACTCGACGAACGCACGCGCCGCTGCCGCGTGCCGGGCGTCCCGCACCACGCCGATCGCGTCCTCGATCACCGGCGTCCCGCTCTTGGGAAAGAGGTAGCCGAGCTGCAGCCCGTCGCGGCGGTTGAGCAAGATGTCCGGAAGATCCCAGATCGTCACCAGCCCTTCCTGCCGGACGATCTTCTGGTCGAGGAGCGGGCCGTTGAGGACGTACTCTTTGGTCTGTGCGTCGAGGCGCCGCAGCCACTGGAACCCCGCGGCGGTGTCGCCCGTCTGCTTCAGGCCGCGCTCGATGATCATCCCCCACACGGCGCGCATCGTGCCCGAGGCGAGGGGGTCGCGGATCAGCACCTTCCCTCTCCAGCGCGGCTGGAGCAGGTCGTCCCAGTCCTGGGGCGCTTCCGCGGCGGGGACCGCCTGCTCAGCGTATACGATCACCGCCGGCGTCTCGTACGCCGCGAAGTAGAGATCGCCGGGACCGCGCCCGTGCGGACCGATCGCGCCGCCCCAGCTGGGCCGGAACGGCGCCAGGAGCGAGTCGTGCGCGCCGCGCGCGAAAATGGTCGAGGGACCCCCGAACCACACGTCCGCCGGTGGGTTGGCGCGCTCGGAGCGGAGCCGGTCGTACACTTCCTGCGAGCCCATGTCGAGCCAGTGCACGTCGACGTCGGGGTGGAGCTGCTCGAAGCGCCGCTCGAGCAGCGTGAGCAGGTCACGGCCGTGCGGAGAGTAGATGACGAGGGGAGTGCGGCGGTCGCCTTGGCAAGCGACAGAGAGCGCGAGGAGCAGCGTGGCGCAGGCGAGCCAGTGCGGAGTGCGGAATGCGGAGTGCGGAATTGAAGGGCAAGGTTCGATCCGTCGTGCCGGCCGCCGCGCTCGAGGGTAGCGCGTCCCATTCCGCGCTCCGCATTCCGCATTCCACACTTGTTATTTTCTCAGCGCCAGCAGGTTCGCGAAGAGCCGATAGGCGCCGGGGACGCCGGCCGGAAGTTGTCGGAAGAAGCTCAGCCCGGTGTAGACGTACGTGCCCTGGCCGAGCCGCGCCAGGAGCAGGCCGCCCTGGAGCGGTGCGTCACCCGGATCGTGCGTCTCGAGCAGCGGCGTGTACGCGGCGTCCCAGGCGTGCGCGAAGTAGAGCCCCCGCTCCTGCACCCAGCCCTGCCAGTCGGCTGCGCCGATGTCGTTCGGCACGTGGAGCGCCGGGCTGGCGGGATCGAGCAGTGTGACCGATGCGGTCTCGTCGGTCACACGGTCGTGGGGCCGGGCGATGCTGAGCCGATACGGAGCGAAGTTGCCGCTCACGAACGGATACTGCTGGTACTGCACGATCACCAGCCCGCCGGCGCGAGCGTAGTCGAGCAACCGCCCGTTGCTCGCCACGAGCGCGGGGTCGGTCTCGTAGGCGCGGCTGCCGACCACGATCGCGTCGTAGCGCGCCAGGTCGCCGCGGGCCAGCGTGTCGGCGCCCAGCAGCTCGATCGGCACCCCCACCGCCTGGAGCGCCTCGGGCACGCGGTCGGAGGCTCCGCGCACGTAGCCCACGCGCGTGAGCGCCGGAAGCGAAATCCGCGCCACGCGGATCTCCGCGGCCGAGGCGTGCACGACCGCGCGCGGCCGGATATGCGGATAGTCGATGAGCACGAGCGCGCCCTCGCTCCTCCGGCCGGCGGCGACCGCCCCGGCGCGCAGCGTCAATACGCCCGGCCGCGCGTTGGGCGGCGGCGCGAGCGAGACCGTGACGCTCTTGGACTCGTCCTCCCGCTGGAACGACAGGTCTTGGGGCGGCGGCGCGCTCCACCCCGCGGGTGGCGAGACCACGACCTGAGCGCTTGCGGGACCGTGTCCGCGGTTGGTGACGGTGATCGTGAAGTGACCGGCGGCGCCCGTGGCCGCGTGACCATCGATCGGCCACACGACCAGGTCGGGCGTCACGGCCACATCGAACGGCTGGGTGACGAAAATCGGTCGCCGGATCTCGCCGATCCCCTGATCGCGGTAGCGGTACACCACCTCGCGGCGCAGTAGCGCCGGCACTCCCGCGATCGTCAGCCGGAACGTCACCTCGAGGGACGGCGGCTCGAACGGCAGTCCGCGCCAAGCGGCGGGGACGCCGGTCCAGTCGTACAGCCCGCCGGTGCGCGGTCGCCGCAGGAAGTAGGGCTGGGAGCGGGGCGCGTCCGCCGCCACGGTGAGCGCGAAGCGGCGCGTCGCGACGCTGCCGGGAGCGACGGCGGAAGTCGCGGGGTCGAGCCGTTCGATCGACCAACCGGCAGGCGCGCTCACGTCCACGCCGTCGAGCGCGACTGACGAATCGCCCGCGTTCCAGACGCTCGTCTCCACCTGGAGCCGCTCGCCCGGAATCACGATGCCGTCGTCCGCGGTCCCGTCGATCGCCACCCCGGCCGCGGCGGCGAGGGCCCCCCGGAGGATGTCTTGCTGCTCCGCGTCGCCGTCGCCGAGCTCCCGCAGCGCCCGCGCCAGGAGCGGCACGATCGCGCCCGGCCGGGCCGGGTTGAGCCGGGCCCGCGCCGAGTCGATCAGCGCGACGTACCGCTCCTTGCCGTGCAGCACCGTGTCCACGCCAGAGAATAGCCCCGCGCCATCCCCGGGCCCGTGGCTGCGTTCCCGCCACGCGACGAACGCCAGGCGCGTCATGCTCGGGCCGGGCGGCTCGAGCTGTCCCATGTCCTGGGAGCGGTGCCGGCTGCGGCCCGCCATGGCGATCTGGTGGTAGGACCGGCCGATCACGGGGTCGAGCACGCCGACGTCGACGGTCGTCGTGGTGCCGGCGGTGTCGAAGGAGCTCGACCGGTACAGCTTCACGGGCCCCCAGCTCGAGTCGCGCAGCGTCTCGAACGCCTGGCGCGCGACCATGCCGGCCAGCTGGTGCTGGCCGTGCCCGTCGCGCACCGTCCCGGAGAAGATCGAGAGAATGATCTGCGGCCGGAACCGGCGGATCACCTCGAGCACGTCGGCGAGCAACGAGTCGCGCGGCCAGAACCGCAGCGTCTCCTCGGCCGTCTTCGAGAACCCGAAGTCGTACGCCCGCGTGAAGAACTGGTGTGCGCCGTCCTCCCGGCGCGCGGCCAACAATTCTTCCGTCCGGATGACCCCCAGCTCAGGGCCGAGCTCGGGGCCGATGAGATTCTGCCCGCCTTCGCCCCGGCTGAGCGAGAGATAGGCCGTCTGCGCGCCTGTTCCGCGCGACAGATACGCGAGGAAGTCCGAGTTCTCGTCGTCCGGGTGCGCGCCGATCACAAGCACGCGCTTGGTCGCTCCGAGCTGCTTCAGCGCCCCCGCCAACGCCGCGACGCCGCCGGTGCCGGGCGGGGCGAGCTGCCCCGCGGTCGAACCGACGGCGCCGATGACGCAGGCGAGACTAGCCCCGAGCGCGCGCCGCACTAGGGCGAAAGATAAACCACTCCACCTTTCATCACGAACCGCACACGCTGGAGCTCCGTGATGTCCTTGAGCGGGTCCGCCGACACGGCGACCAGGTCCGCGTACATGCCGGGCGCGACCGCGCCGATGTCCGGCTGGCTCAGCAGCTCGGCCGCGAGCGACGTCCCCGACTTGATCGCCTGCATCGGGCTCATCCCGTACTGCACGTAGTATTCGAACTCCTTCGCCTGGTTGAGCTCGGTCCAGGGGAAGCCGCCCACGTCGGTGCCAAGCACGATCTTCACGCCCTTCTTGAGGGCGCGGGCCATCGCCTGACGCTGGTGCTCGACCATCGGTCCCCACGGCCCGCCCCGTGGGCCAGCGACGTAGCGTGACACGGTGACGGTGGGCACCCAGTAGACGCCTTTGGCGGCGAGCACATCGATCAGGGAGTCGGTCATCCCGTCGCCGTGCTCGATCGTATTGACCCCGGCGCGCAGCGCCGCGGCGATTCCATCCGAGCCGATGGCGTGCGCCGCCACCCTGCGGCCGAGGCGGTGCGCCTCATCCACGATCGCCTTCGCCTCTTCGTCCGTGAAGTTCACCCAGCTGTGCAGCACCGAGTCCGGCGCCGGCCCGAAGTAGTAGCGCCGGTCGGAGTAGTACTTGATCCAATCGGCCCCGTGCGCGACTTGCTCGCGGACGGCGCGACGCGCGTTGTCCACGCCGTCCACCGGCTGCACGCCGTGCGGCAGCTCGAGCTCCCAGTTGTCCGACACGATGGGATACATGCCGGTCGGGGCCATAGCGCGCGTGGAGGCGAAGATGCGCGGCCCCGGGATCTCGCCGCGGCTCACGGCGCGCTTCACGTCGACGTCCGCATACATCGCCCCCTCGGTCTCCAGGTCGCGGATGGCCGTGAAGCCGTGCTCGAGGGCGATGCGCGCGTTGCGCGCCGCGAGGATCGCACGGTACGGCGTGGATTGATAGAGCAGCTGCTCGTTGTACGACTGCGCCGTGGGATCGCCCTGGAGCAGCAGGTGGGTGTGCGCGTCGATGAACCCCGGCAGGACGGTCATTTGTGAGAGGTCGACGACGCGCGCGTTCCGCCCCTGTCCCTGGACCTGGGCCAGCGGCCCCACCGCCTTGATCCGCTCGCCCTCGACCAGGATGCCCACGTTGCTCTGCGGAGCATCGGCCCGGCCGTCGATCAGGCGACCTGCCTTGATGAGCACGAGCGCAGGCGCCGGTGACGGCCCTGGGGTTTGGGCGGGGGCGGGGGCGGGGGTGGCGGGGTTGCAGCAGATGGCAACGGTGGCAGCACGAGTCAGCACGCGGCGCATCGCCTGCTCCTGGCTGGGGCGAGGCAATTTCCCCCTCACCGCTCGGCTGTCAAGACACACATTTGGGAACGATCGCCCAGGAGAGTAGATTCGCCCTATGGCCAGCACCGCCCCCCCCACCGCCCCGGAACGCAAAGTCAGCGCCGCCGAGGCGCGCGAAGTCGCGGAAGCGGCCCGAGAGCAGCAATGGGCCGCGCCGAGCTTCGTGCGCGACCTGTTCCTCGGGCGGCTCCGCATGGCGCTGATCGATCCCTACCCCGAGCGGGACCAGGAAGAGGTCACGCGCGCGCAGCCGTTTCTCGACAAGCTCGAGCGGTTCCTGCGCGACAACGTCGACTCTGACCGGATCGACCGGGAGGGAGAGATCCCCGACGCCGTGATCGAGGGGCTGCGCGAGCTGGGCGCATTCGGCATCAAGATCCCGCGCGAGTACGGCGGGCTGGGCCTGTCGCAGCTCTCGTACATGAAAGCCATCGAACTCGTCTCGTCGGTCGACGGCTCGCTCACCGCCCTCCTCTCCGCGCACCAGTCCATCGGCGTGCCGCAGCCGCTCAAGATGTTCGGCTCGGACGCCCAGAAGCAGAAGTACTTCCCGCGCCTCGCGCGGGGCGCGATCTCGGCGTTCGCACTCACCGAGCCGGGGGTCGGGTCGGACCCCGCCGCGATGGAAACGCTGGCCGTGCCCACTCAGGACGGACAGGCGTGGCTCCTGAACGGCGAGAAGCTGTGGTGCACCAACGGCACCAAGGCGGAATTGATGGTGGTGATGGCGCGCACGCCGTCCAAGGTCGTGAACGGGAAGGAAAAGCGGCAGATCACCGCGTTCATCGTGGAGACGGCCTGGCCGGGCGTTGCGGTCGCGCACCGCTGCCACTTCATGGGACTCAAGGCGATCTACAACGGCGTCATCCGCTTCACGAACGTCCGCGTCCCCAAGGAGAACGTCCTATGGGGCGAGGGGAAGGGCCTGAAGCTCGCCCTCACCACGCTGAACACCGGCCGGCTCACCCTCCCCATCTCGTCGGTCGCGGCCGGGAAGCGCTGCCTCCAGATCTCGCGGCAATGGGCGAACGAGCGCGTGCAGTGGGGTCGGGCGATCGGGAAGCACGACGCGATCGCGCAGAAGATCGGGGCCATGGCCGCGAACACATTCGCGATGGAGGCGGTGGCGGAGCTGTGCGGCGCGATGGCGGATCGTGGCAGCTACGACATCCGGCTCGAGGCGGCGATCGCGAAGCTGTACAACTCCGAGGCCGGCTGGCGCATCATCGACGAGACGGTGCAGATCCGCGGCGGCCGCGGCTACGAAACTGCGGACTCGCTCCGGGCGCGGGGCGAGAAGCCCGTGCCGGTCGAGCGCATCATGCGCGACTTCCGGATCAACCTGATCTTCGAAGGCTCAAGCGAGATCATGCACCTGTTTATCGCCCGCGAGGCGGTGGATAAGCACCTCCAAGTGGCGGGCGACGTCGTGATGCCCGGCAAGGGCGTCGCCCAGCGGCTGCGCGGGCTGGCACGGGCCGCGCTGTTCTACGGCTGGTGGTACCCGTCACGCTGGCTCGGCTGGGGCTTCTGGCCGAAGTACGCGGCGTTCGGCCCACTGGCTAAGCACGTGCGCTACGTCGACCGTAACGCCCGCCGGCTCGCGCGTGGCGTGTTCCACGCCATGGTGCGGTTCGGCCCCAAGCTCGAATACCGCCAGGCCGTGCTGTTCCGCCTCGTGGACGTGGGCGCGGAGCTGTTCGCGATGGCCGCGACCTGCGCGCGGGCGCGGTGGCTGCTCCGGCAGGACGCCGCCACAGGGAAGCGGGCCGTGGCGCTCGCGGATCTGTTCTGTCGCGAGGCGCGCGGACGCATCCAGGGCAAGTTCAAGCAGCTGTGGCGGAACGCCGATGCGGAAGGGTATCGGGTCGCTCAGGACGTGCTGCGGGGCGAGCATCGTTGGCTGGAGAAGGGGATGGTGGAGATCGAGTAAGCGGTTCGCCTATGCGGCTTGGTGCGCGATCATGATCGACCGCAGCCGCTCCGGCGTCTCTCCGGTCATGTCACCGTACGGCGCGGGATGCCCCGTGGTCTCCACGACCACGCTCGGGCAGACGACCTCGTAGGAGCGCGCGCGGATGCGGTCCGCAGCTGTCTGGGTCGCGACCGGCGTGGCGATCACGACCTGCTTCGCGCCGAGCTGTTCCGCCGCCTTCGCCGCCGCGAGCACCTTCCACGGGTAGACGACCTGACCGTCCACGATGACGGCGACCTTCCCGGCCAGCGTCTTCACCGGTCGCTGCGTGCGGTACAGGATGAGATCCTGGGAAACGCGGGCGCGGGACTCGTCGATCGCCGTTGCCAGCTTGTCCAGCAGCGCTCCGCTCGGCTGGAAGTCGGGGTCCATCTCGGACGGTACGGACTCGGCGATCGCCCCGATCGGCGCGACGTTCGAGCCGAGCTTGATGAAAGCGGCGACCAGCACGTCGAACTGGGCCCCCATCGCCTTGGCGGCGTTGGCGGCGATCTCCACCCCCTCGGGCGTGATCCCGAGCAGCAGGCACCCGATGTAGCCCCGGGCGGCGAGCTGTTGGCCCAGCAGGGCGCCCGCTGCCCCCCGTGTGGGGTAGAGGCTGGCGCGTTTCGGAGGTGTGGGGTGGGTCATGTGAAGCGAAAATACAAGGCGGGGGAAGGCGGTGAAAGGCGGAGACGCTCGCGCCGCGCTCACCGCCTTCCACCGCCCTTCCCCGCCCTCGCTTGTTATCTTTCCCCAGCCAAAATCCAGGACGCCGCGCGTGCCCAAGGACACCCTCACCGTCGTCGACAACCGCACCGGAAAGCAGTACGAGCTCCCCGTCCAGGACGGCACCGTGCGCGCCATTGACCTGCGGCAGATCAAGACGTCGGCCGACGACGCGGGGCTCATGACGTACGATCCGGGGTTTGTCAACACGGCAGCGTGCCGCAGCGCCATCTGCTACATCGACGGCGACAAGGGTATCCTGCGCTATCGCGGGTATCCGATCGAGCAGCTCGCCGAAAAGAGCACCTTCCTGGAGACCGCATACCTGCTGCTGCACGGGGAGCTCCCGTCCGCCGCGGAGCTCGATTCGTGGGTCTTCAACGTCACCCACCACACGATCGTCCATGAGAGTATCAAGAAGTTCATCGACGGCTTCCACCACGACGCACATCCGATGGGAATGTTCGTGAGCGCCGTAGCGGCGCTGTCGACCTTCTACCCCGAGGCCAAGCACATCCAGGACGAGACGTCGCGGTGGAACCAGATCTTTCGGTTGATCGCCAAAGCGCCGACGCTCGCGGCGTTCGCCCACCGGCATTCGGTGGGGATGCCTTACGCCTACCCGGACAACGATTTGAGCTATGCGGGCAATTTCCTGAACATGATGTTCAAGGCCACCGAGGTGAAATACACGCCCAACAAGACGCTGGAGCACGCGTTGGACGTGCTGTTCATCCTGCACGCCGATCACGAGCAGAACTGCTCGACCAGCGCGATGCGCGGCGTCGGCTCGTCGCACGCCGACCCGTACTCGGCGATGGCGGCGGCGGCGGCGGCGCTGTACGGCCCGCTGCACGGCGGGGCCAATGAGGAAGTGCTGCGGATGCTGCGGGAAATCGGCTCGAAAGACCACGTCCCGGCCTACATCGAGCGAGTGAAGCGGGGGGAGTTTCGGCTCATGGGGTTCGGCCACCGCGTCTACAAGAACCACGACCCGCGCGCCAAGATCATCAAGCGGGTGGCGGACGAGGTGTTCGACGTCACCGGCAAGAACCCGCTGATCGATATTGCGGTCGAGCTGGAGCGCATCGCGCTCCAGGACGACTACTTCGTGACGCGCAAGCTCTATCCGAATGTGGATTTCTACTCGGGGATCATCTACGAGGCGATGAAGTTCCCGATGGACATCTTCCCGGTGCTGTTCGCCATCGGTCGCACGCCGGGGTGGCTCGCCCAGTGGCAGGAGATGCTGCTCGACAAGGAGCAACGGATTGCCCGGCCGCGACAAATCTACTTCGGCCCCTCGAAGCGAGACTACGTTCCGATAGAGAAGAGAAGCTAAAGACGTCACGAAAATACAGAGAGGCGTCACGAAAAGACGTCACGAACAAGCGTCACGAAGAACCGTGGGGTGCTGGCTACGTCCATCCGTGACGATTCTACGTGACGTTGTTTCGCGACGTCTCTCGTCGTTTCGTGACGTCTTTCGATTAACGCCGCCGCCGTCCGCCCACGCGAGCCCGGACCGAGCGCGCCGGCTTGGGCTGTTCGGCGGCCATCGGCTTGGGCTGCAGCGGCTTGATGCTCGGCTCGAAGCCGGGGATCACTTCCCGCGGGAATGTCTGGCCGATCAGTTTCTCGATGTCTCCCATCAAGAGCCATTCGTCGGGCGAGATGAGCGTGAGCGCGAGCCCGCGCGCCCCGGCCCGCGCCGTGCGGCCCACCCGGTGCACGTACACTTCGGGATCGTTCGGCACGTCGAAGTTCACGACCATGCGGATCCCGTCCACGTCGATGCCGCGGGCCGCAATGTCGGTCGCGACGAGCACATCGGCCGCCCCGCTCCGAAACGCGTCCAACGTGCGCGTCCGGTGGCTCTGGGCCTTGTCGCCGTGGATCGCATGGGCGGGGATCCCGTCCTTGCGTAAGAAGGTCACCAGCTTGTCCGCGCCGTACTTCGTGCGCGTGAAGACCAGCGTCTGACCCGCGGGCTTGGCGCGCAGGATCTTCGCCAGCACGCCGCGCTTCTGGAGCTTGTCCACCGCGACGATCACGTGCTCGATCCCCTCGGCGGGCGTGGCGCGCCGGCCGATCTCGACCGAGGCGTGGCCGTCGAGCGCGCGCCGCGCCAGCGCATCCACCTCAGGCGACACCGTCGCCGAAAACAGCATCGTCTGGCGCTGATCGGGGAGCGCGGCGAGGATGCGCCGCACGTCGGGAGCGAACCCCATGTCGAGCATCCGGTCGGCCTCGTCGAGCACCAGCACCTCGAGGCGGGAGAAGTCGACGTGGCCACGCTCCATGTGGTCGAGCAGCCGGCCGGGCGTCGCGACGATGATATCGGCGCCGTGTCTCAGCGCCTTGGTCTGGGGCTCCATGCCGACGCCGCCGTATACCGCGGCCGCCGTCACGCCGCGGACATGGCGTCCGTAGACGCGCGCGCTCTGGAGCACCTGCTCGGCGAGCTCGCGCGTGGGCACCAGAATCAGGGCCCGCAGCACGTGTTTGGGACCGGCGTTCGCCAGCCGCTGCAGGATCGGCAGCATGAAGGCGGCGGTCTTGCCGGTGCCGGTCTGCGCCGAGCCGATGAGATCGCGGCCTGCAAGCGCCAGCGGGATCGCTTCCTGCTGGATGGGGGTGGGCTGCTCGTAGCCTTCTTCGGCTACCGCGCGCAGCAGCTCGGGTGCAAGCCCGAGGGATGTGAAAGGCATACAACTCCTTCAGAACGACGTCATGAAACGACGTCACGTGAAATCGTCACGAGGGACCGTGACTCACGCTCTCTCGTAACGCCGTCCCGTGACGTCTTTCTCGCGACGTCCCAACGAGACGGTTTCTAGGTATTGAACCTGGGGAATGAGGCCGGGCGTGTGTTCAGCGCCGGAACCCGCTCCTGAGCGGGACCGTCCTACGGAAGGATGCCAGCTCGCGGTTCTTTTCTTACCTACGGGCCGTAAGCTAGTCCGCGCACCTAGTTACGTCAACTACGTCACGAAAGGACGTCTCGGAAACCCCGTCACGGAACACCGTTACGTCGTTCCGTGACGATCTCTCGCGACGTCGCTTCGTGACGGTTCTACGTGACGACTTTCGTCTTCCGTGACGACTTTCGTCTTCGGAGTTGACAAATGCGTGCCCGCCAGCGAAGTTCCGGCGCGCGATACGAACCAGAGACCGTTGCGAGGACCTGGGCTACCGCCCGTGGTCCTCGTCGCATTTCTGGCGGACTCCCGCGCTGGAGGAGAGGCCGGATGGAAGTGACGCTGGGCGACAACGACCGATTGGACTACGTCCTGAAGAAGTTCCGCCGCCAGATCACCAGAGCCGGACTGTTCCAAGACATGAAGCGCAAGCGGTTTTACGAGAGTCCGAGCGCTCAACGGCGGCGGAAGGATAAGGCTGCGGCACGCCGCAAGGTGAAGTCCGCGCGCCGCCGCGAACACCATTAGATCAGGAGTACAGCAGATGGCACGCATCACCGGTATCGTGAAGTGGTTCAACGACGCGAAGGGTTTCGGCTTCATCACACCCGAGAACGGCGAGAAGGACTGCTTCGTTCACCACACCGCGATCCAGGCGGACGGATTCAAGACACTGGCCGAGGGCCAGCGCGTTGAGTTCGACGTCGTCCAAGGCCAGAAGGGTCCGGCGGCGCAGAACGTCGTCAAGCTCTAAGCTAGAGGGCGGTTCCGCCGAAACGAACGGCGCCATCCCACAGGACGGCGCCGTTTGCGTTGCAGCCCTGGCGGAGCTTATCGCAAAACGATCCGCATGGCCCGCGTGTCGAGCTCGATATCCCAGAAGACGATCCGGTTGCGCACGAAGTCCTCACAGTCCGCGACCGTGATCGAGTCGGGCGAGGCGTCGAGGAACTCGAGCAGCCGCATCCGCATGTCAAGGTAGGAGCGACCCTCGCGGGTCGCCGCGACCCGCATCCCCACTTCGTCCTCCAGCCGACGGTTCACGAAGCCCTGCGCGACCTCGAGCAGCCGCCCGACGATCAGGTGCTCGAACGCCGCCCCCTCGGGTTTGGCGAGCTGCCGGGCCACGAGCCGGGCCTTCCCCGGCTCGCACAGCTCGAACAGCAGCTTCCACACCCCGGGGTCCGGCCGGCGACGGGCCGCCGGTTCCGCCGAGCGCTCGACCCGGGCGCAGGTGGGGAGGTCATTCCGGTGCAGCCGGAGGAACCGGGCCATGGGCGCGTACAGATCGATCCGCCCGGGCGCGGGGGGACGCCGCCGACCAGCAACCAGATCCACGATGTAATCCTCCGACACCTGCACCGCTTCCGCCAGCTCGCGGGGCGTGCGTTTCAGCTCGCGCAACCGGCGGCGCACCAGTTGACCGACCTTGACGGGGTGCTTGAGCGGTACGGCTGCAGGCATCAGGACTCCTCTCAGAGTGGTCGGGGCACATGAAACGCCCGCGGTGCATCGGCGGCAAGCAACCGCGGGCGAGGCCCCTAAATATCGCTAAAATCGAGCGTTAATGGTAGGCCCGAGACAGCGCCTACAGCCTTCAGCCTTCCGCGGCTGTGCTGCCAGGCCCTGGCTGACGGCTGACGGCCGAAGGCTGACGGCGCTGTTTTCGCACCAAGGCCGCCGATCCGACCACGATAATCACTGCAAAGCTGAACCACTGGACCGCGTAGGAGAGGTGCGGGCCGTCGGACAACTCGGGCGGGGGCCAGCGGATCAGACCAGGCGGTGGAGGGCGGTGGAGGGCGGTGGAGGGGGGCAACTGCTGGAGGATGAACGGCAGCAGCGTGTATGGGACCGAGTCGTGCAGCTTCATCGGGTCGACATCCCCCCGGGCCCGCGGCGCGGCCATCCCGATCCCCAGGACGTCCGCGCTGTCGGCCTCGCGATACGCAGGCTGGTCGACGTGGTACGCGTCGGGCGAGGGCGCCCAGCCCCGGTCCACCAGCACCCCCGTTCCATCCACCAGCCTG
>DASPXE010000308.1:0-1876 GCA_035637455.1 Gemmatimonadales bacterium
GCAGGGCGTGCTCGGCGTCTGCCGCGAGCCACTCCCGCACGGCCTGTGCGTCCGCGGCCGAGGCCTCGCCGGCCAGGTAGCGGTCCAGCAGGAGGTAGAGACGTTCGTCCTCGAGGTGCATACTGGTATGACGGGGCAGCCCCGACCCAACCCCCAAACCCTAGGGCGCCGACTATTCGAACCCCACTCGCGGCAACGCGCGGAACAGCCCCCACGCCGCCGCGCCCGCGGCCACCAGGCACACGATCCCGGGCAGCGGCTTCCCGTACAACACGTATCCTGTGCCGAACAGCGCCGCGTAGATGACGGCGCAGCCCAGGAACCAGCACAGGAAGGCGGCGGTCACGCTTTCTCCAGGATTCGCTGGCCTAGTCGTCACCGCGCGGCTCCACCCCGGACCCAAGGGCCGAATGCGGTCATAAAACGTCTGGAGGGTGGCGCGGTCGGTGGGCGGCGTCGCGAACGTCACGGCCAGCCACCCGACCGTGGTGATCGCGACGCCGATCACGAGCTGGAGCGTCGGAGCCAGCGGCGCGAGTCCGAGGGCCGTGTGCACGAACTGGAAGTACACAGCCACCACGAAGGAGATCGCCATGCCGGCGATCTCGCTCCAGGCGTTGATCCGCCACCAGAACCAGCGCAGCAGGAAGATCAGTCCGGTCCCGGCGCCGATCTGGAGCAGGATCTGGAACGCCTGGTAGGAGTTGTGGAGCCAGAGCGACAGGGCCGACGCGAGCGCGATCAGCCCCACCGTGACGGCGCGCCCTACCCGCACGTAGTGGCGCTCGTCCTTGTCGGGCGCCACGAAGCGGCGGTAGCAGTCCTCGACCGCATAGGAAGCGCCCCAGTTCAGGTGGGTGCTGATGGTGGACATGTACGCCGCCGCCAGCGAGGCGATCATCAGGCCGAGCAGCCCGTGCGGGAGATACACGAGCATCGCGGAGTAGCCCAGGTCGTTTCGCACGATCGCCTGGTCGATGTGGGGGAACCGCGCGGCGATGGAAGCGAGGTCGGGATAGATGATGAGCGACGCGAGCGCCACGATGATCCACGGCCACGGCCGCACCGCGTAGTGCAGCACGTTGAACAGCAGGGTCGTGCGCATGGCGTCGCGCTCGGTGGGCGCG
Source organism: Gemmatimonadales bacterium (assembly GCA_035637455.1). Taxonomy (GTDB): domain Bacteria; phylum Gemmatimonadota; class Gemmatimonadetes; order Gemmatimonadales; family GWC2-71-9; genus 20CM-4-69-16. The sequence goes on from DASPXE010000308.1 coordinate 1,128, forward strand.
GCGAGCATGCGCTGCGCGACGTAGCCCCCGCCTCCCGGCTCGGCCCCGGGATACCACGTGCTCCACCACTGCACCGCGAGCGGCACGATCAGGACGGCGGCCGCCGTGCTCCAGTCCGAGAAGTCGGGCAAGAGCGACAGGCGCGCGGCCACTGCGGGGTGGGCGAACAGCCCCGACAGGCCGCCCACTTCGGGGAGCCCGAGCGCCACGACGGCAGCCATCACGGACCCGACCATCGCGATCATGAACTGGACGAAATCGGTCAATACGACTCCCGACAGCCCGGAGCTGGCCGCGTACAGCACGGTGACGGCGCCGCCGATGAGCACCGCCGTCTCGCGATCCCAGCCGAGCATCACGCCGGCGATCTTGGTGGCGGAGAGATTGACCGAGGCCATGATCATCACGTTGAAGAACACGCCGAGGTAGATCGCCCGGAACCCTCGGAGGAAGGCCGCCGGCCTGCCGGAGTAGCGTACCTCGTAGAACGCGATGTCGGTGAGGGCGGCGGAGCGCCGCCACAGCTTGGCGTAAAAGAACACGGTGCACATCCCCGTGACGGCGAAGGCCCACCAGACCCAGTTCTGGCTCACGCCGCCGGTGCGCACGAGATCGGTGACGAGGTTCGGCGTGTCGGTCGAGAACGTCGTGGCCACGAGCGACACCCCCAGGAGCCACCACGACAGCCGGCGCCCGGAGAGGAAGAACTCGTGGCGGCCCTGACCGGCGCGCCGCACCACTGCCAGGCC
>DASPXE010000309.1:0-7728 GCA_035637455.1 Gemmatimonadales bacterium
GGGGTGCCCGAGTGGCCAAAGGGAGCAGACTGTAAATCTGCCGGCGACAGCCTACGAAGGTTCGAATCCTTCCCCCACCACTCCTTCGAGCGCGCGGGCGTAGCTCAGTTGGTAGAGCATCAGCCTTCCAAGCTGAGGGTCACGGGTTCGAGCCCCGTCGCCCGCTTTTGCTCGCGTAGCTCAGTCGGCAGAGCGCGTCCTTGGTAAGGACGAGGTCACCGGTTCGATTCCGGTCGCGAGCTTTGAAAAAAAAAGCAGGCGTCGAGTAGAGACGTAGCACGAAGGCGGCGCGCAACGGCGTCACGCAGGAACGTGAACTCACCGTGTTGCGTGACGATTTTGTGCTACGACTTTGTGCGACGGTTTTGTGAAGCGAATTTATTCTTTTTGAGGAATCATGGCCAAGGCAAAGTTTCAGCGGACCAAGCCCCACGTGAACGTCGGGACCATCGGGCACGTGGACCACGGCAAGACGACGCTCACCGCGGCGCTCACCAAGGTGGCGGCGGAGAAGGGGCTCGCGACCTACGTGAGCTATGACGAGGTGGCGAAGGCGTCCGCGGCGCAGGGGCGCCGCGACGCGACCAAGATCCTGACGATCGCGACGGCGCACGTGGAATACTCCACCGAGCAGCGCCACTACGCGCACGTCGACTGCCCGGGCCACGCCGACTACGTAAAGAACATGATCACGGGGGCGGCGCAGATGGACGGGGCGATCCTCGTGGTGTCAGCGGTGGACGGGCCGATGCCGCAGACGCGGGAGCACATCCTGCTGGCGCGCCAGGTGAACGTACCGGCGATTGTGGTCTTTCTGAACAAGTGCGACCTGGTGGACGACCCCGAGCTGCTCGACCTGGTGGAGCTCGAGGTGCGCGAGCTGTTGTCGAAGTACGAGTTCCCGGGCGATGACATCCCCATGATCCGCGGCTCGGCGTTGAAGGCGCTCGAGGGAGACAAGCCGTGGGTGGAGAAGATCTGGGAGCTCCTCGGAGCGCTGGATAAGAGCATTCCGCTACCCAAGCGGGAGGTGGACAAGCCGTTCCTGATGCCGGTGGAGGACGTGTTCTCGATCACCGGGCGCGGCACGGTGGCGACGGGGCGGATCGACCGAGGCAAGATCAAGGTGGGCGAGGAAGTGGAGATGGTGGGCTTCGGGACGGACAAGAAGACGGTGGTCACCGGGGTGGAGATGTTTCGCAAGCTGCTCGACGAGGGGCAGGCGGGGGACAACGTCGGCCTGCTGCTGCGCGGGGTGGAGAAGACCGATATCGAGCGGGGCATGGTGCTCGCGAAGCCGGGGTCCATCACGCCGCACACGAAGTTCGAGGCGGAGGTGTATGTCCTGACGAAGGAAGAGGGCGGCCGGCACACGCCGTTCTTCAAAGGATACCGGCCGCAGTTCTACTTTCGGACCACGGACGTCACCGGAACGGTGGAGCTGCCTGGGGGGGTGGAGATGGTGATGCCGGGCGACAATACGAAGATGACGATCGAGCTGATCACGCCGATCGCGATGGAGGAGCAGCTGCGGTTCGCGATCCGCGAGGGCGGCCGCACGGTGGGCGCCGGCGTGGTCACGAAAATCTTGAAATAGTTCTATGCCACGCGAGAACATCATCATGGAATGCACCACCTGCAAGAGCCGGAACTACTTCACCACGAAGAACCGGCGCAAGCATCCCGAGCGGGCGGAGTGGAAGAAATACTGCCCCCGGTGCAACAAGCAGACGGCGCACAAGGAGTCGAAGTAATGGCCACGGCAGCCCTGGAGCCCCCTGGGCAGGGGTGGCTGCGCCGCGCCTGGGAGTTCGTGACCGTTCAGGTGCCCGCGGAGGTCCGCAAGGTCACCTGGCCGAGCTGGGAGGAGCTCAAGAAGGCGACCGGGGTGATCATCGTGTTCGTGATCCTGCTAGGCATCCTGATCGGGCTCATGGACTCGACGCTGCAGCTGGTATTCGTGACGGCGGTGGCCAACCTGTTCAAATGACGGACCATCGCTGGTACGCGATCCAGACGACGGCGGGACACGAGAACAAGGTCCGCTCGCTCATCGACCGGCGCATCAAGGACGACCCGCGCCCGGACGAGGACAAGCCGATCCGGCAGGCCCTGGTCCCCACCCAGGAGGTGGTGGAGATCAAGAACGGCAAGAAGGTCACCGTGGAGCGGAAGATCTATCCGGGCTACGTGCTCGTGAACATGGTCTTGAACCAGGAAACGATTCACGTGATCAACGGCATCCAGGGGGTCATCAAGTTCGTCGGCACGGGCCGGCTGCCGATGCCGCTCCGCCCGGAAGAGGTGAACCGCCTGCTGGGCATCGAAGAAGCGGTCAAGGAAGAGGAGCCGCAGGAGCAGATTCCGTTCCTGGTGGGGCAAGTGGTGGAGATCACCGAGGGGCCGTTCTCGGACTTCTCCGGCACAGTCGAAGAAGTGATTCGGGACAAGGGCAAGGTGCGGGTCGCCGTGTCGCTGTTCGGGCGGCCCACGTCCGTGGAGCTCGATTATCTCCAGTTGAAGGCTCATTGAACGGCTAGACGCACAGACGCACAGACACACTAGGAGACATGGCCAAACCGATTGCCGCAGTCGTGAAACTTCAGGTCGCCGCCGGACAGGCGACCCCCGCGCCGCCGGTGGGGACGGCGCTCGGACCCCATGGCGTCAACATCATGGAGTTCGTGAAGCAGTTCAACGCGCGCACGGGGAATCAGGCGGGGATGATCACGCCGGTCGAGGTGACGATCTTCAAGGATCGGACGTTCACCTTCATCACCAAGACGCCGCCTGCCGCGGTGCTGCTGAAAAAGGAAGCGGGGATCGAGAAGGGCAGTCCGACCTCGAACCGCCAGAAGGTGGGGAAGGTGACGCGCGCTCAGGTGCGTAAGATCGCCGAGCTGAAGATGCCGGACTTGAATGCCAACGACATCGAGGCCGCGATGAAGATGGTGGCGGGCACCGCCCGCTCCATGGGGCTCGAGGTGGAGGGCTGATGCGCGCCCACGGCAAGCGCTACCGGGCCGCGGTCGGGACCCTCGAGCCGCGCAAGCTGTATCCGCCCCGCGAGGCGGTCGAGCGGGTGCAGGCCGCGGCGTATGCCAAGTTCGACGAGTCGGTCGACGTGGCCGTGCGGCTCGGCGTCGATCCCAAGCACGCCGACCAGATCGTGCGCGGCACGGTGAGCCTGCCCCACGGCACCGGGAAGAAGATCCGGGTGCTGGTCATTGCGCAGGGCGACAAGGCAAAGGAAGCGGAGGCGGCGGGGGCCGACTTCGTGGGCGTGGAATACGTCCAGAAGATCAAGGATGGGTGGCTCGACACCGACGTCATCGTCGCCACGCCGGACGTGATGGGCCAGCTCGGGCCGCTGGGGAAGGTGCTCGGCCCGCGCGGCTTGATGCCGAACCCCAAGGCGGGCACGGTCACGATGGACGTGGCGCGCGCGGTCAAAGAGCTCAAGGCGGGAAAGATCGAGTTCCGGGTGGACAAGAGCGGGATCGTGCACGCCCCGATCGGCAAGCGGTCTTTCGCCGCCGATGCGCTGGCGGAGAACCTGCAGACGTTCATGGAGGCGATCGTGCGGGCGAAGCCCGCGGCGGCGAAAGGCCACTACATCCGGTCGGTGACGGTGTCGAGCACGATGGGGCCCGGCGTACCGCTGGACCCGGCGGTGTTCGCATGATCAGGACCAAGGCCCAGAAGCAAGGCGTGGTGACGGGACTGGCGGAGCGGCTGCGCCGGTCCACCACCGTGTACGTCACCGACTTCACGGGGCTCGACGTCGCGCAGCTCACGCAGCTGCGGCGCCGGCTGCGGGCGGCGGGCGTCGAGTACGTGGTCGTGAAGAACACGCTGGTGCGGCGCGCCCTCGCCGACGCGAAAGTGCCCGGCCTCGAGCCCCATCTCGCCGGTCCCACGGGACTCGTGCTGGGGGGGGCGGACCCGGTGGCCGCCGCGAAGGTGCTCGGGGATTTCGTCAAGGAGTTCGAGAAGCCCGCGATCAAGGCGGGTCTCGTGGCCGGGGCAGCGGTGACGCCGGATCAGGTGAAGCGGCTCGCCACGCTCCCGTCGCGGACCGAGCTGCTCGCGCAGCTGGGCGGGGCGCTGCAGGCGCCGATGGCCGGGTTCGTCGGCGCGTTGAACGGCTTCCTGATGAATTTCGTGGGTGCCCTCGAGGCGCTCCGGACCAAGCGGGCCTCTGCCGGAGGGGCCGCTTCTTAAATCGAGTGGGAGACACGGCAATGGCGACTCAGACCAGTGTGAGCAAGGACGACATTCTCGAAGCCATCGGGAACATGTCGGTGTTTGAACTGGCGGAGCTGATCGAGGCGTTCAAGGACAAGTTCGGCGTCACGATCGCGGCGCCGGTGGCGGCGGCGCCCGTGGCGGGCGCGGCCGGCGCGGCGGCAGCCGCCCCCGCCGCCGAAGAACAGATAGAGTTTACGGTCATCCTGAAGAGCGCCGGCGAAAAGAAGATTCAAGTGATCAAAGAGATCCGGGCGATCACCAGCTTGGGCCTCAAGGAGGCCAAGGACCTGGTGGAAGGCGCGCCCGGCACCGTAAAGGAAGGCGTGTCCAAGCAGGAAGCCGAGGAAATCAAGAAGAAGCTCGAAGCGCAGGGCGCCGCCGTCGAACTGAAGTAGCGGAACCGGCCACGTTCCTGCTCGCTTCTCCGAGCCCCTCTGTCCGCCCCCGGCCGCTCGCCGGTCGGGGGGTAGGGGCCGTTTCGTGTTTGCCTGAGGTGTCGCCATGACGAAAACGTTGCCGGTCCTGTCGTTTGCCAAGCTCGACGAGGGGATGCCGATGCCGCATCTCCTGGACATCCAGACGCGTGCGTTCCAGTCGCTGCTGCAACCGGACGGCAAGGGCGCCGAGCGGACGGACGTCGGGCTCGAGCGGGTGTTCAAGGATGTCTTCCCGATCCAGGACGTGAACGGCAACTACTCCCTGGAGTTCGTGAAGTACGCCCTCGGCGAGTCGAAGTACTCGGTCGAGGAGTGCATCGAGCGGGATATGACCTACTCGGTTCCGCTCAAGGCGACGCTGCAGCTGGTGGTCATGGAAGAGGTCGGTGAGACTACCAAGACCAAACGGCCCAAGAATATCATCGAGAAGGAAGTCTACCTCGGTGAGCTGCCGATCCTCACGCCGCTCGGCACGTTCGTCATCAACGGCGCCGAGCGCGTGATCGTGTCGCAGCTGCACCGCTCCCCCGGCGTGGTGTTCGAGGAGAGCATCCACCCCAACGGTCAGCGGCTGTTCTCGGCGCGGATCATTCCGTTCCGGGGCTCGTGGGTCGAGTTCACGATCGACATCCACGACGTGATATACGTCCACATCGACAAGAAAAAGAAGTTTCCGGCGTCGGCGCTGCTCCGGGCGTTTGGGTACGGCACCAATGCCGACATCCTGACGCTGTTCTACGCGACCAAGGACATCGACATCACCGGCAAGCTCGAAGGCCGGGCGCAGAAGCGCGAAGTGCTGGGGACGCTGCTCGCGGCCGACGTGCCCGATCCCGAGAACAAGAAGGGCGAGCCGCTCGGGAAGGTCGGCGACGAGCTGACGCTCGAGAAGTTCAACACCTTCCGCCGGGCCGGCATCAGCAAGGTGAAGGTGTTCGCGGGCTACACCGCGCTCGACCTGCGCGACGAGGCGCAGCCCACGTCGACCCGCGAGCGGCAGGGCGCGTACATCCTGGCCTTCGACGTGGCCGACCCGGAGACGGGGGAGGTGCTGGTCGAGGGCGGGCGCGAGCTGTCGGACACGCTCAAGAAGAAGCTCTTGAAGGCCGGCGTCACCAAGGTGGACGTGCTGCTGCCGGCGGGGCGGAGCGAGTCCCCGCTCATCAAGAACACGCTGCTCAAGGACCCGACGCACACGGAGGCCGAAGCGCTGGAGCAGATCTACGCGCTGCTCAGGCCGGGCGAGGCGCCGAACCTCGAGACGGCGCGGCAGGCGCTCGAGCGGCTGTTCTTCCACCCCAAGCGGTACGACCTGGGGCGCGTGGGCCGCTACAAGATCAACCAGCGGCTCAAGGTGAACGTCGCGAAGGACCACACGGTCCTCACCGAGGACGACTTCATCGCGATCATCCGCTACCTGATCGAGCTGCGGGAAGGGCGCGGCTACACGGACGACATCGACCACCTCGGCAACCGCCGGGTGCGCTCGGTGGGCGAGCTGATCGCCAACCAGTTCTCGGTGGGACTGTCCCGCATGGCGCGGCTCATCAAGGAGCGGATGAGCATCAACAACGACCCGGAGCGGATCACCCTGGACGACCTGGTGAACGCCCGCACGGTGAGCGCGGTGATCCAGGCGTTCTTCGGCAGCTCGCAGCTGTCGCAGTTCATGGATCAGACCAACCCGCTCGCCGAGCTGACGCACAAGCGGCGCCTCTCGGCCCTGGGGCCGGGGGGGCTCACGCGCGAGCGCGCCGGCTTCGAGGTGCGCGACGTGCACTACAGCCAGTACGGCCGCATGTGCCCGATCGAGACGCCGGAAGGCCCGAACATCGGGCTCATCACGAGCCTCTCCTGCTACGCGCGCGTCAACGACCTCGGCTTCATCGAGACGCCGTACCGCGTGGTCAAGAACGGCAAGGTGACGGACGAGACGCGCTGGCTGTCGGCCTCCGAAGAAGAGGAATACGCGGTGGCGCAGGCGAACGCCCGCCTCACCGAGGACCGCCACTTCGCGGACGAGCTGGTGCTGTGCCGCAAGCGGGACGACTACCCGCTGTTGCCGCCGGCGCGGATCGACTTCATGGACGTGGCGCCCGAGCAGCTCGTGTCGATCGCCGCGGCGCTGATTCCGTTCCTCGAGCACGACGACGCCAACCGCGCGCTCATGGGCTCGAACATGCAGCGGCAGTCGGTGCCGCTCCTCTTCCCGCAGGCCCCGCTCGTGGGGACCGGGCTCGAGGAGACCGTGGCCCGCGACTCGGGCGCCGTGGTGATCGCCCGGCGGGCCGGCGTGGTCACCCGCGTCACGGCCGACGAGATCATCATCGACGCGGGCGAGGAGGAGGCCAAGTCCGGCGATCACCCCCTGGCCCGGCTCAAGCAGCACGACCGCTACCGCCTCAAGAAGTTCTGGCGCACCAACCAGGACACGGCCATCAATCAGCGGCCGCTGGTGCACCTCGACCAGAAGGTGAAAGCGGGGCAGATCGTCGCCGACGGCGCGGGCACGGAGCGGGGCGAGCTGGCGTTGGGCGCGAACGTGTTGGTCGCGTTCATGCCCTGGTACGGGCACAACTTCGAAGACGCGATCGTCCTGTCGGAGCGCCTCGTCAAGGACGACGTGTACTCGTCGATCCATATCCAGGAGCTCGAGCTGCACGTCCGCGACACCAAGCGCGGCCGCGAGGAGATCACGCGCGAGATCCCCAACGTGGCCGAGGAGTCGCTCGTCGATCTGGACGAGCGGGGCATCGTCCGGATCGGGGCGCACGTCAAGGCCGGCGACATCCTGGTGGGCAAGATCACGCCCAAGGGCGAGACCGAGCTCAGCCCCGAGGAGAAGCTCCTGACGGCCATCTTCGGCGAGAAGGCGAAGGACGTGAAGGACTCGTCGCTCAAGGTGCCGCCGGGGATGGAGGGCGTGGTCATCGACGTGAAGATCTTCTCGCGCATCGAGGACCAGGTGGTCGAGAAGGACCGCGGCGAGCGCATCGGCGAGGTGCGCCGGCTCGAGGCGGACGAGAAGGCCCGCATCTCG
>DASPXE010000310.1:0-2845 GCA_035637455.1 Gemmatimonadales bacterium
GCGATGAGATGGTTGATGCGCGCGATGAGGCAGAACGTCTTCCCCGCGCCGGGTCCCGCGACCACCAGGACGGGGCCGAGCGGCGCGGCAATGGCGAGGCGCTGCTGGGGAAGGGGGTCGAACTCCATGCCAGGGAATCTACCTAGGCTAGGCGCGCAGCTCCTGCCGTTTCTTCCGCTCTGTGCTACTCGGGCTCCTCAGACGAGCGGCCGGAGCGATCGCTCCGGCCGTTCGACCGCCTCCGTTGCGACGCTCAGCGACACGTCATCGTTATGAAATTGCAACATCTGCCCATGCTGCAGACTTCGTCCATCTGGCAGGTGCTGCCGCACGATCCGCAGTTAATGCGGTCACTGGACGTGTCGGTGCACACGCTCCCGCAACACGTCATGTTGAACGGACAGCAGACAGTGCCACAGCAATTGCCGTTCTCGCAGCAGACGCCGTCCGAGCAGCACTTGCCATTGGAGCAGCATACAGAACCGCAGAGCGCGGTACCACCCACGCACTCGCACGTGCACGTCTCGGGATTCAAGACCTGATTCGCGCCGCACGAGATGCAGGCGCCGGTGCTCGGGCATTCGACGGAGCCCGCTGGGCAGACGCATTGCCCTGTGGTCGGGTCACAGACTTCGCTGCAGCACTCGGTGTTCTCGCGGCAGTTTTGGCCGCCGAGCTTACATCGGCCCGGGGGCACAAGATCGAGCAGGGCGCGTTTGCCGCGCGGCGCCGTCGATTCACTCTCGCACGCTATGCCGAACGACGCCAGGAGTGCCGCTCCCAGGATGCCGCCCGCGCGCCGCAGTGCTTCCCGGCGTGACGTGCTGCCGGCGAGCGCCTTCGCCAGCAGGTCAAGATGGCTCTCCATTTTCCCTCCTTGGCCGGGCGTCTTCGTCGACGCACGGCCGCAGTCACGGCTGCTTTGCGGCGAGCCGGCGGTGAGCCGCCACCGGCATCACCGTACTACGTGGACTCTATGGGCTCCCTCCTCCTGACTTGGGATCATCGCGCGAGAGCCGAGGGTCAGGATCGCCTCCGCTCCCTGCGCCACTTCGGCGGCGATGACGCCGCCTTCGTCGATGAGGTAGCCGATCGGCGTGGCGAACATCCCATACGCGCGCGAGAGCTCCCACTGACGCTGCAGCACGACCGGGAATGTCAATCCGTGCTCTGCCACCTTCCGACGGTTTTCTTGTTCGTCCCCTCGACTCACCATGAGCACCTCGATGTCCGCAACGAGGCGGTGAAGGTGCTCGAGGCGGGGGGCGACCTGGTTGCACGGGCCGCAGTGGGGGTCCGAGAAGACAAGCAGGACGCGTCGCCCGCGGTACTCTGCAAGCGAGATCTCTCCACCGCCCAGGGACGGCAGGCGGAAGTCGGGCGCCAGCGTGCCGGCCCGGAGTCCCGCGCGGTTGATCCTGCTGGCGCCGAGCGAACGGTTGCCTCTGTGCGCCTTAGGGCCGTTGCCGAGCGCGGCGGGGATCGCTGTCCGCGGCGAACCACCGTCGCCGCGCGCCCGTGCGAGCGTCAGGAGCGCGGGCGCACCCACCGCGACTTCGCTGGCAATGCGCCCATGCTCGTCGATCAGGTAGCCCATCGGGGTCCCGGTCACGCTGTAGCGCACTGCCAGCTCGTTCTGCGCCTGCACGAGCACCGGACAGCGAACATCATGCTCCGCCATCAGGCGTCGGTTGGCCTCGACATCGCCGCTCGTGACTACCACAGGGAGCGGTGCATCGCCCGTGGCGTCCACCGGCAGTGCGGCGAGGTCGGGAACCATCCGGGCACAGTAGCCGCACTGTGGGCTGAAGAAGACGAGCAGCACTCGGCGGCCCCGAAAGCGCGAGAGCGACACGCGCTCCCCCCTCAAGTCCTTCAGCTCGAATTCGGGCGCCGCCGAGCCCAGCGGGAGAGCTGACGATGAAGGCGCGGCCGTCCCGGTGCGTGCAGGCGTGCCGAGTTGCTGGAGCTGCGCTTCCAGCGCGTCGAGACGTAACAGGATCCGTCCGTTCTGACGGAGGAGCTGCACCACGACCCAGCACCCCACTCCTACGAGGAGCCACAGGAGGATGATGCCGCGGGCGAGGAAGGTGACTTGGGAAACGTGCTGTGACAGCCACGCTGGGTAGATCAGGATGACACCAACGACGATGAACCCGATCGACAGAGCTAGGTACGCTTGCCTTTTCATGGCGCTCTCCTTGTCAGCCGCTCTCGAGTCCGCCAACGCGTCTGGTTCACCGAAAAGTCGAGCGGCGACCCTCGGCATTTCGTTTTCATGCCTAGGTCGCCGCGATCTTCAATGGCTGATCACGTGATGTACCATTTCCGGTCCCTCAGCTCTCGCGCCGGCCGCGCCCGGTGATCCTTCGAGACGCCGGTGACGTTACGATGTGCACCACGACTCGGACGCCCAGTGTTGCGGAGGGGCAATACACATGCCGAGGACTCCGCGCTACAGGGCCGCTGAGGGACGTTGCACCGACGCGACCCTCGGGGCGCCGCGTCTGGACACGCGCGTCACCGATCTGCTGGACGGACCCGTGCTTGCGCTAGAGGCATTCGTACAAGTGCTCACTGGGCGATGCCGCACGACCGCAACAGCGCGCACCGCCTTGGACGACTCCCGCGGTGAGCGCCGGTTGTCGTGCAGGCTGCTGTAGCCCGACACTCGCCGTCGAGGACGCGCTAAGGCAGCCGCTTTATGCGCTCAGGCGCGATGCCGACCGTGGCGATGAGATGGTTGATGCGCGCGATGAGGCAGAACGTCTTCCCCGCGCCGGGTCCCGCGACCACCAGGACGGGGCCGAGCGGCGCGGCAATGGCGAGGCGCTGCTGGGGAAGG
>DASPXE010000311.1:0-4441 GCA_035637455.1 Gemmatimonadales bacterium
TCGAAAAAGGGGATGGATCTCGGAGACTTCCTCGTCGCCCTGAAGCAGATGCAGGCGATGGGGCCGCTCAAGCAGGTGCTCTCGTTGCTGCCGGGCGTGAACGCGAAGGCCCTGCAGGCGGTGGGCGCCGACGACAAGCGGCTCAAGCACGTCGAGGCGATCGTCCTGTCGATGACGCCGGAAGAGCGGGCCGAGCCGGCGATCCTCACCGGGTCGCGGCGCCTGCGGATCGCGAAGGGCGCGGGCCGGCCGGTGCAGGAAGTCAACCGCCTGCTGGAGCAGTTCCAGCAGATGAAGCAGCTACTGAAAAGGATCTGAGCACATGGCAACTCGCATTCGACTGCGGCGCGTGGGACGGAAGGGGCAGAGCTACTTCCGCATCGTGATCGCCGACCAGCGATCCCCCCGGGACGGGCGCTTCGTGACGACGATCGGGCACTACAACCCGCGCACCAACCCGGCCGACCTCAAGGTCGACGCAGAGCAGGCGCGGGCGTGGCTCGACAAGGGCGCGCTCCCGACGGACACGGTGCGCTCGCTCTTCAAGAAGGCCGGAGTGTTGGGGAAACGGCCCGCCTAGTCGGGCGGCTGCGCAAGCCGCACGGGCAGCGGGGGGAGGTGTCGATCTTCCCCCTGGTGGAAAATCCCGGCACGGTGTTCGTGCCGCAGACGCGGCTGTACGTGGTGAACGAGGCGCGGCAGGTCGTCGCGGGGCCGCTGATCGTGGCGCGGCGACGCGCCTACCACCGCGAGTGGCTGCTCGGGTTCGTCGGGGTCACGTCGCGCGCGGTGGTGGAGCCGTGGCGGGACCACTTCGTCGCCGTGGAAGAGGCCGATGCTGACGCTTAACGTCGTCACGCTCTTCCCCGAGGTGTTTCACGCGGCGCTCCAGGTCAGCATCCTGGGCCGGGCCGCCGAGCAGGGGCTGGCGCGGTACCGGGTCGTGCAACTGCGCGAGTACACGCGCGACCGGCACCACACGGTGGACGACTATCCCTATGGGGGCGGCGCCGGGATGGTGCTCAAGCCGGAGCCGTTCTTCGAGGCGGTGGAGGATCTGCGCGCCGGCCCGCCGATCGTGCTGCTGTCGGCGCGGGGGCGGCCTTTCACGCACGACGACGCGGTGCGGTTCTCTCTGGGCCGGGAGCTGACGTTGCTGTGCGGCCACTACAAGGACGTGGACCAGCGGGTCGCGGACGGGCTGGGGGCGGAAGAGCTGTCGCTCGGTGATTTCGTGCTGTCGGGGGGCGAGCCCGCGGCGCTGTGCGTGATCGACGCCGTGGTGCGGCTGCTCCCCGGGGCGCTGGGCGATCACGAATCGGCGGCGACGGATTCGCATTACGATGGATTGTTGAGCCCGCCCAGCTACACGCGGCCGCCGAGCTATCGCGGAATGGATGTCCCGGCGGTATTGTTGAGCGGCGACCACGAGAAGATCGCGGCGTGGCGGGCGGCGCAAGCCGAGCGTCTGACGCGTGAACGGCGGCCCGACCTGTGGGCCCGATATGAGGATCGAGGGTGAGGGTATGGACCGACTGAGGGCGATCGAGCGGGAAGGGTTGAAGACCAACCTTCCCGCTTTTGATCCGGGCGACACGGTGCGGGTGATGGTGCGCGTGCGCGAGGGCGACAAAGAGCGGCTGCAAGCCTTCGAAGGCGTGTGCATCGGCCGCCGCGGCGCGGGGATCAACGCCACCTTCACCGTGCGCAAGATCTCGGCGGGCGTGGGGGTGGAGCGCATCTTCCCGCTGCACTCGCCCGCCATCGCCGAAATCGAGCTCGTCCGCAAGGGCCGCGTGCGTCGCGCCAAGCTGTACTTCCTGCGACGGCTCGCGGGTAAGGCGGCTCGGATCCGGGAGAAGCGCGGCGTCGTCGTCCCCGAGACGGAGCAACAGCAGGCGTGAGAGGCCCCCGCCCCTCGCTCGAGCGCGAACGCGCGCTCTGGGAGGCGGGGAGCGGAGGGAGCGGACTCGTCGCCGGCGTCGACGAAGCAGGCCGTGGTCCCCTGGCGGGTCCAGTGGTGGCCGCGGCCGTTGTGTTACCGCCGTTCTGCCCGCCGATCCGCGGCCTGCGCGATTCAAAGCTGCTGGCGCCGGTGCAGCGCGCGCGGCTCGCCCGCGTGGTGCGCGCCCGGGCCTTCGCCGTCGCCGTGGGGGCCGCGAGCGTGCGCGAAATCGACCGGATCAACATCCGGCGCGCCTCGATCCTCGCCATGCGGCGGGCGCTCGCCCGGCTCGGCTGCTCGCCCGCGCTGGTCCTCGTAGACGGCCTTCCGGTCCCCGAGCTCGGATGCCCCCACCAGGCGATCATCGACGGCGACGCCCGCTGCCATTCGATCGCCGCCGCATCAGTGATCGCGAAGACGGTGCGAGACCACTTGATGGAGCTGCTCGCGGTGCGACACCCACTGTACGCCTGGGCGAGCAACAAAGGGTACGGCACACCAGAGCACTTGAGTGCGCTCGCGGACTACGGCTTCACCCCCCATCACCGCAAGAGCTTCGCGCCGGTGATCCAGCTGCTGCTGTCTAGCGACTTTCTTTCGCCCGTTTAAGCGCGTTCCGAAATTCCGCCAACGGGCGCGTGTTCACGATGTCGCCCGCCTCGAGCCAGGCCCGCCGCGCCAGATCCACGGCGTACTTCATGAACGGCAGGTTGTTCGGCAGGTGGCTGTCGGTGGACAGAACGAAGCGGACGCCGTGCTGCTTTGCCGCGGCGGCGAGCGTGTCAGGGAGATCCATCCGCTCGGGGTGTCCGTTCAGCTCGAGCAAGCACCCCGCGGCGGCCGCGGCGCGGGCGAGCGCGTCGAAATCGAGCGGGTAGGGCTGCCGCTTGCCGAGCAGTCGGCCGGTGGGGTGCCCGATCGCGTCGATCCAGCGGTGCTGTGCCGCGCCCACCAGGCGGCCCGTCAGTTCCCGCTCCGTCTGATTGAGCCCATAGTGGATGGTCGCCACCACGTAGTCCGCCTCGGCGAGCACGTCGTCGGGAAGGTCGAGCTTGCCGGTTTCTAAGATATCGAGCTCCACGCTCTTCAGGATCGTGAAGCCGTGCGCGCTCGCGTTCCACGCGTCGATCGCCTTCCACTGCTGCCGCAGGCGCTTGGCGTCGAACCCGCGTGCCATCGTCACCCGCTTCGAGTGGTCGGTGATGGCGATGTAGTCGTACTTGAGGGCTCGCGCCGCTTCGGCCATCTCGGCGATCGTCCCCTTGCCGTCGGTCGCGCTCGTGTGCATCTGGAGGTCGCCGCGGATGTCCGCGAGCTCGACGAGCCGGGGAAGCCGGTGCTCGCGGGCGAGGGCGATCTCGCCGCGTGCTTCCCGCAGCTCGGGTGGCATCCAGTCGAGGCCGAGCCTGGCGTAGATCTCCGCCTCGGTCTTGCCCGCCACGCGGCGCGTGCCCTTGAACAGGCCGTACTCGTTGAGCTTGTACCCTTGCTCCTGGGCGACCTTGCGCAGCTCTACGTTGTGCGCCTTCGACCCGGTGAAGTACTGCAGCGCCGCGCCGTAGGCGGCGGGCTCGACGGCTCGCAAGTCGACCTGGAGCCCGCTGCGCAGCTTCACGCTGGACCGCGTTTCACCCTGCGAGACCACCTCGCCGACCTCGCCGTAGGAGACGAAGCGCTCCATCACTTTGGGGCTGTCGCCGGACGTGACGAGGATGTCCAGGTCGCCGATCGTCTCGCGCCGCCGCCGGTAGCTGCCGGCGACCTCGATCTGGGAAATGCCGCCGCTCGCTTGCAGGAACGCGACGATCGCATCGGCCGCCGTCTCGGCTTCGTGCAACAGCAAGCGCCGCTCGCTCTGCGCGGCGACGCCGAGCCCGGTGCGGATCTTCTCCTCGATCTTGGGCCCGAAGCCCTTGAGCTTCTGGATCCGGTGCTTGGCGAGTGCGGCGGCCAGGTCCGTCGCCGACTTCACCTTCAACTTCTTGTGGAGCAGCTTCACCCGCTTGGGCCCGAGACCGGGAATGCGCAGCAGGTCGAGCAGCCCCGCGGGGAGCTTGGCGGCGAGCTGCTTGCGGAGCGGCAGCTCCCCGGTGGTCACGATAGCGGTGATTTTTTCGGCGAGGTCCTCGCCGATGCCGGGGATCTCGGTCAACTCCTTGGTATGGGAGCGCACCAGCTCGGCGATCGGCTCGGGGAAGTCGCGGATCGTGCGGGCGGCGTTGCGGTAGGCGCGCACCCGAAAGGGGTTGGCATCCTGGATCTCGAGGAGATCGGCGACCTCGTCGAACACGCGGGCGATGTCGGGATTCTGCATCGGCGGTAATGGGCGGTAACGGGGAGCAGCCGTCAATACCGACCCGAGCCTTCACCCCGATCACGTCTCCTTGCGTCCCTCCCATTCCTGTGCTAATTCTGCCGCGCCCTTGTGAACCTCCTGCCCGGTGTCGGGACCTGCGTGCGTTGAAGCACCTCTGCCATCACCCGCTGCAAGGGAGG
>DASPXE010000312.1:0-3353 GCA_035637455.1 Gemmatimonadales bacterium
GTGTTCGGCGACGAGCGCTTCGTTTCGTTGTCCCTCCACTGGTAGCCGCCCTAGGCCCGCTCCACCCGGTTGCAACCAAGTCCGCCGTGCGGCGTTCACTGATCGCCGCACTTGCTGTCTTGTCCTGCGCCGCCTCATCCCCGGAGGCGCAGGAGGCGGCACGCGTAGGCCGGCGCCTGATGATTCTCGCCGGACCTCTGGATATGGCGGAGCGCGACGAGCACGCCTCTCCGCTGCGCTATGACGGCGCAGGGCCCTTCCTGCAAATCAGCTACGCGCACAGGACCGCGCGCGTGGCGCTCGCCGCCCGGCTCGGTGGAGTGATCGGTACGCTGCGATCCGCCGCGACCGGGGCTGACGACCTACCGCGCCAGGAGATCACGCGAGGCTGGGTCGATGTCGAATACGCGCGCCTGCTTGGCGCCCCTGGGCCGCGCACCCGCTGGCTCCTCGGCGCCTCGTTTGCCGAGCGCGGCACGGTCCTCCGTCATCTGACGGTCCCCGCCGATGCCAATAGTGTGGGCTACGCGCTCTACAGCACGGCCATCGGCCCGATGGTCGCTATCGAGCGCCCAACCGGCCCACGTAGCAGGTTGAGCGCGCAGCTTACCGTGCCGGTGCTGGCGTTGATAGGACGCCCATACGGTGGCCTCTACAACCGACTGACTCCGATCCCAGGTGGCCTTCGTCTCCACGTCGCCACGGTCAGCGCCTTTCAAGCAGTGGACGTCGCCGCCGCCTACACCGTGGAACTCAGTGGCGGCACGGACCTGCTGCTCGGCTATAGACTGGTGGTCGAGCGCTACCACGACGCCGCCCCGTTCGGCTTCGCGTCGCAAGCAGCGTCCCTTGGGCTTACGATACGCATCGGGGCGGATCGATGAAACACGGTCACGCGGCCGTGGCGGCCGTCGCGCTCCTCACAACCGGTTGCAGTGGCGTCTTCGTCGGCCCTGACCCGAAGCTCGACCGGCTTGGGCTGTTCGAGCGGGTGTGGCGTGACGTGGACCGCTACTACTCGCTCTTCTCGGTGAAGGGCGTGGCTTGGGATTCCCTGCACGATACGTACGCCCCTCGGGCAGCCCAGGCCGCGAGCGACAGTGAGCTCGGCGACGTCGTTGGGGCGATACTGTCGGAGCTGCACGACATCCACGTCAACTTGGCCGCAGGGCCGCAATTCTATCGGTACTCTGGCTATGACGCTCGCCCTGCCTTCTTCGATCCGGGCGTCGTGGCGCAATACGTCACCGACCGCCACGCCGCCCCGAACGCACACTCGGCGTTTGGGCACGCCGCACCCGACATCGGCTACGTCTGGATCCTGCATTTCGCGGGTTCCGGCTTCGGCGCGGACATCGACACGGCCTTAGCGCAGCTCGCGGACGTGCGTGCCCTCATCATCGATGTCCGTGACAACGCCGGCGGGCAGCCCTCGAACCTTGAGGCCGTCGCCAGCCGTTTCACCGATCGCGACCGCACCTACGCCTTCACCCGAGTTCGCGACGGCCCGCGGCACGACGATTTGAGTCCACGGGAGCCGCAGGTCCTCTCGCCGGAAGGCCCGCGACGTTTCACAGGCCCCGTCGCCGTGCTCACCAACCGCAAGTCGATGTCCACGGCCGAGGGCTTCGTGCTCGCCATGCGTGCGCTACCTGGCGTTACGATTGTCGGAGACTCCACTGAAGGCGGGGCCGGGAATCCAGTGACGCGAGAGCTGCCCAACGGTTGGACCTACCGCTTCCCGTTCGCCACCTGGTACGCGCCGGACGGTGCGACGTTCGAAGAGATCGGGCTGGCACCTGACGTGTGGGTCCGCGGCAGCGCCGAGGAGCTCGCCGCTGGACGGGACGCCGTGCTGGACACGGCTCTGGCAGTGCTGAGGCGATCCCAGTGAGAAAAACCAAACCCGGGGCCGAAAGCTCCCCGGGTTGGCGGTCGGGCGAAGTGGCCGTCACACTTCGGCCGCGACCGTTGTCTGTCTGTTGTACGGGACCGAGGCCGGAAGGTTTCACCTCCGCTGCTCCCCCACCCTCTGTCCGGTCTATTAGACGCGCGGCCCCCCGAATTGGTTGCACCGGCGTTACCAACGTTTCACTCTGCCCACCCGCGACACCGTAATGGTGGCGACGTGAGGCCCGCGCCGCAGCACCACGCGGGTGTTCGAGAGGCCCCAAGCGAGCCCTGTGGGGATGAAGACGACCTCGGGATTCGAGACTTCGAGCGCCACGCCGTGCTGGGCTGGCCCGGGCCAGCGAGCGTAGGGCCGCCAAGCCGGCTCGGGCCCGCCGATCGCACCGGCCCGGCGGTCGATTCGCAGGGAGTCGGCCGCGATGAGCAACCGCGAGGGGGAGCCGTCGAACACCGCGGCGCTCCGGGCTACGGCGAGGGCGGTGCTGAACTCCACGGCAGCCCGATCGACGGCCACCCAGTCGAGCCAACCCCATAAACGAGGGAGCGTGACCGCGGTCACAACACCCAGGATGGCGAGCACGACTGCCAGTTCGGCAAGAGAGAAGCCCCGTCGCATGGCAGAGAATTAGCGACGGCAGGCCGCCAAGGCGGCACCCGAACAATGCAGCGAAAAGCCAAAAAACGCGGCAATTGCGGCCTAACGCAGCTGTGCAGAAAGAGGTATGTTGTGGGCCCGTTGGACTTGCACCGAGGCACGGCGCCTGCCCAGAGAAGGGGTGGCGGACATCACAGGCTCCAACTCCGGAGTGCATCGGGAATGCCCGGTTCACGCTTGAAGTTCGACTCGCTACCCCACGCGATCTTCCTACAACGGGTTACGGCCCAGCTGCCGGCGACCTCACTGGAAGCCCGTCTGGGGCAGGGGGCGTTCCTGGCGCTGCGCCTCGTCGACCTGCTCGCTCCCGATCGGGAGCCCGTCTCTCCGGATGCGTTTCACTATCAATGGATTGCGACGGACCGGTTTTGCAGCGAGCTGCGCGCCGCCGCCACCGAGGGCGCGCACGTGCACGGGATCGCGGCGAGCGCCGCCGACGCCCACCGCCTGAGCGACCCGCGCTTGCTTGCGCCGGCGCTGCTGGCGTACGCGCACTACCTCGAAGACGCCATGCGCTTCGACGAAGCGCTGGATGTGTTGTGGACGCTGGTGCAGGTGGGCGACGCGCGCCTGTCGTCTCCCGATGCGGTGGCGGTGCGGCTGCGCATGGCACGCGTGAGCCGCAAGCAGAACCGGTTCGACGAGGCGGAGGCGGCGTACGTCGCGGCGGGCGAGCTCGCGGCCACGGCGGGCGACCGGTATTCCGAGCTGCTAAGCCGGATCGGCCGGGCGAATACGCTGCTGGGCCGGGGCAACCTGGCTGAAGCGGAGCGCTGCCTGCGGGCGA
>DASPXE010000313.1:0-7599 GCA_035637455.1 Gemmatimonadales bacterium
CGAAAGTGGTGCGGCGCCGGCATTGGCCTCCACCGCCCTCCACCGCCCTTCACCGCCCTTCACCGCCCACACTGCCAGCACCAGCACCGCCATTCCCGGCGCCAGACTCCACGCAATCACCGACCGCACGTCCGCGCTTCCCGACCTAAGCAGCCACCAGGCGGTGAGCGGACCGAGCACCGCGCCGGCATGGTCCATCCCGCGCTGCAGGCCGAACGCCCGACCCCGAAGGGCCGCGGGCGTGACATCCGCCATGAGGGCATCGCGCGGCGGCGTGCGAATGCCCTTCCCGATGCGGTCCACGACCCGCAGCCCGATTACCTGCCAAGCGGCTCCCGTGACGGCGATGATCGGCCGCACCAGCACGGCGATCGTGTAGCCCAGCACGATGAGCCACCCCCGGCGCGCTGGCCGGTCCGCCAGCCGCCCCGCGCCGAACTTCACGACCGACGCGGCGAGCTCGGCCGTTCCATCCAGGGCACCGAGCGCCTGCGGGCCCGCGCCGAGCACGCCCGTGACGAACGCCGGCAGCAGCGGGTAGATCATCTCGCTCGCGAAATCGTTGAGCAGCGAGACCGCCCCGAACAGCTTCACGGGGCGTGGCAGCCGGGAAGCCGACGCGGCCTCCCTACGCGTCATTGAGACCCAGGCCCCACCGGATCAGCGTGACGGGCAGGCCGCCGTACTCGAGGATCGCGTCGTGGAAGCGGCGCAGCGTGAACGCGGCCCCGCGCGCCGCGCGGAAGTCCTCTCGCAGCTTCAGCAGCTCGCGCCGCCCCACCGCATAGCTCAGCGGGTACGCCGGCTCGGCGCAGTAGCGCCGCACCTCCGCCTCGGCGTTGGCCCGCTCCACGTTGACGTGGGTCACCATGTAGTCCACCGCCTGCTCGAACGTCATCCCCCGGGTATGGAGCCCCACATCGATCAGGACCCGTACCGCGCGCCACAACAGATGCACACGCTGGAAAAACTGCTCCTCCTCCGAGCGGTAGAACCCTTCCTCCCCCATCATTTCTTCACAGTACAGCGCCCAGCCTTCGACCGTGACCGGCGTCCACACGTTCTTCCGGGTGTCCGACGGCTGCTGCTGGGCGTGCACGAGCTGGAGGTGATGGCCGGGGTAGCCTTCGTGCAGTGCCGTACCGGCGAGCTCGTGCCGGCAGTGGTCGCGCAGCACTCGCTCCTGCATGCCGGGGGGCAGCTTGGGGTCGGGAACGGTGACGTAGAACCAGCCCGTGCGGTCGCTCGAATACGCGCCGGGGCTGTCGTACGCGGCGAACGGGATCACGGGCCGCATGAAGGCAGGTGTGGGGACGACGTCGAGCGGGGCCTCAGGAATGGGCGCGAGCCCACGCTCGGCCACGAAGTCGCGCGCCCGTACCATTTCCCGCGCGTACGCCTCGACCAGCCCATCCGCGGGCGGGTGATCGGCGCGGAGCCGATCGACCACCTCCTGCCACGTCTTCCGTCCGTCGAGGCGCGCTGCCCGGCGGGCCAGATCCGCCTCGACTTCCTCTTTGAGATGGAGCCCGTAGCGCCACAGCTCCGGCGCCGTGTCGCGCAGCGCGTGCTCGTAGTGCAGCCGGAAGTTGAAGTCGTCTTCACCCAGCGCGAAGTGCTCGGAGGCCGACTCGAGCCAGCGCTCCAGATCGTGCTCGAACGCCGTCATCGCCTCGGCCGCCTTCTCGACCGCCAGCCGCAGCGCGTCGGCCGGTCCGGGTGCGGGATCCGTGATCGCGTCACCGATCCCCCGCACCAGCAGCAGCCCCCCCTCGTTGATCCGCAGCGCCGTCTCCACGAACACCCGCACCGGCTCGACGAGCGCGGCGCGCGCATCGTCGAGCAGGCGCGGCACGTCCTCGAGGCGCCCGATCAGGGCGCGGGCGCGCGCTTCACCGCTGCGGTCGCCCCGTCCCAACAGGAAGTGCAGGCCGCCGAGCAGATGGTGCAGCCAGAACGCCGGGCTCTTCGCCTGCGGCCGCTCGCGCTCGAACCGCCGCAGCGCCACCCGCATGTCGTTCAGCAGGGCGGTCCGATCGATCTCGTTTTCCAGCCCGTCGGCGCTGGTTTCCTCGAGCGCGCCCGCGAGTGACTTGAGCGCAGCGAGATGCGGCGCGAGGGCGGCCGGGCTGTAGCGTCCGTACCGGTCGTCGTAGGTCTTCACCCCGGCCTGCGTGGCGGCCACCGGGTCGAAGTGCCACCGCAGATCGAAGTACGCCTTTTCGATGTCGCGAAATGACCCTACCGCCATGCCCCTTGCCTGACCAAGCGGTGGCACTCTTCGTCCGAGAGCACGCGGTCGGTGCGCTTCGCCGCTTCGAACAGCACGCGGCACGCCACTTCGTCTTCGGCGTCGTAGCCGTGGGTCTCGAGCCAGTACTTCACGTTCGAGAGCCCCGAGACCGGTGAGATCTCGATCTTCTGCTCGAGCCCGAACTCTTCGGCCGGTACCGAGCTGTACACCCGGTCCGCGAGCCAGGCGTGGCCCTTCTTCTTCGCCTTGATGATGGCCGCCGCATGGACGCCGGTGCCGGTGCGGAACGCGTCGGCGCCGAGCACCGGATAGTTCACCGGGATCGGCACGCCCACGGCGTCCGCCACGAGCCGGCAGTATTCCGGCAGCTTGGCGATGTCGTGCCGATGAGCACCCAGCAGCTTGAGGTTTACGATCAGGAGGTCCATCTCGGCGTTGCCGACCCGCTCGCCCACGCCCAGGGCGGTGGCATGCACGCGGTCCACACCGGCCTCGATGGCGGCGAGACAGTTGATCAGTCCCATCCCGCGGTCGCGGTGCCCGTGCCAATCGATCTTCACACGTTTGTCCGTGACGATTTCACGCTTGACGAATGTGACCAACGCCTTTACGCCGTCTGGTGTCGCATGGCCGACCGTATCCGCGAGGCAGATCCGTGTCGCGCCGCAGTCGATCGCCGCGCCGTACAACGCCTTGAGAGCCTCGGGCTTCGCGCGGGTCGTGTCTTCGGTCACGTACATGACGGGGAGGCCGTGTTTGACGGCATACGACACTGCTTCCTCGGTGGAGCGGAGGATGTGGTCCAGCGTCCAATCTTCGGCATATTGCCGGATCGGAGAGGAGCCGATGAAGGTGGCAGCCTCGATGGGGATCCCGATCTCTTCGGCGACCCGGACGATCGGCTCGACGTCCGCGATCACTGTGCGAGCCGCGCAGTTCGGGAAGACGGGCAGTTTCTGGTCCCGGATCTCCCGGGCCAGCACGCGCACCTGCTCCACCACCCGCGGACCCGCGCCGGGCAACCCGATGTCCGCCGCCACGATACCGATGTCGGCCATGAGGTGGAGCAGCCGCTTCTTGACCTCGAGGGACGGGTCCCGGACCGAGGGGGACTGCAGCCCATCGCGCAGGGTCTCGTCGTTCAGGTCGACCCGCGCCCGCGACCAGTCGAGCGCTGCGGGCGAGCGGTTCCAGTCGTAAATCAGCTCGCGCTCTTCCATGGCGGAAGTGTCGCCCACTCGCCTGGCACCGTCAAGCGAGTTAGTGTGAATCGGTGGATCAGAGCATCTCTCGCCTGCTCGCGCACGAGCGCATCCGCGCGGCGCGCCATCACCTCGAGCGCACCGATGAGGTGACGCTCGCGCGGCAGGCCGCCTTGTCCGCGATCCCGGCCCCGACGGGCGCCGAAGGCCGCCGCGCCGCCCACGTCGCCGAGCTGTTCCGCGAAGTCGGTCTCCAGGACGTCCTGATCGATGAAGTCGGCAACGTGCACGGCTGGGTGGGCAGCAACGGGGGAAGGGCCGACTTACAGCCGCCCGTCGTCCTCTCGGCGCACCTGGACACAGTGTTCGGGCCCGACGTGAACGTTGCCGTGGAGCGGCGGGGCCAGCGGCTCGAGGGCCCCGGCATCAGCGATAACGCGCGCGGCTTAGCCGCCCTCGTCGCAGTGGCGGAGGCGCTCGTCGCCGCACGAGTGCCCATCGCCCGGCCGCTGTTGTTTGCGGCCACCGTGGGCGAGGAGGGATCGGGGGATTTGCGGGGGGTGAAATACCTGCTGAACGGCAAATCGGAGAAGGGGGAAAGGGGAGGGGTCCACCCCGCCCCGGTCGCGTTCATCGCGCTGGACGGCGCGGGTCTCGAGCGTGTGGTTCACCGGGCGCTTGGCTCCAAGCGCTACCGCGTCACCTTCCGCGGCCCGGGAGGCCATTCCTGGGCCGCCTTCGGCGTCGCCAACCCCGCGAACGCCGTGGGCCGCGCGACCGCACTGCTCGCCGACTTGCCCACCTCGAAAGCACCACGCACCACCTGCGCGGTCGTGCGGCTGGGGGGTGGCACCGGACTCAACTCCATCCCGCAGGAGGCGTGGCTCGACTTGGACCTGCGGAGCGAGGACCCCAAGGCGCTCGCTCAGCTCGACGTCACCGTCGGGGCCGCGCTCGACCGCGCGCTCGACGATGAGAACCGGCGTCGCGCCTCCGGCACGCCGCCGCTGCGGCTCGAGCGCCAGCCCGTCGGCGACCGCCCGTCGGGCGTCACGCCGCGCACCCATCCGCTGGTCCAGGCGGCGGTCGCGGCCAACCGGGTGTTGGGCCGGGACGCCGAGCTCGCGAGCGCCTCCACCGACGCGAACGTGCCGATCGCCCTCGGCATCCCGGCGATCGCGCTGGGCGCGGGCGGGAAGGCCGGCGACGCCCATCTCGCGACGGAGTGGTATGAAAACACCGAGGGCGCGCTCGGCATCGTGCGCGCCCTACTGGTGACGGCGGCGATGGCGGGGGTGGCCCAACAGGGTGATTCACGGCCGTCGACGTAGCGCCACCGCCACAGCATTTGAGTTCGCGCCGCACTGCCGGCCCGCAGCACCGAGCCGGGGCGGGGCCGTAGTCCTGGCAGCCACCAGCCGCGCGAGCATGGCGCCGTCTCGCACGGGCCGCCGGGGAGCTGGTAACCCCGGCGGCACGAACGTTGAGTGTAGTCTGAGACGAAGCGCACCCGAGCTCTCTGATGGCCGTCCGGCGTCTCGCCGCTCTCCGATGTGTGTTGTACCTCGCGCTGGCCACCTGCGTCCAAGAACCGTCTGGCCCGCCCGCCCCCGGACCGGACGCGGCCGGCGAGGCTGCCGCAAGCGCCGCAGTGCTCGTCGGCGCCGGAGACATCGCGGACTGTAGCAGGGCCTGGGACTCTCTCACCGCCAACCTGATCGACACGATCCCGGGCACCGTGTTTGCCTTGGGCGACAACGCCTACCCCAGCGGGAGCAGTTCCGATTACGCCAACTGTTACGCGCCCACGTGGGGGCGCTTCAAGGCGCGCACCCGACCGGTGCCCGGCAACCACGACTACAGCACCGCCGGCGCCGCCGGCTACTTCGGGTACTTCGGCGCCGCGGCTGGCGACCCCGCCAAGGGCTACTACAGCTATGACGTCGGCTCCTGGCACATCATCGCACTGAACAGCAGCGTTGCGCACTGGGTGGGGTCGCCCCAGGAGCAGTGGCTGCGCGCCGATCTCGCGGCTCACCCGGTGGCGTGCACGCTGGCGTATTGGCACTACCCCCTCTTCAGCTCCAGCACGGTTGGGGGCGACCCGGAGACTCAAAACTTCTGGCAGGACCTGTACGACGCCGGGGCCGAGCTCGTGCTCAACGGCCATCACCATGACTATGAGCGGTTCGCCCCCCAGACGCCGGCGGGCGCGGTGGATCCGGTGTACGGCATTCGGGAGATCATCGTGGGGACGGGCGGCGGCGAAGGGCTGTTCCCGTTCGGCGCGACGGCAGCGAACTCCGAGGTGCGCAACAACGAGACAATGGGCGTCCTGAAGCTGACGCTCTCCGACGGCGGCTACACCTGGAAGTTCATTCCCGTCCAAGGCAAGACGTTCACCGACGCCGGCAGCGGCACGTGCCACGGCGCGCCGGGGGCGCCCGGGAATCATCCGCCCACGGCCGGGCCGGGCGGACCCTACTCCAGCGCCGAGGCGACGGCCGTCACGTTCGACGGTAGCACCTCGTCCGACCCCGACGGTGATGCGTTGACGTATGCTTGGGACTTCGGGGACGGCACCACCGGCAGCGGCGTGAAGCCAACCCACAGCTACGCCGACAACGGCGCGTACTCTGTGACGCTCACTGTCAGCGACACGCACAGCGCGTCGAGCGCCCCGGGGACGACGACCGCGACGATCGCGAATACCCCGCCGACGGTGAACGCGGGCGGGAGCCAGACGGCCAACGCAGGCAGCCCCTTCACCCTCAGCGCCACCTTCAGCGATCCCGGCGTGAAAGACTCGCCCTGGTCCTACGCAATCGACTGGGGCGACGGCTCGCCCCCAACCTCGGGCAGCACGACCAGCCAGTCGAATCCGCTAGCGGCCACGCACACCTACGTCGCGGGCGGCACGGACACTGTCCGGGTGACGGTGACGGACAAGGATGGCGGGTCGGGTACCGGCAAGGCCGCAGTGACGGTGACGGCGAACAAACCGCCGACGGCCGGGTTCACGGCGACCTGCTCAGCTTTGAGCTGTGCGTTCACCGATGGCAGCACGGACGCGGACGGGCAGGTCGCGGCCTGGAGCTGGAGTTTCGGCGACGGGGCGACCGCGACATCCCAGAACCCGGCGCACACGTACGCGGCCGGTGGCACGTACACGGTCACCCTCTCGGTCACCGACAACCAGGGCGCGACGGGGAGCACCTCCAAGTCCGTCGCGGTGGCGGCCCCGAACCAGCCGCCGACCGCCGCGTTCACCGCGAGCTGCACCGGACTCACCTGCAGCTTCACCAGCATGAGCAGCGACCCCGACGGCTCGATCAGTGCTTACAGCTGGACGTTCGGTGACGGGGCGACCGCGACCTCCCAGAACCCGTCGCACGCGTACGCGGCGGGCGGCACGTACACTGTCACCCTCAAAGTCACCGACAACCAGGGTGTGACGGGGAGTACGTCCAAGACGGTCACCGTGGCCGCCCCGAACCAGCCGCCGACTGCCGCCTTCACATTAAGCTGCACCTCGCTGACGTGCAGCTTCACCAGCACGAGTAGCGACCCCGATGGCTCGATCGCCGCCTACAGCTGGACCTTCGGTGATGGCGCGACGTCGACCGCGCAGAATCCGTCGCACACGTACTCGACCGGGGGAACCTACACCGCCACCCTCACGGTCACCGATAATCAGGGCGCAACGGGGACTACTTCCAAGACCGTCACCGTGGCCGCCCCGAACCAGCCGCCGACCGCCGCCTTCACATCAAGCTGCACTGCGCTGACGTGTAGCTTCACCAGCACGAGTAGCGACCCCGATGGCTCGATCGCCGCCTACAGCTGGACCTTCGGCGATGGGGCGACCGCGACCTCGCAGAACCCGTCCCACACATACGCCGCGGGCGGGAACTACACCGTCACCCTCATGGTCACCGACAACCAGGGCGCGACGGGCACCACCTCGCACAGCGTGACGGTCAGCCAGCCGAACCAGCCGCCGACCGCCGCCTTCACATCAAGCTGCACTGCGCTGACGTGCAGCTTCACCAACTCGAGCAGCGACCCCGATGGCTCGATCAGTGCCTACAGCTGGACCTTCGGCGACGGGGCGACGGCGACGTCCCAGAACCCGTCGCACGC
>DASPXE010000314.1:0-2201 GCA_035637455.1 Gemmatimonadales bacterium
CTCGGGCCACAATAGCCCGAGCTCGAACGACAGCACCGTGCCCGACACGGCGCCCACGGCGAACAGGATCGCGGTGCCCTTGGCCCAGCGCTTCGCCAAGTCCAAGTAGATCGCGTGGCCCGTCACCTGCCAGCGGCGCTCCGCGACGACCATCATCACGGGCATGGCAATGCCCATCACGGCGAAAATGATATGGAACGCGAGCGAGACGCCCATCTGCGAGCGGGCGGCGAGGAGGTCGGGCATGGTCGCGAAAAATAGCGGGACCGGCGGGGGGTGGTGGAAGACGGTGGAGGATGGTGGAGGTTGTGACCTCCACAACCTCCACCACCCTTCACCTTATGGGC
This sequence comes from Gemmatimonadales bacterium, assembly GCA_035637455.1. Classification (GTDB taxonomy): domain Bacteria; phylum Gemmatimonadota; class Gemmatimonadetes; order Gemmatimonadales; family GWC2-71-9; genus 20CM-4-69-16. Next base: position 348 of record DASPXE010000314.1, read on the forward strand.
ACCACGCGAAACCCCGCCCTTGCAAAATGGCCATCGAGCGTCAGCGCGTCCGTAATCTCACGCTCGGCCATCACCGCGAAGCTCACCGCATCCGTAAACGAGAAGTCCTGGTCGTCGTAGCGCTCAAGCCAGTCGGTCACAGCTTGAGTATCAAGCTCCGGCGTGCTGTACACCACCACATTCGGGGGCCGGCCGACGTGGCCGACGAAGGCGAGCGCGGCGGCTCGGGTGGTCCGCCGCAACAGCAGGGAGTGCGTCTCCGCGACGATCAGGTTCGTCGTGACCACCCGCGCGCCGCGGCGTACGCGCTCGCGCAGCGCCCCACCCACAGCGCCGTGCGCCGGATCGCGACGCACGGCCAACGGATACCACGCGCTCGTATCGACGAAGATCTCAGCGGCCACGGCGCCGCGGCCGCCGGGCTCCCCGCCCCCGCGCCCAGCTCGCTTGCTCACTGTCGGCGAGGAACCGGTCGTGCTCGCGGGCTACGTCGTAGGCGGGCCCGCCAGCCCGCTCTCGGTCCGCGAGGCCGATGATCTGCAGCGCCGGATGAGCATCCGGGTCGGACGCCTGGCGCTCGAGCACCTCGAGGCCCCGGCGCAGCACGTCGGACTTCGTGGCGCCGAGCTGCTGCGCCAAGCGCTCGAGACGCTGCCGCTCGACTGCGTCGAGGTAGACCTGAACCGGCTCGCTGACCCGGCGCTTCGTGCTCATGATATCAAGTCATGCCATCATGATGAATGATCATGATAACTGAGCCAGGCGCCGCGTGTCAAATGACTGTTGTCGACACCAACCTCCACCCCCTGTCTCACTTCAGCTTCCCCAGCCGATCCTGAATCGCCCGATTGTTCGCGAACTCTGCGGCCATCGCCTGCAGCACGATCCTCGCCGAGTCCGGCATCCCCGCCGCGGCGAACGCGTCGGCGCGCAGCAGCCCCACCCGGAACCGTAGGAACCGGCTGTCCGACGCCGGCGCAAACCATTTCAGCGCGGCGAGCGCGGCCTTGCCATCCTGCTTATCAACGATCAAGGACTCGACCGCGAGCAGCCGGACCGCGGTGTCGTCCGGATACCGCTGCGCCAGCTGCCCGATCAGCTGCGCCGCCTCAATGGGCTTTCCCTGTTTACGCTCCAGCATGGCCTCGTGATAGAGCCCCGCCACGAGTAACCGGTCGACGTCCGCGGGATCACCCGATCGGATCCCCACACCGCCCGCGTACGCGTACACCAGATCGCCGCCCCGATCCGCCGCTTCGTACAGCGAGACGGCGCCACCCAGCCCCACGAGGGCCGACGCCGCCAGCACCCACCGGCGCCAGCGGCTCAGCACGGGGGCGAGCGCCGCGATCTCGAGCGCCGCCACGACCAGGAAGATGTTCCGGGTGCGCTCGCCCCACTCCTGGTGGTCCATCACCGCGGCGCGCGCGCCGGGCACGCGCTCGACCGGTCCATGCGCCGCCGTCCCCGACTGCACTGCCAGCACGGCAGCGACCGTCCCGACCAGGAGCAGGACCACCGCGGCCGGCCCCGTGAACGCGGCCTTCCCAGTCAGGGAAACGCAGCGCAGCAGCACGCCCATGAAAAGCAAGGCGATCACGAAGTGCACGATTTGAGGATGCAGCGCGGCGAGCGTCACGGCGGCGGTCTCCAGTGTGAGGTGTGGAAAACATACGGGTTGCGGCTCGGCCGCGTTGTTCTAGATTCCGAGTCACAACCGATTCCGTGGTGATTTGCGGCGTATTGCGGCCACGTAAAACAATCCGCTAAAAGGCCTGCCCGTTGCGGCTTTCGCGCTGCGACGGGCTTTGTATTCCGGGGACGGGGAAAAGGGAAGGGGGAAGGGTGAGTGAG
>DASPXE010000315.1:0-2130 GCA_035637455.1 Gemmatimonadales bacterium
CAAAGACGTTCTATTTATAACTAGACGGGAAGAACCCTATCTGGGCTGATAGCGCAAATGGCACAAAAAAGATCACTACGCGACCGCCATTTGGATTCAGACTGGAACTACTTTATAGGCCTATTGGATGTGGAGATTCAATACGAGCCTATGGAATAGCACTGAATGTGTATGTGTGTATGCTTGTATGTGTGTGTATGCACGGGTATGTGTGTGTATGTGTGTGTAGGCTACATTGTGTATATGTATGTGCGTGAATATGTATGCATGTGTCACGGTGTGTGTGCATGTATGTGTATGCGTATGTATGTTAATGTGTGTGAGTATGTGCCTGTATATGAAAGTGTATATTTGCGTGTATATGTGTGTATGTATGTATATATGTGGGTGGGTGTGTTTGTGTATGTCTATATGTCTGTCTGTATATCTGTCTGCATGTCTGTATGTATGTCTGTATATCTGTATTTCTATATGTCTGCATGACTCTGTCTGTCTGTCCGTATGTCTGTCTGCATATCTGTTTGTCTTTATGTACGTCTCTATGTTTGTCTTTATGTCTGTATGCCTGTCTGACTGCCTGCATGTCTGTCTGTCTGTCTGTCTCTTTGTATGTCTGTATGTCTGCATGTCTTTATGTATAAATAAATAAATAAATAGAGTTTGACGTCCGTTTTACCATCCAGGGACAGCGGATATGTCTGTATATATGTCTGACTATTTGTCTATCTGTATATCTGTCTGTATCTCTGTATGTCTGTATGTCTGTGTGTCTGCCTGTATATCTGTATGTCTGCATATCTGTATGTCTGCATGTCTGTATATCTCTATGTCTTTATGTCTATATGTTTGTCTGTATATCTGTATGTCTATATGTATGTCTGTGCATTTGTCTGTATATCTGTATGTCTGTGTGCATATCTATATAGCACTATGTCTGTATGTCGGATGTCCTGATATATCTGGATGTCTGTATCTGTAAGCATGTATGCATGTATGTATGTATGTCTGTGTGTTTATATGTCTGTATATGTCTGTGTGTTTGTCTGTATATCTGTATGTCTGTATGTCTGCATATCTGTATGTCTGCATGTCTGTATATCTGTATGTCTGCATATCTGTATGTCTGCATGTCTGTATATATGTATGTCTTTATGTCCATATGTATGTCTGTATGCCTATATGTATGTCTGTGCGTTTGTCTGTATGTCTGTATGTCTGCATATCAGTTTGTCTCTATTTCTGTATATATGTATCTTCATGTCTGTATGTATGGTTGTATGTCTATATGTATGTCTATGTGTTTGTCTGTATATCTGTACGTCTGTATATCTGTATGTCAGCATGCCTGTATGTCCTGATATATCTGTATGTCTGTATGTATGTATGTATGTATGTATGTATATCTGTCTGTATATCTGAATATCTGTATGTTTGTATATCGGTATGTCTCCATGTCTCTGTTTGTCTATATATCAGTATTTCTGTATATCTGTGTGTATATGTATGTATGTATGTATGTAGGCCTATGCATGTATGTATGTATGCATGTATGTATGTACGGTATGACTATGAATGTGTATATTATTCAATTATAAATTGAATAAAATAATTAGATAATAAAATTTATTAAAGTTATTAAAGTTGAAGTAAGAATATAATTAGCTAATTACATTTAATTAGGTATTAAAGTTTAAATAATAATATGATTATCTAATTAAATTTAATTACGAAATTAAAGTTGAAGTAAGAATATAATTAGCTAATTAAATTTAAATAAGTAATTAAAGTTGAAGTAAGAATATAATATTATCATGCTATTTTCTCCTATCATTAATAGCAAAGCCATCAAAGCCAGGAGATCAATGGCGGTGACCTAGATTTCGCTTTTGTGCCGTCTAAGATGACCTAATATCCTCTCTAGCCTCCTATTGGTCAAAACTCTTAGGTTCTTCCTTGCATTACTACTATCTGCAATGCTAAATTGTTTATATTGTTACTTCAACTTTAATTACTTCTTTAAATTTAATTAGCTAATTATATTCTTACTTCAACTTTAATGTCGTAATTAAATTTAATTAGATAATCATATTATTATTTAAAATTTAATACCTAATTAAATGTAATTAGCTA
>DASPXE010000316.1:0-3783 GCA_035637455.1 Gemmatimonadales bacterium
GACCTCACCATCTACTTCCCTTTCATTCCGGCGGACTCCCTGTTCCAGACGATCGTCGAGTGGGGGCGGTACGCCGAGGTGTTGGACCACGACGCTACCGCAGGACGGCTCATGCTCACCGGGGCCGTGGAAGGCGCGCCGCCGATCGATCAATGATGACCGTAAGCGCTCTGGCCGCGCCCCTTTAACTGGCGCCCCCGAAGGGCGCAACCTCGGCCAAGCGTGCGCCGACTATCTCGTGGGGCGATCTGCGTGACCCCATTTCTGGCGCCACCGCTCGAGTGCCGCATCGCCTTGCTGGAGCGGCACCGCTCGCATTCCCGCAGCCGTCTTGGTATGCCACTGCGCGCGCAGCCACTGCGACCAGAAGACGTAGGCCCGTTCCCGCTGGGTGGAGTCCGCCGCGGGGGGAGCGGGGACTGCGTCGATGCCCGTCAATCGGATGAGGATCTCGTTGCCCAGACGATAATCGTCCTGACTCCGCCTGTAGTAGCCGAGGAGCCGCGAAGCGGCGTCCATTCGGCCCAGGCGGACGACCACCTCGGCGGCGAGTTGGCGCACGTCGATCGGGTCGTCGCTGTTGGTGGCGATGACCGTCGCGTTGGCGCCAAGCGCGGCACGGAACGCCGAGTCCGGGACGGGCATGGCGGGGGGCGGGTGCAGAAAGTCCTCGAAGAGCCTTCGCTTCTCCGCGGGGTACGCCACCTCCTTGGCGATGGTGCGCCAGGCCTCGGGCGTGCCGATCGCGGCGAGCGCGGCGTACGCGTCGCCGCGGGGCCCGATCCGGAGCAGCGTAGCGAGTTGCGAGATACTGCCGCGGTCCCGCAGCCGGGCGGCGGCGCGAACGAACTCGAGGACATTCCAGCCGCCGCCCACGTAGAGGTGGCTCCGCATCCAGCGGTATCCCGCCGAGTCGCCGAGCAACCCGAGCGCCGTCGCCACCGCGCCCGTGCCAGCAGGCGCGCTGGAATCGAGGGCAGCCCGGAGCGTCGGAATCAATTGCGGGTCGCGGAGACGCCCGAGCGCGCTCGCGGCGAGGTACCGCGGCTCGCCCGTCCGCCCCAGGGCCGTGACGAGGAATGGGACGAGCGGGGGCTGCGCCAGGGCTGCGATAGCGAGCGTATCCGCGCGGTCTTCCGAGCGCGTCAACGCCGCGAACCGATCCGTCGCAACGCCGAGGCAGGCGCGGAGGAACGGCTCCCGAGCGGTGACTTGAAGCCGCAGCATCAGCGCGAAGATCCCCGCACGCACGTCGTCGGGTGGGCGCCGTCCCTCAACGAGTTCGTGGACCACGGTATCGCCGTCGAGCCCCAGCGCGAACGACCAAACGGTCCAGGCGGACGTCCGCGTATCCAGCGCTCCGATCCCGTTCTCGGTTGCGACCCAGAGGCGATCTCCGTCTGCCGCGATCACCGAGATCAGGTTTCCGGGGAGCGCGGAGTTCTCCGCGGTGTAGCGCCGCCAGGTGCTTGTCTTCAGGTCGTAGCGGAGCAAGCCGACCCGTCCGGGCTGTCCGTACCCGCCCTTGGTCGTTCCGACCCAGAGCGCGTCGTCGCTAACTGCCAGGCCCGTGACCGGAGCCTGGAGCAGCTCGTCGGTCCAGACGGACTCTACGCGCCCGGTTTTCCGGTTGAATCGCACCAGCCCCCCGAGCCCGCCCAACCCTCCGCTAAAGCCGCCGTTGAGGCCGAACCACACGTCTGTGTCGCCCTGCGCCCAGACGCCCGAGAAACCAGCTAGCGGCAGCGTGTCGATGGCGGCGTGTCGGCCGAGTCCGAGCCATTGGCCGTCGAGCGGCTGCAGGCGGCGCCGGTCCTCCGGCCGGAACTCGGGCCGAAGCAGAGAAATGCGGTTGTCGGATGCGGAGAGCACGCCGGGCACGGTGGCGTTGCCGACCGGTACCAGTACAAGGTCGATTCCTAGGCCTAAGGGGACCCGCTCGCCCGTTCGCGTCGGCCAAGACGGTGGAGCGGGCAGCCGCCCCACGGGCGGTGTCCGTTGCCACGTCCCGACATACGCGGTCCCTGCAGAGTCCACCCGATACCGATCCGGGAGGAACCACACGGCGCGCTTCTCGACGTCGATTCGCCTCAGCAGGGGCGTCCGGAGGGAGTCGAGAGCCTGCGCGGCCACGAGGAGGAGTGCGATCACTATCGGCTGCGAAAGCGGCGGAGTGCGGCATCTCCCTCGGAGAGGGGAACCGCTTTCACGCGGCGCGCCGCGAGCAGCCAGGAAGGCGGTTGCCCGCCAGGCCAGAGGCTGACCAAGAAGGCGCGGAGCTGCGAACGTTGACGAGCCTGCCACCAATCGTTCCAAAACAACCACGCCAGCCTCTGCTCGCCGGGCGTGGCGACCGGACCCGCGGGCGGATTGTCCACGCCGGTGAGCCGGATCAGGGCCGAGGTGGCGAGGGCATACTGAGTGGAATCGCGCATCAGCATTGCGAGCAGGCTCGGAATGGCCTCGGTTGCACCTAGTTGGACGACGACCTCGGAGCCGTTCGCCACGAGCTCGGGATCGGCCGATCGCAGCGCGGCTCGCGCGATCTCGGCCGAAGCCGCCCGAAAGCCCGGGTCGTCACGGGGGAGTTGATTCGCCGTAGTGCGCACCCAGTCGCGCAATATTCGCAGGGAAATCGTCGAGTCCCGCCTCGCCTGATCGACGAGCTGGCGCCACACCTCGGGTGTCGCGATAGCGAGCAGCGCCTGGTACGCCGCATGTTGCTCTCGCGGCGTGCCGGAGCGCAGGCGCAGCACCAGCGGCACGGTTGAGCCGTCGTCGCGTAGCCGCGCAGCGGCGGCAATGACCGGCATCACGTCTTCCCCAGGGCGGCTCCGAGCCAGGCGGGCACGGATCCACCAGTAACCGGTGGAGTCGCCCCGCTGGCCCAGTACGACGGCGGCGGCGGCCGCCTCGGCCGGCGGGAGAGCGTCGAGGGATCGCAGCGGGCTCGGCCGGTAGAACTTCCCAAAGTCCTGTGATGACGCGACCTGAGGAACCATGGCGACGAGCGAGCCCGTCACTCTACCGAGGCGCCAGGCGCTACACCAGCACCGCGAGCGCATCCGCCACTTCCTTCACGGCGCGGTGATGGACATCCGTGAACGCCGCCGGCACGTCCGAATCGATGTCGATCTGACCGAGGATGTTCGCCCCGCGGCGAATCAGGACTACGAGCTCCGATTTCGTGTCGAGGTTGCACGCGAGATAGTTCCCGACGGCGCCTACGTCGGGAACGTTCTGGTCCTGGCCGGTCGTGACCGCGGTGCCACATACGCCCTGCCCGACGGGAATACGCGTGTGCGGCGTCGCGCGCCCCGCGTACGCCTCGAGCACGAGCTCCGTGCCGTGCAGCATGTAGGCGTAGACCGAGGTATAGGGCGCGCCTTCGGCTCGGATCCGGTCGCAGGCCATCTGGAGCAGGTCCCGCCGTGGCGCATCGTGCAGCTGCGCGGCCCGGAGCGCCCGCACGATCCGGCTCGGTTCGAAGGTTGCCGTCATGAGCTCCCCCATAGGAGCAAGCTGGTTGCGGGCATGTAGGCTATATCTATCTTTGCCCCGACCCTCACGGAAGCTGGCCCGTGTCCGTCCGACTGCTCGCGCTCATTCCCGTCGCCGTGGCGATCAGTCTGGCCCTCTCCGCCGCCGTGGACGCCGTCGCGCTGCCGCTCTTCCTCGACACCACCGGAACCATTCTCGCGACCGCGCTCGCCGGGCCGGGCGTGGGCATTGCGGTCGGCGCGCTGACGTCCGCCGTCAACACGCTGCGCAACCCGACGTTCT
>DASPXE010000317.1:0-1643 GCA_035637455.1 Gemmatimonadales bacterium
AGCTGGACGATGACTTGTCCCCGGCCCGCACCAAGCGCTGATCGCACGGCGATCTCGCGCACGCGCGCGAGGCCGCGGACGAGGAGCAGATTGGCGACGTTGCTGCACGTGATCAAGAGCAGGAGTCCGGCGGCGGCGGCGAACACGATCAGTGCCGGCCTCGTATCGCCGAGGATGAGCCCCGGCAGCGTGTGCACGACGCCGCGCAGATCGCGCCCCCATCGCGAGCCTTCGGGACGCCGGAAGAAAGCGGTCAGCTCGTCCTGCGCGTCGGCGACCGCTCGTCCAGCCGCGAGCCGCCCGATGACGTACAAATCCTGCGGAACCGTCGAGGGGACGACCGGTGCCCAGAAGTCGGTCCCTCTCGGATAGTCCAGCCCTTGCGGCATCACTCCGACGATCGTGTACGCCACGCCATCGTCGTAGGTCAGGACCTGGTGCCCGAGTACGTGGGGGTCGCCGCCGAACCTCCGCTGCCAGGCACCATAGCTTAGCACCAGCACCGGCGCCGCGCCGCTCACGTCATCGGTTGCGCCCAGCGCTCGCCCGAGCGTGGGCCGCGCGCCGAGCACGTCGAAGAACTCGCCCGAGACGAGCGCGCGGCGCAGCAGCGAGATCTGGTCGCCGTCGCGGATCGGCTTCGGCCCGGCGCCGTAGTAGGAGAAGAACGCGACCCGCTCGAGCGATCGGGTGTGCAGCGCGAACTCGCGGGCGTCATCGAGCCCGAACGGGTAGTTGTAGGTGCGGTCGGGCGCTTGTCCCCAGAGCACGACGAGGCGGTCCTGATCGCGCACCGGGAGCCGGCGCAAGAGCAGCGCGTCGGCCACCGTGAACACCGCGGTCGCGAGACCGATCCCGAGGGCGAGGGTGAGGATCGCGGTGAGGGCGAACCCCGGGGTGCGGGAGAGGCTGCGGGTGCCCAGCCGGAGGTTCTGAAGCAATCGATCCACTAGCGTCGCATCCTTTCGGGTCCTCACCCCCTGACCCGATCTCCGTTCCCGGTCCTCACCCCCTGACCCCCTCTCCCTTCGGGAGAAGGGGAACTCTTGACGTCCCCCCTCTCCGGAACGGAGAGGGGGACAGGGGGTGAGGACTATTCATATCGCAGAGCCACCATCGGATCCACCTTCGTCGCGCGCCGGGCCGGCAGCCATGTCGCGAGCAAAGCCACGGCGACGAGCAACAGCGCCGTCGCGACAAACGTGACCGCGTCGCGCGGCGCCACCTCGAACAGCATGGCGCTGAGCGCCCGCGTGACGCCCAGCGCGGCGAGTAGCCCCAGCCCCACGCCCGCCGCCACACGGCGCAGGCTCTCTCTCACCAGCAGTTTGACCACGTCCGCCCCGCGCGCTCCCAGCGCCATCCGGACGCCGAGCTCGCGGGTCCGCTGGGTCACGGCGTAGGCGGTGACGCCGTAGATGCCCACCAGCGCGAGCCCCACCGCGAGCAGCGCAAAGATGGTGAGCAGCGTCGTGTTGAAGCGCCGCGCCGCCGTCTGGCGGCCGATCAGCTGCTCGAGGCTCACGATGTCCCCGATCGATTGCTCCGGATCAGCCTGATGCACCGCGTCGCGGATCGCGCCCACGAGCTGAAGCGGGCGCCCGTTGCCTGATCGGAGAGCCACCCATATCTCCCGCGTCTCG
>DASPXE010000318.1:0-5283 GCA_035637455.1 Gemmatimonadales bacterium
ACGACGACCGGCACCCTCTCGGTCACGACCGCCACCACGGGCCAGAACATCCCCGCGAGCTACACGCTCAACGTCACGGGCCCGAGCTTCCCAACGGGGGCGAGCACACCGATCAACGCCAACGGCAACGTGACCGCCACCGTCACCTCCGGCGACTATCAGGTGTCGCTGAGTGACGTGCCGAGCAACTGCGCGGTGAGCGGCGCCAACCCCCGCACGGTCACGGTACCCGCCGGTGGGACGGGCCCGACCACGTTCTCGGTGACGTGCAGCGCGCAGTCAGGGACCGGGGAAGTGATCGGCAAGGGCCAGGTCGGGACGGGATCTCCGACGCCCGGGAACAATGTGCAGACCTTCGACTTCGATGTGCGGGCCGACCTGACCGGGCGGTTCACCGGCACCGACTACAGCGACCTGCACCCCGGCGGGGTGCCTGCCACGCTGACCACGGATCAGTCGACGGACCCGGCGACGTCGATCACGGCGTACCGCAGCAGCTCGACCGCCTGCAGCGACCCGAGCCGCGGAGTGGAGTTCGACGCCATCGGCCGGGAGGACACGGGTGGCTTGGTGAACTACACGGTGGCGGCGTGCGACAATGGGCCGGCGGGGAGCGGCATGGACTTCTGGAGCGTCTTCATCCCGTCCGAGAACTTCGGGCGCTCCGGCAACGTGACGAGCGGAGACATTGTGAAGCGGTGATCACGCCAGTGCTCCGGTCGACCTGCCTTGGCGGCCATGCCGTCGAGGCGCGTCGGCGTTTGACGCCGTCCATTATCTTCCACGGGGCCGCCGCTGGAGGCCGGGGAGGAGCGCCGGTGATCTTGGGGATCGGGCTCGACGTCGTCGCGACCGAGCGGATCGCGCGATCGCTTGCGGACGACGGGAGCGATTTCGAAGCGCACGTCTTCACCGCCACGGAGCGGGAGGAGTGCCGGGAACGCGCGGACCGTACGCAAGCGCTCGGCGCCCGGTTCGCGGCCAAGGAGGCGTGCTTCAAGGCCCTCGGCACCGGTTGGGCGCAAGGCGTGAGCTTTCATCAGGTGGAGGTGCGGGGGCTGGAAGGCGGCCGACCGGAGCTGCGGCTCTCCGGCGCAGCGGCGGAGCGGGCGCACGCACTCGGCGTGCGGCACATCCACGTCAGCCTGACGCACGAGGCGGACGTGGCCGCGGCGGTGGTCGTGCTGGAAGGGGGAGCGGTCAGCTGAGCGCGTTGCTGCAGCATTGGGTGACCGAGCAGGCGAGCCGGCGCCCCGAGGCGGGGGCTTTGGTCTTCAAGGACGAGCGTCTCACCTATGAGGCGCTCGAGCTCGCCAGTAATCGGCTGGCGCGTCTCCTCAAGGATGCGGGGTGCGCGCGCGGCGACCGCGTCTGCCTGCTGGCCCCGAAGTCCCCCGCCGCCATCGTCGCGATCCTCGGCGTGCTCAAGGCCGACGCCGTCTATGTGCCGCTCGACCCGGCGAGCCCTCCCGCCCGGCTCGAGAAGATGATCGCCTCGTGCGACAACCGATGGATCCTGGCCAGCGGACCGGTCGGCGCAACGCTCGAGGCGCTGTTCGCGTCCCCCCCGTTCGCCGCAACGCATGCCGTCGGTTGGCTCGGGGCGGACGATCCTCCCGGCGGGGTGACCGCCCAGTTCACCATGGGCGACCTGGCCGCCTACCCGAGCGAGGCCCCCCGGTCGGCCAATTCGCCCCGGGACGCGGCCCACATCCTGTTCACGTCGGGCTCGACCGGGATGCCGAAGGGCGTGGTCATCACGCACGCGAATGTGCGCCACTTCGTCGACTGGGCGGTACCCTACTTCGGCACCGCGCCGACCGACCGCATCTCCGGTCATCCGCCGCTGCACTTCGATCTGTCGACCTTCGACATCTTCGGGACGTTCGCCGCCGGCGCGGAGCTGCACCTCGTGCCGCCGGAGTTGAACCTCCTGCCACACCGGCTCGCCGAGCTGATCCGCAACGCCGGGCTGACGCAATGGTTCTCGGTCCCGTCCGTGCTCAACTACATGGCCAAGTTCGAGGCAGTGAAGCAGGGCGACTTCCCAACCCTGCGGCGAGTGCTGTGGTGCGGCGAGGTGTTTCCCACGCCGGCGCTGATCTACTGGATGCGACGCCTCCCGCACGTCTCGTTCACGAATCTGTACGGTCCGACCGAGGCGACGATCGCGAGCAGCTATTACACGGTGCCGTCGTGCCCCGCGAGCGAAGACGAGGCAATCCCGATCGGGCAGGCGTGCGGCGGGGAAGAGCTGCTCGTGCTGGACGAGGCGCTGCGGCCCGTGGCTCCCGGGGAAGTGGGACAGCTCTACATCCGCGGTGTTGGTCTCAGCCCGGGCTACTGGCGCGATGCGGAAAAGACGCGGGGGGCGTTCCTGCCGTATCCCGGGAGCAGCGACCCGGAGGACCGGATCTACCGCACCGGCGATCTGGCCAGCGTGGGTGCCAACGGCTTGATCCGCTTCCTCGGCCGGGCGGACTCGCAGATCAAGGCCCGCGGATACCGGATCGAGCTGGGCGAAGTCGAGGCTGCGCTGCATCCCGTGGAAGCGCTGCGGGAATGCGCCGTGGTGGGCGTGCCGAGTCGGGATTTCGACGGGATAGCGATCTGCTGCGCCTACGTCCCGCGCGACGGCGTCGAGGTGACGCCGGGGGGCTTGCGCGACGTTGTGGCGCGCTCGCTGCCACCGTACATGCTGCCATCCCGCTGGATGGCGCTCGCCGCGCTCCCCAGGACCCCCAGCGGCAAGATCGACCGGCGGAGACTGAAGGAGCTGTTCGCGCCCGAGACGGTGGGGGCGCCGTGACGACCGCGACGGCGTGATCGGGCGATGGGTCGCATCCGACCGTTCCTGCGCGACGACATCCCCGACATCGTGGCCCTGCGCCGCAAGGCGTTCCGCCACAGCGAGCACCCGGGCGCGGCCGACCTCGGGGCCTATCTCGACGAGATCTTCTTCCACAATCCCTGGCGCGATGACGCGCTTCCGTCGCTCGTGTACCTGGATGGGGCGGGGCGCATCGTAGGCTTCCTCGGGCGGGTGCCGCGTCGGGCGATGTTTCAAGGGCAGGCGGTGCGCGTAGCGGTGGGTACACAGCTGATGGTCGATCCCGCCCAGCGCGAGCTCGCGGCAGTCGAGCTCGTCCGGGCGTTTCTCGCGGGAAGCCAAGACCTCTCTTTCGCAGACGTGGCCAACGAGGTGAGTCGCCAGATCTGGGATGCCTTGGGGGGCGGTATCTCTCTCTTACAGACGTTCCAATGGACGCAGCCGCTGCGACCGTCCCGCTTTTACGCCAACAAGTTCGCGCAGCGGCTCCCCGTACGGGGGCTGGCGTGGGCACTGGCGCCGGTCTGCTGGGCCATCGACGGCGTGATCGCGCGCTGGCCTCAGGTGGCGGGCCTGCGAACGGTGCCGCTCACTGCAGCGGCCATGGCCGCGCACCTCTCCGACCTGCTCGGCGGCGTGCCGCTGCGACCTGACTACGACGAGCGCTCCGCCGCGTGGCTGCTCGAGCAGTTGGCCGCGAAGCGCACGCTAGGGGAGCTGCGTCGGACCGCCTTGGAGGACAGCGAGGGTGGTCTGGTGGGGTGGTATCTCTATTACGCGAGCCGGCGAGGCATCGGGCAGGTCGTCCAGGTGGCCGCGCGAAAACATCGCTACGGCGACGTGCTCCAAAGTCTGTTCCACGACGCGTGGCGAGAGGGTCTGACCGCGCTCGCGGGCCGGCTCGAGCCGGCACTGCTGCCGACCGTCGCGGACCGCGGGGCGTTCCTCACGCGCGATGGTCCGGGGGTGCTGGTCCATTCCACGCGTCCGGAGCTCGTTGCGGCGATCAGGCGCGGCGAGGCGTTCTTGTCGCGACTGGAAGGTGAGTGGTGGATGTCCTTCTAGATCGCGTCCACTCCGACGCGACGACCAGAGCCCCGCCAGGCGACCGCGGGGCTCCGTTGCTGCGCGCCGGCGTCGTTCGGGCGGCTAGTGGTTGGTCAGCGGATTGTGCTGGCCCGTCGTGTCCGGCCGCGCCGTTTTCCGCTTGGCCGCGGTCCCGGGCTTGGTTGCGGTCGACCTGGAGGCAGCGCTCGCCTTGGCGTCGGGACGCGCCCTCCGCCCCCCGGAACCGCCACCGCAGGCCGTGAGGCTGATTAAGACGAGCCCTGTTAGTAACATTCTCGGCATGTATCCCCCGTGGTGGAGGCTGCGAGCCCCAATATAAAGCAAGGTCGTAGCGCTAGCGGCCTCGCCCGGTGTGAGCCGCATCACTTGTTGCGTGCGCGCCTCATCTTGACCCAGGAACGCCACCAAGTCATTCTGGTACCGAGCAGTTACAAAAACGTGCCGCTCCCCGCATCCCTAGGCCCCGTTGCGCCCGCGATCTGGCCAAGCGGGCGTTTTTTATTCGGGGGGCCGGAGAACATCCGATGGATACCAAAGCGCTACTCGACAGCCTCGACATGGGTGTAGTGGCAGTCGCCCCCGACTGGACCATCGCCGAGTGGTCCGCTGGCGCCGCCCACATCACCGGCGTGCCCGCCGATCAGGCGTTGAGGCGGGACTTCTGGATCGCATTTTCGGGGGCGAAGGGCACCGATCTCGAACGGGTGCTCCACGCCGTGCTCGCCGACGGCACGGCGCGGACCTGCCTCATGCCAGCGCACGCATCCGACGGCCCGGGAACGGTGTTCGAGACCCGTGTGACGCGGGGCCCGCACAACCACCTGGTGGTGACGTTGCGCCGGATGCACGAGGAGCTGCCTGCGGAGTCCCGCGCCGCCCAGCTGCTGGGGGCGTTCGAAGTCGAGCGGCGGCTCTACCTGCAACTGTTCAATTCCCTCCCGACGCCGGGCCTGGTGTTGACGGCCGACGGCCAGATTCTGGAGGTTAACCCCGAGGGCGCGGAGCTCCTCGGGGTGCCGGATGCGCCGTCGGTGCGCGGGCGCTCGCTGACCGAGTGGGCGCCGGAGCCCCAACGCGCCGCGCTCGCGACCGCGCTGCGCGACGCCGTCAATACGCGGCAGGAGTTCCAGCTCCCGCTCGAGCTCGCCGGCGAGCCCGCGCGCGACGTGCAAGCTGTGATCGTGAACGTGGACCCGATCGAGCCGTCGCCCAAGCTGTTGTTCCTCGCCGTGGACGTGTCGCGTGAGGTGCTGCTCCAGCGCAAGCTGCTGCAGACGGATCGGCTGTCGCAGCTGGGCGCGCTGGTCTCGGGGGTGGCGCACGAGTTGAACAACCCGCTCGCGGCGATCGCGGCCTTCGCTGAGCTGCTGGCCGTGGACCCGCAT
>DASPXE010000319.1:0-2260 GCA_035637455.1 Gemmatimonadales bacterium
TTGCAGGCTGATTCGTACGCAGCAGCGGTAACGGCGCCCTAACGGGACAACCTCCGACCGCGTTCCGTGGCCGCTCACAGAGGCGCTGACCTGCGGAAACGCCGAGCACCTGCCATGTCCGACGCCTTCGTGGCGACTAGACTGAAGTTCCCCCGGCCGCAGCGACCAAGACCGTTTCTACCTGCTCGTTCGCGTTGTTTTGGGGCTGGCATCCTGACTACGTGACGCCGAGGCGGTGTGATACCCCGAGGAGCTCGAATGCCCGGCGCTGGATCGGCGTCGGCGTCGTGATGACGTTGAACGGCGGCAGACCATGCTCGGTCGGCTCGATCTTGTTCAAGCAGATCGTGGCGAGGTCGGCGAGCAGGCTGGTGAAGCTGTGGACCGGCTGGTCGTCTGCCGTCCGTTTGGTGTGGATCTTCTTGAGCGCCTTCTGCGAGCGGCGAGCGGGGGCGGCCGGGCTCGTGCGTGCCGCCTCGGCGGCCTCTGCGTCGTCGTCGGTGAACAGCATCGGGGCCAGGCGGTTGTTCATGTGCCAGGTCACGTAGTAGGAGAGCATGCGCAAGAACACGTGCGTGCGGACCCGCTCGGCGGTCCGATGGCGGATCGGGCGGATGTCCAAGTCGGTGTTGAAGCCCCGGAAGACCCGCTCGACGTTGGAGAGCGCCTTGTAGGAGGAGACGACGCCCGCTGCCTGGAGGACCTCCTGTTCAAGGCTCGTGCGAAGCACGTAGATCCCGTCGAGTGCCGCCTCTGCGGCGATCTTCTGCTCGTCTTTGCGGAACGAGAAGCTCTCCTCGCCGATCTCGACGACGAAGTGCTTGGCGACCTTGCGGCGGTTGATCACCCTGCCGACCCGCAGGGCGATCTTGTCCTTGCCCCGAAGCGGGCGGCGCTGGCGGGTGACCGCGGCGGCGATCTTTTGCAGCTCGGCTTGGGTCGCAGCGAGCAGTTCCTCGCGCTTTCGTGCCCGCTCGGCGGCGAGGAAGGGGTTCTTGCACGCGACGAGCCGTTCGCCGGGGTAGTCGGGGTGGGCGATCTCGAACAGGTCGGTCTGGTCGAAGAGCGAGAGCTGGAGCGCTTCGGCCTGCACGAGCGCGGTGATCTGCGGGGCGCGAAGCGCGGTGATGAAGTCGAGCTCGGCCGGGCGCACGTCGTGCTCCAGGCGGGCCTTCGTCAGCATCCCCCGGTCCCCGACGACACAGACGTGGCTGAGCGAGAAGCGCTCCTTCAGCTTCTTGACCTGCGAGGAAAGCGTCGCCGGGTCGCCGGTGTTGCCCTTGAAGACCTCGACCGCGATCGGGATGCCTTGGTTGGTCGCCAGCAGCCCGTAGACGATCTGGAGCCGGCCGCGCACGCCGTCTTTGGGGTGCCCGATCGCGCCGAGGGGGCAGGTGCGGCCCTCGAAGGCGGCCGAGGAGACGTCGTAGAGGACCAGCGTGCCGTCGTTCAGGTGCCGGCGGGCGAGGGCGTCCTCGATGCCCGGCTGGCGGGGGTAGAGCCAGTCCATCGCCTCGTAGAGGTCGTCCTCGTCGCAGGCCGAGCACCAAAGCACCTGGCCGAGGGAGCTGGTCGCCGTCTGGGAGCGCAGCCCCCTCGCGCAGGCGAGCTTGGAGGAGGGGTCGATCACCTGGGCGGCCACCATCGCACAGACCAGGTCGCGTGAGCGCGAGGGCAGGGGGTCGATGACCTCCTGCAGGCCAAGGGCGCGAAGGGTCCCCAGCACCGCGGCGACGTGACCGTGAGGGAGGCTCCGGACGATCTCGAAGGCACCCTCGGGCGCTGCCTGTGGCGGGAGTCCCTTCAGCACGCGGCTGAGGGCGTCGATCTTCCCCTCCGGCCAGCGGGAGAGGTTGGCGAGCGTGCGGTTTCGCACCTTGCCGCCCTCTCGGTAGCTCTCCCGCAACAGGATCGCCGGCGGCGATCCACGGTTCGGGATCCGAGCCACGTACATGCCGACAATTCTAGCTACATCACACCACTATATCAAGAACTACAAGGCTTCCTGCTCGCTCAGCCCGTAGACTACATGTCTACGATAGCCTGGCTCGAGGGACACGAACGCCCAGCTCCAAGTAACACCATGAGCGTCAAGCGAGCGTCACCGGGGGGAACTTCGGCTTAAGGCAGGGCTCACTGGGCGTGGGCACCGATTCGTCGATGCATTAATCGCAGCAGCTCAAAGCGCGATGCCCGGAGTCGCGGTGAGCGAGCAACTCACGAACTGGGGTAAGGCAATTGATCTCGGGCTTACACTCCT
>DASPXE010000320.1:0-10558 GCA_035637455.1 Gemmatimonadales bacterium
CAAGTTGTTGCGGGAGAAAGCGGAGGGCACAGGACTCGAACCTGTACGGGCTTGCGCCCAGCGGTTTTCAAGACCGCCGCCTTACCAGTTAGGTCTAGCCCTCCCGATTACTACCACTGAACTTACGCTGCGGCGGCCCGGCGAGAAGGCCATTGAGAGGCACAGGTTCGGCGAGTTTTTCCGGGGAGAGCCAACGCCCCTTGGTCGAGTGGGTCGGTCGAACGCAGTTACAACGCGAGGTCCGTCAGAACGTCGGCGAGCACCTCGCCTTCCTCCCGCGTCAACGCATCCCACACACCCCGGTTGCCATCCGCCCGCACGACTTCGAACACCGGCCGAGCGGCCGGACGCCCCCCGACCGTCCAGCGTGGCCGGGCGATCCAGAACCCGGACGTGCCATCCGAGTCGTTCTCGTAGCATTCCGCAATCCGGCAGGCCACGGCGTGGCAAGCAAAGCCCTTGGGCAAGGACTGCTGGCACGCCGCCAACGCTGCCTCGAGTTGCTCAACAACGCCATTCGCCTGGTGGGTGATCATCGTGTTCGCTGGGGCAAGGGAAGCGTGTGGGGTAGTCATCCGTCCGAGGATGGCGCCAGGCATGTCGGGGTAACGGTCCCGAATCGCTCGCGATCGGCCCAGATGCGAATTGCGACCGGCAGGCGGGGAGGAAGTGTGCTACTGCACCCGCCGGTAAATCACGACGCGCTTGCGGTGGGTGACGGTGAATCGCTCCACGGGGACCTCACCGTCGCCCGACGCGACCTGGGTGACGTGGTCCCAGGAGGCGATGAACGTGTTCCCTCCCTGATACTGCAGCGGCCCCAGTTCGCTGCCCTCGAGCGCCACGATCAGGCGGTCCTGGCGCGCGTAGATCTGCACGCGCCCATAAAGGCCGGCGTACGTCCCCACCCACAGGCTCCGCCTTGCAGCCGCGATCGGCAGGTCGAGGATCGGCGCCGCCGGCAGCGACCACGGTGGTGTCGCGTCGGACAGGATCTGACGGAACCGTGAGCTGGACGCCACGGGATAGAACCCGAGGCTCACGTCGCCTGTGAGCAGGGACCACAGCTTCACGCCACGCGGCGAAATCCGCTCCAGCAGGTCCAAGGCCGTCGCAGAGTCGCCCAGCCGCAGGTAGTGAAAGGCGAGCGGCTCCGCCACGCGCCAACTGAGACCTCCCGCGCCTTGGAGACGGGCGAGCACCGAGTCCGCCTCGACCCGGGCGGCTGCCGTGTCACCGAGCGAGCCAAGCGAGAGTGCGTGCCACGCGGTCCACGACGGCCACATGTCCGCCGCACATGTTTCGCAGTGAGAGGCCTGGAGGTCGCGGCGGGCACCGGAAGTATCGCCTTGGCGCAGTCGTGCGTCGGCACGGTCCAGCCGCGCCAACAGGAATCCCGGGTCGACGGCCAGCGCGCTGTCCAAGAGTGACCTGGCCTCGCCGGGTACGACCATTTGTGCGTAGGCGCGGAGCGTGATGGGGCGTCCGGGATCGATCGCCAGCGCGCGCCGCCAGGCCGTGACCGCAGTCGAATCGTCACCCATCACCGTCGCCGCGTCCCCCATCTGGTGCCACGCCTCGGCGTTCCGGGGATCGAGCGAGACAGCCCGCGCGAACGCCGCCATCACACCGTCCCAGGTACGGGGGTGGCGGAACTCGAGCAGGTATCCCCGGGCGAGCCAGGCATCGGAGTTGGACGGGTCGCGCCGCAGCGCTTCATCCGCTGCCGCCATACCCCGATCCAGCAGGCTGTCGGCCGGAGACGCACCCGTCGCATCCCAATCCCAATCGAGCCGCAGGGCGTACGCCAGTCCGACGCGGGCCAGCGCCGAGACGAATCCAGAGTCGAGCGCCGCCGCGTGCCGATACTCCGCCGTCGCGCGGACCAGCCCGGTGGAGGTGCGCTGAGCGAGAGCGTAGTTCCCGCGCAGGAAGTGCTCGTAGGCCTCCGGGTTGCGCGTCACCCGCACCGCTGCGACCGCGCGGCGCTCGGTGGGGAGGAGCCGTCCTGCGACGCCTTCCGCCACCCGCCGCGCGATGTTGTCCTCGAGGGCGAACAGACTGTCGTCAGCGCCGACGAACTGGTCGCCCCACACGCGCGTGCCGGTCGCGGTGTGCGCCAGCTCGATGGTGACGCGCACGGCGCGGTCCGCGCGCTGCACGCTGCCGGTCACGAGATACGCGACGCCCAGAGTCCGGCCGATTACCGGGGGATCGGGGACGTTCGCGCCGCGGAACCGCCGTACCGCGGAGCGTGATTTGACGGAAATGCGCCCGACCTGGCCGAGCTGGGCGATGATCGCCTCGGTCAGTCCTTCCGCGAGATAGTCGTCGGTCGAGTCGGGTGACGCGTTGTCGAAGTAGAGCACGGCGAGGCTGGTGGGCGATGGTGCGGCGACAGCCGCAGACCGGCACGGCGGGGCCGAGCCGTCGGGGCACTGCGCGTGCGCCATCCCGGGTACGACACTCGTCAGAGCGACCGCTACAGCGAGCCCGCGTCCCACATGCTCAACATATTTCTCGGAGAGCATTGCGGGAGAGGGCCGGTCAACGCTCCGGCGGCGGGACGAAGCCGTAGCTGGTGTTCTTGAAGATCGAATCCGCCAGCACCAGCGCCTTGGCTGCTTCCTGCGGCTTCTGCTTCTGCAGCACCTGGGCCAGTCCCTGGTACACGATGCCGTAGGTCGCGAGGATCCCCTCGGATGGCCGGTCGACCCAACCGCGCGGCCGGGGCCGCGCCGCGGTGTCGCTGTGGTACACCTGGAACGCGAGCGCCTCGGTGCGCGGGATGTTCACGTAGCCGAGCCCGGAGATCGCCTTGATGCTGTCCGACTCCGTGATCGGCTCCTGGTGCAGCTTGCGTACGAACCCCTGACCCTCGAGATACGACGTGAGGCCGAACTGGTCGGCGTAGGGCCCGACGGTGCGCGAAAAGTAGATGGGCCGCTTCCCCAGCTGGTCTCTGATCGCCTGCAGCGTGATCACGTCCGCCTTCTCCAGATACTGACGACCGAGCTGCGCCGGATCGAGCGTGACGCCGATGCCGCCCAGGCCGACGGTGGTCTTCTTCTCGAGGAAGTACACGGGCTGCAGCCCGTCGAGCTGCGCGTCGCTGAAGCTGAGCAGCTTCCCGGTCGGCTTGGGCCACGTCCGGCCGCGGTAGATCGCGGCCGCCTTGTCGGCGTCGAACTCGTAGATCGGCCGGCGCTGCAGCTGGCGCAGGTACCAGTCGGTGTTGGCGAGCGACAGGTTCACCACGGTAACGTCCTTGCGGATGCCCTCGACCTCCTGCGCATACCACAGGGGGAACGTGTCGTTGTCGCCCGCGGTGACGAGGATCCCGTACGGCTCCGCCGACTGGAGGATGTCGGACGCAAAGTCCCGCGCCAGCGTCTCGCCCGCGCGCGATGCGGTGAGCCGGTTGCCGGCGAGCGGGATCAGCGCCAGCAACAGCAGCGGGGTGGCGAAGCGCCAGCGGCGCTCGGGATCGGGCTCGCGGTGCTCGAGCCACTCCGCCGCCCACTCCATCAGCGTCGCGAGCCCCATGCCCACCCACACGCCCCACAGCGCGAACGACGTGATGAAGAAGTAATCGCGCTCGCGGACCTCGCGTGCCAGCTGCGGCCGGTCGAGCATCTGCGAGTAGCCGTACTTGAAGTTGAGGTAAAAGATGAGCAGCAGCGTGAACGTGACCATGAGCGCGGTCATCGCAAGCGCGGCGCGACGGTCGGCGCGCCAATGCCGCCACGCGCCGAGCAGGCCGAGCGAGGCGAACACGACGGCGAGCCCGCGCTGCAGGCCCCCCATCCAGTCGCGGCCCCACTGCCAGCTGAAGTATTGGACCCACATCCCGATCTGCGCCGTGATGGTCGCCTGGCGCTGGCTCACGGGCGGCTTACCGTACTGCTGGCGCGTGAGCACGTCCCAGAAAGCCTGCCAGGTGGTCGGCTCCCCTTCGTTGATCGGCGGGAAGTGCGCGGCGCGGATCGGCAGAAACAGGTAGACCGAGATGCCCGCGACCGCGACGGCGAGCACGGCGAGCGCGAAATCCCAATTCCGGGCCCTGAACAGAGCGTTGCCGAGCGCGGCGAAGAACAGCACGACGGCGGCCTTCAGGGGTGCCGCATTCTCGAGGCCCGTGGCCACGATTATGGCGTACACGCTGCAGAACAGGAACCACTGGGACCACTCCACCCGGCGGGACTCGTCGTCCGCCGGGCGCTGCGCCTTGAGCGGCGGCAACAGCAGGACCACCACGACCGGCCCGACCAGGACGCCCATCATGTGGTTGGTCGCGGTGAGCGCCAGCAGGTACACGATCAAGAGCAGGTAATGGTCGTGCGCTTCGCCGGGCGGCTGGTCGTCCCAGCGCAGGATCAGCCACAGCACCAGGGCGACCGAGAGCAGCGACAGCGTGTACACCTTCTCGTTCACGACCGACTGGTTCCATACGGTGAACGCGGTTGCCGAGCAGATCGCGCCTGCCAGCGCGGCGAGCCGCCGCGGCCACGTCGCCGGCACCCACGCCCGCATCAAGCGCTCGCCCACCAGGAACCAGCACCCTGCCGCGACGGCGCTCGTGACCGCAGCGAGCAGGTTGATCCGCATCGCGTACCCCGCCGCCAGGGGCAGGAGGCCCCAGGTGTGCGCGAGCAGCGTGAATAGCGGGTTGCCCGGGGGATGCGGGATGCCTAGCACGTACGCGGCGGCGATGTACTCGGAGGTGTCCCAGAACTGCGTCGTGGGCGCGAGCGTCACGACGTAGAGAATCAAGGCGCCGAGCGACACGAGCGCGGCCATGAGGTATGGCGGGGCCTCGGGCGCCCGGCCCGCTCCGACGACGGGCGAGGCAGCGACCACCCGCTCGGTCACCGGGACCTTCACCGCTTGCTGTGCGTGGCTCATGCGCGTCCTCAGTTAATTGCCGGCGGCGCGCCGCTCGGCGGGCAACGTGTACGTCGTGTTGGCGAGGATCGCGTCGCGCAGCTCACCCGCTCGGGCTGCGAGCGCCGGCTCCCGATCCCGCAGCACGGCCGCGATCGTGTCGTACACGAAGGCGTAGCCGAACAGACTATTCTGGGACGGGACGTCCACCCAGCCGCGCGGCCGGGGGCGAGCCGCGGTCTCACCGCCCGAGTACACACCGAACGCCAAGGCGCGTGTCCGTGGAATGTTCACGAACCCTCGGCCCGGCAGGAGGCGCACGGTGTCGCTCGGCGCGAGCGGCCGGGGCACCATGCGGCGCACCAACCCTTCGCCCACCAGATAGGGGGAAAGCCCCAACTGGTCAGCGTAGTTGCCCGTAGAAGTGGAAAAATAAATGGGGCGCTTGCCCAGCTGGTCCTTGATGATCTGCAACACCGCCAGGTCCGAGCGCTCGAGGTAGGGACGCCCCAGCGCGCGGGGGTCGACCCTGACCTCAATCGGCCCGAGGTAGCCCGTGATCGGCTGCGCCAGGGGAGCGTACGGCGGGAGAGTGTCGGCGGGCTCACGCAGATAGTAGCGGCTCATCCAGGGCGTGGTCGGCCGTGGCCAGCTCCGGTCGCCGAACCAGGCCGGGGCGGACCGGGGCTCGAAGGTCGGGGGAGCCCGGCGCTGCAACTGGCGCAGGTACCAGTCGGTGTTGGCGAGCGACAACACCAGCACGTTCACGTCCCGGCGGACACCCTCCACCTCCTGCGCATACCACAATGGGAACGTGTCGTTGTCGCCGGCCGTGACCACCAGCGCGTAGGGATCGAGCGACTGCAGCACATCGCGGGCATAGTCACTGGCCATCGTCTCGCCAGCGCGCGAGGCGGTGAGGCGATTGCCGAGCAGCGGCACGAGCGCGACGAGCAGCACGGGGGTGCACACCGCCCAGCGCCGCGCGGCGCGCGGCTCGCGGGCGCTCAGGCCGCTCTGGAGCCACTCCATCAGCGCCGCGAAGCCCATTGCCACCCAAATCCCCCACACCGCAAACGACGCGATGAAGAAATAGTCGCGCTCCCGCACCTCGTGCTCGAGGCCCGGGGCGTTGTAGGGCTGGGAGAACCCCCACTTGAAGTTCAGGTAGAAGACGAGCGCCACCGTGAGCGTGATCATGAGCGTCGTCATCGCCAGCGCGGCACGTCGCTCGGCGCGCCACTGCCGCCGTGCGCCCGCCAAGCCGAGGGCCGCGAACGTCACCGCCAGGAAGCGCTGCACCGCCGCGTCCCAGTCGTGGCCGAACTGCCACGTGAAGTACTGCACGTAGTTCAGGAGCTGCTGTCCGTACAGGACGAGCGTGTGGCCGGGGTTGTCCGGGCCGGGCGGATACATCGGATTGGCGAACACCGACGGCTTTCCGAACTGAGCGCGTGCCAGGACGGCCTGGAGAGCCTGCCACGTGGTCGGCTCGCCCTCGTTCAAGTAGGGATCGAAGTGCGCGCGGATCGGTATGAAGAGGTCGACGCTCGTCCCGACCGCCGCGACGAGGGCCGCCGCGATGAGGAAGCGGGGCCGCAGCAGAGCCCGGGGGTCGGTCGCCAAGACGTAGACCAGCACGGCGGGCGCAGCCAGCACTCCCATGAGGTGGTTCGTCGCCGTGAGTGCGAGCAGGTACACGATCAGCACGAGTTGATGGTCGCGCCGCGCCGCCGCCGGCTGATCGGCCCAGCGCACCGCGAGCCACAGCACGAGCGCGATCGAGAATACACTCACTGTATAGACCTTTTCGTTCACCACCGACTGGTTCCACACGGTGAACGCCGTCGCGCTGACCATCACACCCGCAGCCGCGGTGAGGCGCCGCGGCCAGGTAGGTGACACGATCGGGCGCAGCCAGCGGTCCGCGATCAGGAACCAGATCCCTGCCGCCGCCGCGCTCGTCGCCGCGGCGAGCAGGTTGATGCGCTGCGCGTAGTCGGCGCCGAGCGGGAGCAGCCCCCACGCGTGCGCCAGCAGGATGAAGAGCGGGTTTCCGGGGGGATGGGGAATGCCCAGCGCGTGCACGGCGGTGATGTACTCCGACGCGTCCCAGAACTGCGTCGTCGGCGCGAGCGTCACGACGTACAGGATCAGCGCGCCGCAAGCGACGACCAGGGCGGGGACATAGGGAGGGCGCTCGGCGTCGCAGTACGGCGTGAGTTGGTCGCGCATGCTCGTCATGTCGGTTAGTGCCGGAATTGCCGGACGCCCGTCATCACCATCGCGAGGCTGTGCCGATCGGCGGCCGCGATCACCTCGGCGTCCTTGACGGACCCGCCGGGCTGAATGATCGCGCGCACCCCGGCGCGGGCTGCCTCTTCTACCCCGTCGGGGAACGGAAAGAACGCGTCGGAAGCTAACACCGCCCCGGCCGGATCGTGGCCTTGCTGGCGCGCCTTGTGGACCGCGAGAAACGAGGCGTCCACCCGCGACATCTGCCCAGCGCCGATGCCGATCGCAGCCTCGCGCTTGGCGAGCAGGATCGCGTTCGACTTGACCGTCCCGACGGCCGCCCAGGCGAACCGCAGGTCGGGCCATTCCGCCTCCGTGGGCGCGCGCCGCGTCACGACTTTCCACTCCGTCTCCGACGCCGCCCGGGTGGGTCGGGAGCGCTCCTGCACGAGGAAGCCGCCGCGGATCCGCTTGAAGTCCCACCCCGGCGGGTCCGGATCGGCGGCGAGCCGGATGACGCGCACGTTCTTCTTGTCCCGCAGGACGTTCAGCGCCTCGTCCCGGAAGGCGGGGGCGACCACCACCTCGACGAACACCTCACGCATCGCCTCAGCGGCGGCGCGGTCCAGCCCCGCGTTGAACGCGATCACCGACCCGAAGGCCGACGTGCGATCGGTCGCGAGTGCGCGCTCGTACGCCTCGGCGGGGACCTGGCCCAGGGCGATACCGCACGGCGTCGTGTGCTTGATGATGGCGCACGCCGCGCGGTCCGAGCCGCTCCACGGCGCCACCGCGGCGAGCGCGGCGTCCACGTCCAGCAGGTTGTTGAACGAGAGCTCCTTGCCGTGCAGTTGCTCCAGGTCGCGGATGCCGGGCTCGTCGACGGCGTACAGCGCGGCCGCCTGGTGGGGGTTCTCTCCGTAGCGCAGCTCCTGGCGGCGCTCCAGCGCCAGCGTGATCCGCTCGGGCCAGCCGGGCCGGTCCCGGACCAGATAGCCGTGGATCGCCGCGTCGTACGCGGCGGTGTGGGCGAACACCTTCGCGGCGAGCTCCCGGCGTAGCTCGGGGCTGACGTTCGTGAGCCCCGGGCTGACGCCCGGGGCTAGGCCGCCCGACTTGAGCGCGGCGATCACGACCGGATAATCATCCGGGTCGACCACGACGATGACATCGTGGTGATTCTTCGCCGCGGAGCGCAGCATCGACGGGCCGCCTATGTCGATCTGCTCGATCGCCTGCTCCAACGTCACGCCCGCTCGCGCGATCGTGTCGCGGAACGGGTAGAGATTGACCGCCACGAGATCGATCGGCGTGATGCCGTGCTGCTGCAGCGCCGCGCGGTCGCCGGCATGACCGCGCCGCGCCAGCAGGCCGCCGTGCACCTTGGGGTGCAGCGTCTTCACCCGCCCGTCCATCATCTCGGGGAACCCGGTGACCTGCTCGATGGGGAGCACCGGCACGCCGGCCTTGCGCAGCGTGTCCGCCGTGCCGCCGGTGGACACGATCTCGCACCTGAGCGCCACCAGCTCGCGAGCAAACTCGACGACGCCCCGCTTGTCCGAGACCGACAGCAGTGCTCTCACCAGGTCTCGGCCACCGCCTGGATCATGTCGGCGAGGCTCACGACATCGCGCAAGTCCACGACCTCGGCGGGAGAGTGGGAGTAGCGGAGCGGCCAGCCCAGGGCGACGTCGACGACGCCGTACGGCGTGAAGACGGAGCCGTCGTTGCCCCCGTTGGTCGTGCCGATCTGGAGCTTCACGCCCCGCGCGCGGGCGACCTGGACGAGCGAATCGACGTAGGCGGGAGGCGTGATGGCGGAGTTGTCGAGCGCCCGCGCGACCGCACCCTGGCCGATCGGCGCAGCCGCGAAGTTCACAAGCTCCAGCGGCGAATCTGCGGAAACGAAGGTGTCGATGGCGTGCACCCGCCGTGGCGCGGTGCCGAGCGCGGCGGCCGCCCCCTGCGCGCCT
Source organism: Gemmatimonadales bacterium (assembly GCA_035637455.1). Taxonomy (GTDB): domain Bacteria; phylum Gemmatimonadota; class Gemmatimonadetes; order Gemmatimonadales; family GWC2-71-9; genus 20CM-4-69-16. The sequence continues at coordinate 9,093 of DASPXE010000320.1, forward strand.
TCGAGGCCGATCTCCTCCCGCGTGCTGAACACGAACACGACCTGATGCTTGAGCGCGGCCCGGTCCAGGTGCCGCAGCGCGAGCAGCTGCGCGGTGCAGCCGACCCGGTCGTCGAAGGAGCGGCCCGTGGCTCGCGTGCCCGCGAGCCGCACGAATTGCTTGGGCATGGTGACGGTGGTCCCGGGGCTCACGCCCCGGGCTAGGGTCGCGGCGCGCGACGTCGTGCCAACATCCACGCGCAGCGGCGGCGGCGTGTGGCGCGTCGCACCCGAGTCCCGCGGCATGAACACGCCCGGGACGTCACCCTTGTCCGTGTGCACCAGCGCCGGTTGCGCTTCGAACAGGGAGCCGAAGAAGCCGCCGCGGGTCTGCAGCTCGAGGGCCCCGTCGTCCCGGATGTTCGTGACGGTGAACCCGATCTCGTCCAGGTGCGCGACGAACACGACGACCGGGTCGCCCTTGCCGACCCGCACCCACAGATTGCCGGCAGTGTCGGTCTCGGTTTGCGCCCACGCCGGCAGCAGCCGCTTCACCGCGTCGCGTACGTGCCCCTCGGCGCCCGAGACGCCGTACGTCTCCACGAGCTGAGCAAGGACCGTTTGCGCTTCCGCGACCCTGGGGTTGTCCTGCCCACACAGCGAAGCCCGCAGCAGCAGCGTCCCCAGCACACCGAGCCCGAGGGCCCTCATCTTGCCTCCATCCACGCCACGAGCCGCTGCGCGAGCGCGTCCGCGTCCTTGAGTGACACCGTCTCCACCGCCGTGTCGGTGTAGCGAGTGGCGAGGACGAGGGTGTCGGCAGCGGCGCCCCCTCCCCGCGCCCCGCGCACGCCGCCCATCACTAGCGCCTGGTCGAAGGGGCCCTGGAGACGCTGGACGGCCTGGAGGCCGGTGGTGGTGTACAGACTCCGGACGGTGAACGCTGCCACGACGCTGCCGCGGACCGCCGGCTTGGCCTGGAGAGCCGCCGCGAGCGCCGCGCACGTGGCGCGGCGCCCCGCGGCGGGCGCGGCGAGGAGACGATCCCCGTACAAATGCGGGCGCTTCGCGAGCGACACGGGGGCGAGCACGTCGATCGCGAGCGCGCGAGCCTCCGCCGCCGATGCGGCGCCCACGTCGACGTAGGCGTTGTCCACCGTGAACACCGGATCGGGCGTGCCCGATCCGATACGGCCGCGCGTCAGGTGCGTCGATCTCACCGCGCCGACCCCAGGCACGGCGCCGCGCGCAGCGAACACGGTCACCCGCTGGCCTTCGAGCTGTTGGTCGAACAGTGGCTGGGGCGGCGCTCCCACACGCCGCAGCGTGAGATAGCCGTCGGCGGTGATGTTGCCGACCACGTAACCCACTTCGTCGAGCGCGCAGGCGACCAGTCGTTTCGGCGCTCCTTTGCCGAGGCTCATGGTCACGTTACCGGCGCGGTCGCGTGTGCTCCCGGGGACGAGGGTGAGCAGCGTGTCGGTCATC
>DASPXE010000321.1:0-4515 GCA_035637455.1 Gemmatimonadales bacterium
CGAGCAGGCACCACGCTCGAGGCGTTTCTCCCCGATCTCGAGGACCACGAGCTGATGTTCTCCCTGAGCAAGCATTTCGAGGACGGGCCGCTGATCCCGGCGCTGGTCGCGGATGCCTACCGCTATTTCGCGCGTCTGGCACGAGACTTCCAGAAACCTGTGCACGTATGGCTGTTCGGTCGTTACCCGACGTACTCCTTCTACAAGTTCGATGAACGCGCGGTGATCGCCCTGTATTCCAACACCTCCGCCAAGAAGGAGCTCCCGGCGTTCGAGATCACCACGGATTGCTTTCTGGGAAGGTTCCTCGCGGCGGACACGGAAGACTTGAAGAAGGAGTGTCGCAAGCGGGCGCCCCAGGATCTGGAAGCGGTGATCAGGAACGCTCCTCCGTGAGTGTGTTGGATATCGCCCGCCGGCGACTCGCCAAGTTCGATTCTCCGCACGCATGTGGCGACTTTCTCGAGCTGCCGGTGGAGCTGCGCGGCCTCTAAGCTCCAGCAACCGTCCGCGCATTCTTAGAGCTTTCTCACCGAGCTCACACTCCCCGGGCCGGACGTCGCGCCGTAGGTTTGGCTGCGTGCAGATCCTGCTCGTCGAGGACGACCGCGAGCTGCGGCGGTTCCTGACCAAGGCCTTCCGTGAAGAAGGCTATGGCGTCACCGAGGCCGACACCGGCGACCGCGCCCTCGAGCGCGCTTTGGGCGGGACGTACGGCTGCATCGTGCTCGACGTGATGCTGCCAGGGCGGGATGGCTTCAGTGTCGTGTCGGAGCTGCGGGCGCGCGGCGTCTTCACGCCGGTCCTGCTGCTCACCGCCCGCGACGAGCTCGAGGCGCGGGTGCGCGGCCTGGAAGGCGGCGCGGACGACTACCTCACCAAGCCGTTCGACCTGCCGGAGCTGCTCGCGCGGGTTCACGCGCTGATTCGCCGCGCCGAGCTGCGGCACCAGGACGCCACCCTCAAGGTGGGCGATCTGGTCCTCGACCCGCTCACGCGCCGGGTCACGCAGGCCGAGCGCGTGGTGGATTTGAGCCCGCGTGAGTTCGCGCTGCTCGAGTTCCTGATGCGCAACGCCGGCCGCTCGGTGTCCCGCTCCCGCATTGCCGAAGCGGTGTGGAACTATCAGTTCGATCCCGAGACCAACGTGGTGGACGTGTACGTCAACTATCTCCGCAAGAAGCTGAGTTTCGGGAGCCGGACGGCCCCGATCCGCACCGTGCGGGGCGTCGGGTACCGGCTCGAGAGGGACGCCGCCACGTGAACGAACTCCGGCTGGGTGCAGTCCTCACGCGGCGGTTCGCGCGCGTCGCCTGGACCGGGCTGGCGGGGTACGCGCTGCTGGTGGTCGCGCTGTTCGCCGTGGCCGCGGAAATGGCGCTGCGGCGCTCGCTCGAGCACTCGGCCGACCTCACCCAGTCGCTGCTCGGCGCCTACCGTGACTCGACCAGCGAGCCCGGGGGTGTCATGCCCTCCGCGCTCGCGGACCGGCTCGTCGCCATGGGGGGCCAGGTGGTCATCACACGCACCACCACCGGCGCTGGCGGAAAGCAGGACGTGTACTTCGTGTCGCCCGACATGCCCGCCAGGCGCCTCGAGGGCCTGCCGGCGAGCGCCTCCCCGGACGACGTGCGCCAGGCGCTGCTCGCCGCGATCGCGCAGCGGGCGCGCTGGCGCTACCGCGTGCTGCACCGCGCGGCGGGTGCATTCGATATCTACGTCGTGGCGAGCCGGGAATCGTACGTCGTCGCGCTGGGTGCGCTCGCGGCCGCGGCGGCCCTGCTGCTTCCTGGCGCGGGGCTCGCCGTCGCCCGGGGCGCCCGTCAGGCGGTGGCCGGCGCGCTGCGCCCGCTCGAGCGCGTCGCCGCGGAGACGCGCGCCATCGGTCCGGCGGAGCTGGGCACACGCCTCACCACCCCGACGGGACAGGCCGAAGTCACGGAGCTCGCGGACTCGGTCAACCGCATGCTCGAGCGGGTGGACCGCGCGCATCGGGCCCTCGAGGCCTTCACGGCGGACGCGAGTCACGAGCTGCGCACGCCGCTCACCCACCTGCGCGCCCAGGTACAGTGGGCGGCGGCCGAGGGCCGCACCGAGGCGGAGACGCGCGACGCGCTGGGGGCGATGGAGCGCGTCGTCGACCGGACGGCCAAGCTGGTGGAGGAGCTGCTGCTCATCGCCCGCGGCGAGAACCGCCAGCTGGCGCTCGCGCACGCGCCCTTCGAGCTCACGGCGGTGGTGGACGAGGTGCGGGAGATCACGGAAGCCATGGCGCTCGGGAGAGATCTCGCGGTGCAGGCGACTCCGTCGCTGCGGCGGTGGGCGCTGGGCGACGCCGATCGTACGCGCCACATCCTGCTGAACCTCGCCTCCAACGCCGTCCGCTACACGCCCAACGGCAGCATCACGTTCGCGCTCGAGACCAACGGGAAGATGGTGGGCGTGAGCGTGCGAGACACGGGGCCGGGCATCGCGCCCGAGCACCTGGAGAAGATCTTCGACCGCTTCTTCCGCGTCGATCAGTCGCGCAGCCGGGACCTGGGGGGGAGTGGGCTCGGCTTGGCGATCGCGCGGCTCCTTGCCGAGCTGCAAGGCGGCCAGATCACGGTCGAGAGCACGCTGGGGGCTGGCAGCACGTTCACCGTGTGGCTGCCCGCGGCGAAGGCCCGCGGCTGAGAGCCGTGACTCGGGCCCTGCCGCTGAAACCGGCTTGGATCTGGCCCGTTCACGGGCAGGGCCGAGCCGCGGGTTCACCCGCGGGTCAACGGCGGAGCGTAACTACCGCGCCACGAGCCCCCTCGTGCCGGCGGGAAGGCCACCGACCGGCCCCAGAGGCGTGAGGTGTCCATCCGCCTGAATGTGGAATGCGTGGATCGCCTGGGCACCGCTGACCTGGAGCACATACAGGTAGCGGCTGTTGTTGCTCAGCGTGATGTCGTTCACGCCGGCGCCGATGACGGCGGTGCCACCGTCGGCATCGACCAGGCTGATCGCGCCGTCCGGCGCGATGGCGAAGGCCGACACCGACCCGGCGCCGTTGCCGGTGAAGCCGAAGCGCCCGTCCGCGGTGACGACGGCCCAGCAGGGCGCACCGCGGTGCGTGGATACCGCGCCGCTCACCAGCGTGAGGTGGCCGCTCGCGTCCAGCACGTAGGACGAGGCCGAGCCTGCGGCCTCGGACACGAACAGGTCGTGGCGATGGCCGAAGGCGAAGCCGAACGGTGTGCCGCCGGCGGAGGCCGTCGTGGTCGGCCCGCTCGCCACGCCGTTGGCGTCCACGGCGTACACGTCGAGCCGGTTGGTGGTCTTCTCGGTGACGACGAGGCGGTTGCCGTCGGGGCTGAATTGCACCTCGGCCGGTCCGACGTTCGAGCCCGAGAGCGCTAGGGTGGCGCCCGCGATCGGCGTGAGCGCGCCGCTCGATCCCACCGTGAAGCCCGAGATGTTGCCGTCACCGCCCGCGTTCAGCACGTACAGCACGGTGCCGTGCACGGACAGGCTGATGGGCAGCGTGCCGCCTGACGCGGTGCGGCTGGCGAGCGCCAGCCCCGCCGGGCCGACGCTGAACACGGAGACGTCGTTTGAGCCGGCGTTGACGGCGAACAGCCATCGCCCGTCGTCGCTCAGCGCGACGGGGCCCTGCGAGCCCAGCCCGGCGCCGGTGCCCGTTCCCCCCGTTGCGACGATACCCGCGGCGCTGAGCGTGCCGTCGGCGGCGCGAGTGAACGCGGCGACGCTGTTGCCCGCGACCTGATTGGTGAGGGTGTACACGGTACCGGGGCCTGTGAGATCGGCCGAGACGTTGGCGTCGCGCGCCGCCTGCAGTGACGCGGCGGGGCCAGTGAAGTTGCGGTTCGGCTCGCACGCGGCGAGCGCCGCGGCGGCAAGTGTGAGGAGAGCGAGGTGCTTGGTCATGGAGCGAAACCTCCCGAGTGTTGTGAGTGCCGGTGTTTCACGTTCGGGAAGTAACGCTGCTGCGTGGCGCAGCGGATCTACCTCGGGGCGTTATGAGAGGCTTCTCATACTCGTCTCACTCGAATCGGAGCAGCCACTTGCCTCGCGGTCTCGAACTCGCGGCCGGGCGCTCACGCGCCCGTCTACGCCCGGTAGGCTCGAATCCGCTCTCCGATGCCCGCAGCCCGAGCCTGATGCAGCGCCGTGCCCGCGTGCTCGAGGAAGCTCTCAGGCGCAACCGGTGTCTGGTGCACGTCCGCGACGGCTTCGTACCCCGCGTGCACGCGCAGCGGCGGCACGCTGGCGGGCCGGGGTCCCGCCGTCTCGATCACCCGCGACAGCCGCTGGGCCATCTGCTTCGCGCCCTCGGGGGCGGTCGCGGGCGCGAGCACCGCGAATTCTCCCTGGCCGAGACTCCCTACGCAATCGCACGTCCGCCGGCTCGCCTGCAGGACCTGCCCGGCGTATGCGGTCGCCGCGGGCAGCGGCGCAGCACCGTCGCCCGCGCCCTTCGGGTCCACCCCGATGCCGAGCGCCACACACGCGAGGGGCGCGTGCCGG
>DASPXE010000322.1:0-11577 GCA_035637455.1 Gemmatimonadales bacterium
GCGCGTCGAGTTGGCGTATCAGTGTGACGTGAAACCCGGCCCGCTGCTGTCGACGTCGAGGGCGTCCGACCTGACGCCCCTGGGCGACGCCGTCGCCGTCGTGCGGGCCCATTTGGCGGGGTGAACCTGTGGAGCAAAAGCCGATACGATTCTGTCTGTGGTCGACGCGCGGGACGGCCCAGCGCAACCGGACGTACTTCCGGCTGCCGGTCGACGCCGCCTGTGCGTTGCTGTCGCGCCTGTCGGGCGCCGATCCTGTCGACGTCGCCCAGCGCATGCGGGCGCCCGGCAAGCTGACGGAAACCTGGGAACGCGACGGCGTCGCGTGGGTACTGACGGCCGCCCGCGTCGTCGAGGGGAACCGATGAGGCGCGTAACTCACCTGGGCGACGTCCGGCGTTGGCTGACGCGCTGCGTCGAGGGCGCCGGCCTACGGGCGACGTCGCGGCACACCGGCTTGGCGCTGTCGACACTGGCGAAGCGCTGCCAACGTGACGACTGGACCGTCGAGGAAATCGCAAAGCTGGCGCCGGCGTTCGGCGGCCGGCTGTTCGTTGAAATGCCCGATGGTGACGCGCCGCGGGCAAGCACTTTTTACAGGTGAAGCAATGGCACAAGTGACGGGCCCCCCGGTGGGGCCGAAGATGACGATAACTGTTGACGTTGAGGGCGTGGGGCAACTGCTACGCCTTGACCTCGACGCCGACAAAGTCCGGTGCGTGGCGCCGGCCGATCAAAACGATTTCGACGGGCGCCTGTTGTCGCGCGACGCCGCCGGTCGGTTACACGCCGTCCCCGGCTTCATGGTCATAACGCGCGACGGCGGCCGCCCGGTCCTGATCGTCGACGCCTTCGGTGGGGCGCCCGCCCTGTGGGGAAAAGTGACAGACGATCCGTCGCCCCTCGACCTCGACGTCGGGCGCGTCGAGGGCCTGGGCGATCGTCTCAACAAATGGGAACGCGACGACGTCGACCGGCTGAAGCGCGCCCCCGGCGCGACGTCGCCCCTGCGCCGTATGCTGGCGATCGTCGACCGGCTGGCGCCGCCGCCGCCCCCGCCGTTGCCCAGGGCGGTTGTCGAGGCGGCGGAACGGGCCGCCCTTGAAAAAGATTTGCGGATCGGGCCGCCCGTTGACGCCCGCCCTGACGTTGCGCAAACTGATCCACCGTCGACGGGGGGTTTGGGGGGCGTTCCGTCCCCGCACTGTCGACAACCCCCCGAAAACGCCTGACTACCCCTTGTGGTCGACACCGTCACGGCCCCCACCTGTAGCGAATCAGTGTTGACAGGTGGGGGCCGTCTGCGCACACTGCCGACCGCCGGCCCAGGCTCTTAAAACGGGCGTCGGCAGAAAGGCAACGGAATGTCTACCAAGCGTCACGGTCGCAAGGCCCCCACCGGCAAGCGGTCCCCCCGCAAGGCCGTCAAGTCGCCCCAGCGCGACAGGTTCAATCATCCCGCCCAGGCCGCCAAAGCGAAGGCCGCCGCCAAGCGAAAGGGGAAGCGCCCGCGCGTCCCCCAGGGGCAAGAGGCGGCGCGCATCCGCGCCGGCAAGCTGTCGGGCGGCGCGGCCGTCGCCGCGCTGCTGCCTGATTCGTCCGCCGACGCCCTCGACAGGGCGATCGCCGGGGAGCCCGAAACCCTGTACGCCCTACAGGTGCGCAACAAGCCCGGTCATTACCTCGTCGACGCCAACGCGCACCCCAACGTCAAAAACGTCACGACGACACTGTCGACGGCGTTGACGTGGCGCAACAGGACGGGCCCCAATACCCACCTGCGCCGGCATCCGGAGTTGGCGGCCGACTTCATCCCACTGCGGTTGGACGTGAAGGCGAAACCGGCCCCCAACAGCCTCGCCGCCAATGAGCAACGCGCACGGGCTGCCCAGGCGATCAAAGCCGCGGCCCCCGTCGAGGCGACGGCCCCGGCTGCCTGATCGGAGCCCCGCCAACGGCCGCCTGTGGCGTTCCTGGGGCCCCGTGGTAGGCTGATCCCCCTTCCTGGGGCATCGGCCGCCCTGGGGCGTCCTGGGCCCGCCCAGGCCCCAACGGCGCCCTATGGTCCCTCCCGGCTTAACAGCGGGCGGGGCCGTCGCCCCCGCCCCAGGTTCTAACCCTCTCGACGACGACGACGTCGCGCGTGGCGACGTGGCGCGCCCTCTCCCGGTGAACAGAGCCTTCACCGGGGAGGGTCCACGTCCGCGGCGCGAGCTGCATTGTCCCGACGACAACCCCCCGACGGCGGCCCTGTCTCCGATCGGAGACAGCGGCGGCCGATCGGCGCTGTTGACCGGCCCCCAGGATGCCCGCCGCCGGCCCTTGGGGCCCCTGTGGAGCGTCGGCGGCACTACTCAAGTCCATACCCACGAATCAAACGTCGACGGCCGCCCTGTGCGGCCGCTGCCGTTCCTGGGCGAGCGGCAAGCGTCCGACGCCGACGCCCCGCCCCCGGAGCCGATCGACCGCCCAGGCTGGTCGCACGTCGAGGGCGCCTACGGCCGTTGGTACCAACGCCGCGGCGGCCTGGGCGGGGCGTGGCGGTTCCGCCGCGAAGCCCGGCCCCGCCCGCATCCCGAATCAAAAGCCGACGACAAGCGGCTGGCGCAGATCGCGCGGGACGCGCAGTACCTGGGGCCGCCGCTGACGCGCCTGGAGCGCGCGCACCGACACGGTGACTGGCAACAGCAACGGGAGTGCGTCGACGACGCGCTGGTCGCCGCCGGTATGCCCCAGCGCGTCGTCGACAGGTTCCGCACCTGTGGGGGCAACGCCTGGGTTTACGGCCACAAGGGGACGGGCGCCCTGCGCGTGTTCTCCAATTCGTGCAAAAACAGGTGGTGTCGACCGTGCGCGATCGCGCGGGCCAACCTGATCGCCGCCAACGTGAAAGCGAAGGCGGCGGGGCAACGGCTGCGCATGGTGACTTTGACCTGGGCGAGCGAGCGGGCGCCGCTGTCGATGCAAATAACCGGCCTGTTGGATGCGTTCCGCAAAATGCGGAATGACTTCAAGGTGCCGGCGCCCGGCGACAACCGGAAGCGCCCGCGGCGCGTCGTCTGGTGGCGCCACTACGTCCGCGGGGGCGTCGCGTTTCTGGAAGTGACGCGCAACGTCGACAGCGGCCTGTGGCACGTTCACTTGCACGCGCTCTGCGCCGGCCGGTACATCCCGACGCGCGCCGACGACAACGCCCTGGGCGGCCTGCGCCTCTCCGACGTCTGGCGCCGCTGCACCGGCGGCCGTAGCTACGTCGTCGACGTCCGGGCCGTCGACGACGTCGACGCCGCGGCCGCGGAAGTCAGTAAGTACGCCAGCAAGCCCCTCGACGGGGCGATCCTGTCCGACGTCGACGCCGCCGCTGAGCTGATCCGCGGCATGGCGGGGCGCCGCCTGTGCTACACGTTCGGTGGCTGGCGTGGGTACGGCCTGACGGCGCCGCTGTCGCCGTTCGATCCGACGCAATGGGTACGCCTGGGCCCCCTCGACGGCCTGATCGTCGAGGCCCAGGCGGGGAATGAGACGGCGCAGCGCTGGTTAAACGCGCTGCGCGCTGCGCATCCCGCCAACGGCCCCCCGCGCGGGGCCCGCGGCGTTGTCGAAAAGGGTCTAGCGATCGCGGGCGCGCGCCGCCCGCCTGTGGTCCTGTTGCCATGCTGACAACCCGCCGGCGTAATCACACCCCCACCGCCCCGGCCGGCGACGCGCCCGACGTCCCCGGACAGGGGCGCGTGTTCCTGAGTGACCGCGGCAACCGTCGCATCCGCTACGACGACGTCGACACGATCCGCGCGCGCGCCCAGGCCCAACAGGAGCGGCGCGCCCTCGACGCCAACGGCGCGTGGGTCGTCGGCCGGTGGGTCGTCGACGCCCAGGGCGTCGTCAGCCTTGAGGCGGTGCGCCTTGAGCCCGGATGGTGGGTCGACGACGCCGCGCCCCTGACGTCGAATCTGCGGACGTTCGCCCGCTGGCGTACCCGGCAGGGCGCCCGCCAGTGGCACCGCCGGCATCGGCGGCCGGGTTGTCGGCTGGTCAACCTCGAGCGATTGCTCCCCCGCACACACTGACGACGCCCGCCCAGGGGCGTTGTCCCCTCTCGACAACAGATCCCACGTCCCCGCAGTTTTTCGGCGCCGCGAGCGCAGGCGCCGGCGCTGCTGACGTCGAGTTGTCACGCCGGCAACGGGCCCACGTCGATACCTGGGGCATGGATACTCCACACACCGAAGCCCCCCGCCTGCGCCTCGACGTCGTCGCCGCGCTGGCGGTTGTCGCCGCCGTCGCCCTGTACGCCTGGGCGACAATCTCGACCGTCCGCGCCGCCCGCGCCGCCCTCGACCGCCTGGGCGGCCCCGCCGACGCCCAGGACGGATACGACGTCGTCGGGCCCCTCGACGACGCCCAGGCCCCGCCGCCGCCGCCCTGGGCGGTGTCGCCCCTCGACGCTGTCGACGTCGAGGGCCCCCAGGCGGCGCCGCCGGCTGGCACCGGCGCCGACTTGCCGGGGGGCGACGCCCTCGGCGGAACGATCGTCGCCCTCGACGACGACGCCCCCGGCCGGGCCGCCGCCTGACGTCCGGTAGGAAAGGGGGTCCGATAAAAGTCCCCTCCCCAGGGCCGCGACACTGTCGACGCGCGCTGGGGCGCACACCCCCGGCGGTGGGGGAGGGGGGCGCGCTAACCTTGCGCCTCGCGCGCGCCGATCCTGCGCCTCATGCCGGACGGATTCGACACACTGGCGGGCGCGCACCTCGACAGCGCTCCCGCGCCCTCCCCGCAAGTCGACAACCTGATCGCCCAGGCGGCCGCCGACGACGCCGCGGCCGCCGGGGAGTCCGGCCCGATCGCCGGTATCCCCGCCGGCTTCGTGGGGCCCCCAGGTTGGGACGCGACGTTGCACGTCTACCCGCCGCGCAAGACGGCGCGCCGTTCCTGGGCGCTGCTGACGCGCACGGAGCGCGAGGCGCGCGCGCGCGCCGTCGACGCCGCCGACGCGCCGCCGCCCGCCGACGCCGACGCCCAGGCCCAGGGAACCGTCGACACCGTCGCCGCCGTTGTCCCGCTGTTGGGCGAGTCCTGGGCCCTCGACGACGGGGAGCGCGCGCGCCTGACGGACGCGCTGGCGGCGGTGTACCGCAAGCGTGGGGGCGTCGACGTCCCCCCTGAGTTGGCGCTAGTCGGCGTCCTGTTGTCGATCGCGCTGCCGCGCCTGTTGTCGACGTCCTGGGGCGCGCGCGCCGTTGAGCGCCTGCGCGTCTCCCTGGGCGCAACGCCGGCGCCGCCGGCGCCCGCGGCCGTCGAGGGGAGAAAACGTGCTGCATGACCTCACGTTGGGCCTGTCGACGACTGGAAAGACGACGCTACAGCAACAGGTGGCGCGCCGGCTACAGAACGGCGGCCGCCAAACCGCGATCCTCGATCCGCTGTACGTCGGCGGCGCCAGCGCGTGGGGGCATCCGGCGTTTATCACCGGCGATCGCAACGCCTTTTTACGCTGGGCCCGGTCGAATCAGTCGGCCGACCTGTTCGTCGACGAATCGGGAATCAGTGTCGACAGGTACGATCCGCGTTTTGACTGGCTTACGACGACGTCGAGGCACCTGGGGCATCGTGCCCATTTCATTGCGCACCGGCTGACGGCCCTGAGCCCGACGACGCGCGTTCAGTGTCAAAACCTCTTTTTGTTCCGGTGCAATGTTCAGGACGCGCGCGCGCTGGCCGATGAGTACGGCTGTCCCGGCCTGACGGCCGCCGCGTCTCTGCCGCGGTATGAGTTTTTGAACGTGGCGCCCTGTGACCCGATGCGAAAGGGGCGGATCGTCCGCGGCGCCCTGGGGCGCTTCCGTTTGGAGTTGAATGCGGCCTGAGTCTCGACGTCGTCGCCTGTCCGTTGTCGTCGCCCTGGGCGTTGTCCTGGGCGTCTGTGGCACCGCGGGCGGCTGCGCCGGCATGATGGGCGGGCCCCCAGGGGCCCCCGGTTTTTTGGAGCGGGCGGCCGACTTTGTCGCCAGCGGCGGGCGCCACATGCAAGCCGCGGGCGCGGCGATCGCGCCGGCGTCGCCCCAGGTGGGGGCCGCGCTGCTGGCGATCGGCGGGGGCATGACGACGGCCGGCGGGTACCTGGGCGCGATGCTGCTGCGCCGCCGCATGGGGCGCGTCCCCGCGGCGATCGCCGCGGCCCTCGCGTCGCCGCCGACGCCCTCGACGCCCCCAGGGGCGACGCCCCAGGTGTCGACGGCAACGGCCCCCACGTCAACAGCGGACGCCGCGCGCGTCGACACTGTCCAACCCCAGGCCGGTTACGCCGAATTGGTGTCGCCGAAGGCGAAACGAAAGCGGGCGCGGCGCCGGGGGGCCGCGCCCGCCCCATTTTCTGCGCGCATCGCGCCGGCTGGCGGGCAACAAACGTCGGGGAGGGCCGCGGCATGATCGCCCCGCGCCTGCATCCCCTTGTTCTGGCGATCGGTGCCGGCGTACTGGCTGCGCTGGCTTTTGGGCCCGACGACGACGCTGTCGACGCCGGCCCAGGGAGTGATTCCAATGGGCAAGGGAACGTTGAAGGTGGCGATCGTCGCCCTGATCGCGCTGGCGATCGCCGTGCGCGTGCCTCAGACGCGCGCCCTGATCCTGGGCAACTAAGCCCCAGGACAGGCAAGCGCAAAAAGCGCAAGCGTGACAGCGGCGGGGCGTCCCCGCCGCCGTCCGATCCGCGCCCGGCGGGCGGCCGGGCGAGTGACGCCGGCGACGCCGGGCCCGGATCGGATGAACAGCAACAGTAGGCACCGCCCAGGGAGCGGCGGTGCTAAACACCGTCGACACTGACAATGCGATTCTTCAGCGCAACGGCGCAAGACCTGATCTTGCGCGAACAGGCAACCGTCACCTACACCGCGAATCAAAAGGTGGCGCAGAAGCTCGGCAAGGGGAGTTGGCTGCGGTACATGGCGCTGCGCCTCCGTGGCGCCCCGACGCTGGCGGCCGCCAGCAATACCAACGCCCTGACCAAGCCCGGCGACGAATGGGCCGTCGTGGTCCGCGTCGACATCATCCTGGGCGGGGAAACCGTTTTCAGCATGAGCGGCGAAGAGCTGCGCATGTGGAACCGGATTTGGTACCGGGTCAACCCGCGCGGCACTGTCGTCATTGGCGACGCCACAACCGCCAACCCGTCGTTTGATTCGGTGCTGCTGATCCCGTTCGCAACCCCAGGCCTGGCGCGCCCCCAGGATACGGCCCTCGACGCGACCGACGCCGACGACTTCCGGATCGAAGTCACCTGGGGCGATCACACGTCCATTAACGGTTCGGCGTCGGCAATGACGACGGCCCCGACGCTGGTGGTGGCGACGAAAGAAGCCTACGGCAACACCGGGTACTGGGTCGACCGGCTGATGACGCGCAACGACAACACCGCGACGGGCGCCAACAGTGACTTGCGCGTCGACCTCCCGATCGGCAACTACAAATACCCGGCGTTCCTGATCCACGTCGAGGACGCCAGCGGCAATGACCTCGCCGCCAACGTGAACCGGATTAAGCTGAAGTCGGGGCCGCGTACCTTCATCGACATCGACGGGGAGACGGCGCAACAGGCGCAAATGCTCGTCGACAACGTCGAACAGGACCAATACCCGACGTCGGCGGGGGCCCTGTTCTATGACGACAGTGCGCGATCGTCGAACAGCAACGCGCGGTCGTGGTACTACATCCCCTACTCGGATGACGGGTACCTGACCGAAGCCCTCGACGCCCGCGGCCTGTCGGACCTGTACTTCTCGTTTGACGTCGCCGCCGCCTGCAAGGTGACGGTGCTGGCAGTGACGATCCGCCCCAACGCGAAGGCGGAAGCCCTCGACGCCGCCGGCAAGCTGGCGGCCTGATAGCGCTTGGGTTCTTTTCTTCCATCGCGCCGGGGCCCGCAACGCCCCGGCCGGTGTTCCGGCCGCGGCCCTGGGGAAACTTCCAATCCGTCCCCAGGGCCCGGCCGATCGGTCGACAGTGTAAGGGAGTGACGACGATGGCAAGGGCGAGCGGACAACGTCGGCAATTCAGGGTCGACGCCGCCAACGCGCGGGCGTCGAACAACGCCCAGGCCCGCGCCGATCGCCAGTCGTTGGCGCAGGGGCGTCTTGACCTGCAACGGCTGCGCGTCACTGAAAAAACCGCCCAGGTGCGCGCCCGCACCGAATCGAAATTCGACGCCCGCCGCGACGCCATAATCGGCAAGGCCCAGGCCCAGCGCGACAGGGCGGTCGGCGTGGCGGCCGCGAAATACGGATCATCCTACCTGTCGACAGTGGCGGCCGCCGACGCCGCCGTCGCCCAGGCGGATATCGGCGCCAACAGCGGCCTGTCGGGCGTCCTGGGGAGCCTGGGCGACGCCCTGGGCGGCCTGGGCGGATCGTTCGGCGGCGGCGGGGGCGTAAGCATCGCCGGTGACGGCGGGGGCGGCGGCGGCGGCGCAGGGGCCGGCGTCTCCCCACTTGTGCTGATCGGCGTTGCGATCGGCGTTTTCCTGCTCCTTCGGAGATGATGAGCCATGTCGACATTGTCGAGTTTCTTCACACGCGCGACCGGGCAAAAGCTGTCGACGGTCGTAGGGGCCGCGGCCCTGGGCAAACGGGGCGCCCAGGCCGGCGGCGGGATTCTGTTACTCGCGGCCCTGGGCGTCGGGGCGTACTTCCTGTTGAAAAAGTCCTGAGCGCTGGCCGGGTTGTCGGGGTGACAAGGTCGACCGATGCTTCATAGGACCGACGACGGCGGGCGCAGGAGATTCGGAAAAATGGCGACGACTTTCGATCCGGAGATTCAGGGCGACGGCACCCGCGGCATTGTCGAGGCGATCGGCGCCAACTTCCGGCCGTCGCCGTCGCGCTATGCCCGGTCGTCGCTGATGACGTTTGGGCGATCGGATATGAACGTCCCCGCGGTGTCGGCGGAAGTGCCGACGTCGACGCGGGGCCGCGCCCTGGTGGCGCTGGCGATCGTCGTCGGCGCGCTGCTGCTGCTGCGCTGACGCGCGGCCTGGTGGGTTGTCGCGCCGACAATGGAGCTCACTCGTGGGAACCGTCTACGTCCGCGGAACCGAATACGACGTCACCGGCTGGAGTGCCGGCGACGTCGACGCGCTCTCGCGCGACTACCTCGACTGGCAAGGGGAAAAGGGCCTGAACCTCGACGGCGGATCGGTCTACACGATTCGCGCCGCGTTCTGGCGGGCGGCCGGTTTGTTCGGGGAGCCCTCGACGGTTGCCGGGGGCGATCCGTCGTCGAGTTTCCCCGGCCTGTGGCAAAACCTGTCGGACAACTTCGGGCAATCACTGTCGACGGTGGGGGACGTCCTGAAGCGCACCGCGGCCGCGGCGCCCGACGCCCTGCGCAACGTCGAGGGGACAACAAAGGCGGCCGCGGTAATCGTCGTCGCGCTGGTGCTGTTGTACGTCCTGGGCCCCGCGCTGCGCCCCGCGTCAAAGGCGATCGGTAAAACCCTATGACCTACAAAACCCGCAACCTCCCGTACAACAGTCAGCATCGCGGCGGCTTCCGCACCGGCCGCCGGATCAATATCGGCGCCGCTAACTTCACTCCCCGCGGCAACGTCCGCGGCGGCCGCCTCGACGGCCCGACGCCGCCGCCGGCGCCGCTGCCGTTCTCCCCGCGCAAGGTGACGTTGACACTGACGACGCTACAAACCGACGTCCGGTATAACATCACCGGCAACGTCCTGTGGGCGACGGCGTCGTCGGCGTCGTCCGCGGCGATAACCGTGCGCTTTGTGAAGGGCGGGCAAATCTCCGACGCCGTCGACGTCGCCCCCGGCTTCCGGTTGTTCGGCGTTCCGTTCGATTACGTCCTGATCTCCAACGCCGCCCAGGCGGGCGTCACTCTCACTCTGACCTACGGGGACGATCCGAAGGCCGGCGCCGTCGAGGGCGACACCGTCTAACCGATGCGCGGGCGATCCGGTGAATTTTGGCGCGGGTACTACGCCCTGGGGGCGACGCCCGGCATTCTCGTCGACAAGCTGTTCGGGCCTGAGGTGAAGCGCGACACCTGCGATCAAGGCATCGGCGTATCCGTTGCCGCTGTCGACGCCGCTTACACCCGCATTGCCGGCGCCGGCGCGGCGATCCGTCCGACCGGCGGCGGGGCGTGGTACTGTCAGTCAAACGAATCGGGCAACGATTCATCGGAGCGCATCTTCTGGGGCGCCGGCACCATCAACGGCGGGTACGCGCAGACTTGCCAAGCCGACTGTTCGATCGTCTCTTACGCCGGGTCGGGTACTTGCGACGTGGGCGTTTTCGTGGGCGACGCCGACGCGGGCAATCAACAGCGGGCGTACCTGACGTGGCGGGCGGGCGGGCAATTGGAAGCCTGGGACGCCGTCGCGGGGTCGGTGTTCCTCGCCAACGGATTAGCCTGGGGGCCGCCGTCGACAAAGGCCCTTAAGATCGTCGTCGGTGCCGACCGTCGCGCCCGGTTCTACGTCGACGGCGCCCTAATGCGGACGTCGGCGGCCCTCGCCTTCACCTACGGCACACACCGCCGATCGGGCGTCGTCGTCTCCCTGGGCGCGACGTCAGTGTCGCGCGTGCAATGGGATAACCTGCTGATCCGCGGGACGTCTGAATAATCGGCACCGCCCGCCCGTTTGACCTGGGCCCCCCTGAATGCGATATCACTGTCGACGCCAACAGTGAGGGAGCCAATGGGATACGACCTCGACGACACCGCCCGCCGCATGAAAGTCCTGTGCTACGTCGTTTGGGTGGGGGGCGTGTTCCTGGGCCTGTGGGCCGTTGCCCGCAACCTGGGCCTGTGATACAACCCTCGACGCCGCGGCCCCTCACCATAGGCCGGCGGTGCGTTATACGGCCCAGGCCCGCGGGGGCGATCCTTGAAAGCCCCGCGGGCCTGATCCTTTGCGGCGCGGGCAATGGGTTGGCTGACACCTGACGACGTCGACGGGCGTATCGTCTTGATCCTGTGCGGGCCTGACTGGCGGGCCCTGCGCCTTCCGGAGCCCGACGTCCCCCACCTGTTGCGGCTGTACGCCCGCCGGCCCCTCGACGGCCGGCTGGTCGCCCTCCCCTTCACCGTCCCGGCCGGTCCTGTTGTGCCCTCGACAACCGGGATCCGTTGTCCGGCCGACAACCTCCCTGGGCGTCACTGCTGACAAGTTTTGCCGGCGTCGACAGCGTAGCGTATGCTGTCTCCGAAGGGAGACACTATGCCGCGACGTCGTCGCAAAGTCGTAAAGCCCGTTGCCCGCCGCGTCCTGATCTACGCCGGGGGCCGTTGCGTTAAAACCGTTCGGCACACCCTGACGATCGCCCAGGCCGTCAGGGAGTTGGGGGGCGATCCTGTCGGGCGCGAAGGCGCCTTAATGACGGGCGGCCCGATCGTCCTGCGCCGCAGTCTGTGCAAGGGCGTGCGCGTCGAGTTGGCGTATCAGTGTGACGTGAAACCCGGCCCGCTGCTGTCGACGTCGAGGGCGTCCGACCTGACGCCCCTGGGCGACGCCGTCGCCGTCGTGCGGGCCCATTTGGCGGGGTGAACCTGTGGAGCAAAAGC
>DASPXE010000323.1:0-3846 GCA_035637455.1 Gemmatimonadales bacterium
GGCCTCGCGCTGCTGGCGCTGGCTGCCGCGTGCCGCCGCGCCGCGCCACCCCCCGCGTGGCACGCCGAGGCGGGGTATCGCTGGCGCGACCTCAGCGTGCCCTCGAGCGGGGGCCCGGGGTTCAGCGAGCTCCCCGCCTCCCGGACCGGCATCCGGTTCACCAACAGCGTCTCCCTCGACAGCGCACTCTGGAACCGCCACCTGGCCCAAGGGGGTGGCGTGGCCCTGGGCGACGTGGACGGCGACGGCCTCCCCGACGTCTATCTCACAAGCAACGATGGCTCGAACGTCCTGTACAAGAACCTCGGCGGCTGGCGCTTCGAGGACATCACGGCGAGTGCCGGCGTCGCCCTGACGGGGCGGCACTCAACGGGGGCCGTACTCGCGGATGTCGACGGCGATGGCGACCTGGACCTGCTGGTCAGCACACTGGACGGCGGCGTGGCGCTGTTTGTCAACGACGGGCACGGAGTGTTCACCGAGCGGACGGCCGAGGCGGGCCTGGCGTCCCACGCCGGCAGCATGACGATGACCCTGACCGACGTGGACGGGGACGGCCACCTCGACCTCTACGTCGCCAACTACAAGACCCGATCGGCGCAGGACATCTACCCGCCACAGGAGCGCGCGTTCAATCAAGTGGTCCGCGAGGTTGGACACCACCACTTCGAGGTCGTCCCCAAGTTTCGGAACGACTACCGCGTCGTCGATCGGCCGGAGTACGGCCTCGTGTCGATGCAGCAGCGTGCGGACCCGGACGGCTTTTACTTGAACGACGGCACGGGACATTTCACCCTGGTGCCGTGGACGGCCGGCCGCTTCCGGGACGAGACCGGCAAGCCGCTCGCCGCGGCGCCGGAGTACTTCGCGCTGTCGGCCAAGTTCACCGATGTGGACGGCGATGGCGCGCCGGACCTGTACGTGTGCGATGACTTCGAGGATCCGGACTTCTTATGGCTGAACGACGGGAGGGGGACGTTTCGCGCCGCGCCGCGGCTTGCGCTCCGTAACACCAGCAACTCCTCGATGGCAGTGGATTTCTCCGACGTCGACCGGGATGGGCACGTCGACTTCTTCGTCGCGGATATGCTGGGCCGCGGCCCGCGCCGCAAGACCCAAATCCCCACGCACACGCCGCTGCCCAAGCTGATCGGCCAGATCGACGATCGTCCGCAGTGGCAGCGTAATACCCTGCTCTGGAATCGCGGCGACGGGACGTTCGCGCAGATCGCGGGCTACGCTGGGGTCGAAGCCTCCGACTGGTCCTGGGACGCCCAGTTCCTCGACGTGGATCTCGACGGCTATGAAGACCTGCTCGTCACCACGGGGCACCTGTGGGACATCATGGACGCGGACACCTGGGAGCGGATCCGCACGACGTTTACCGCACTCCAGTGGCGCCGCGAGCTGGCCGAGTTCCCGACGCTGGCGGTGCCGAGTGTGGCATTCCGTAACAACGGTGACTTGACGTTCACCGAGGTGGGCCGGGAGTGGGGGTTCGGCGCGGAGGACGCCATCTCCCACGGTATGGCGACGGCGGACCTGGACGGGGACGGCGCGTTGGATGTCGTCGTGAATCGGCTCGGGACGCCGGCGGCCGTGTTCCGCAACCTCGCTAGCGCGCCGCGCGTGGCCGTCCGTCTTCGCGGGCAGGCGCCGAACACCGCGGGCGCGGGATCCAAGATTCGCGTGTTGGGCGGGCCCGTCCCGGTCCAGGAGAAGGAAGTCGTGCTGGGCGGCGGCTACCTCTCGGGCTCCGATCCGCTCTACAGTTTCGCCGCGGGAAGCACCAAGGAGCTGACGATCGAAGTGGACTGGCGGCGCGGCGGCCGGTCCGTGATTCGCGGCGTGAAGTCGAACCGCGAGTATGAGATCCGCGAGCCTCCTATCACCCCGAGCTTGCGCCCGGGGTCAGCCCTAGTCCCCAGCCCCCAGGCCCCAACCCCTGCTCCTTGGTTCCGCGATGTCTCGGCGCAGCTTGGTCACCGCCACGTCGAGACCCTGTACCACGACTGGGCCCGCCAGCCGCTCCTCCCGCAGGCGTTGAGCCGGCTCGGTCCCGGTGTCACGTGGTACGACGTCGACGGCGACGGGAATGAAGATCTGTTGATCACGTCCGGCCGGGGCGGGTCGCTCGCCTACTACCGTAACGACCACGGTCGCTTGACGCAGGTCGCGCTGCACCTCCCGGCCGCCCGCTACGACGAGACCAGCGTGGTGCCGCTGCCCGCCGGCAAAGGGGGGACGGTACTGCTCGTGGGGCAGTCGAGCTACGAGTCGCTGACCCCGGCCGAAGCGGCCGCGCTGCCGTCCGTGGTGGAGGTCGTGCCGGCGAGCGGCGTGATCACGCCCATCGTGCCGGGAGACGTCTCCAGCATCGGCCCGTTGGCGGTGGCCGACGTGGATGGGGACGGCGACCTGGACCTGTTCGTTGGCGGGCGCGTGCTGCCGGGCGCGTATCCGAAGCCGGCCTCGTCGCGGTTGTTCCGCAACGAGGGCGGCCGATTCATGCGGGACGATATCAACACCCGTCTGTTCCAGAGCGTTGGTCTGATATCCGCGGCGGTCTTCTCCGACGTAAACGGCGATGGCTGGCCCGACTTGATCCTCGCGCCGGAGTGGGGATCGCTCAAGTTGTTCTTGAACGACCACGGTCGCCTGCGGGACGCGAGCGCCGAGTCGGGCTTGGACCGGGTGGTCAGTAGCTGGAACGGCGTGACGACCGGCGATCTGGACGGCGATGGTCGGCTCGACATCGTCGCCACGAGCTGGGGTCGCAATACCAGGGATCACGTCGATCCCGCTCACCCGCTGTTGCTCTACTACGGGGGCTTCACGGCGTCCGGCCGAGTGGACATGATCGAGGCTCAGTACGACGATCGGCTGCACGGCATCGCTCCGCTGACGCCGCTCGAGCGGCTGATGCCGGCGCTGCCGTCGGTGCGGCTGGGTACCCGCGCCTTCACCACATACGCCAACGCCACGTTGCAGGACGTGCTCGGCCACGGGCTCGAGGGCGTGCAGCGCCTCGAGGCGACGACGCTGGACCACGTGGTGTTCTTCAACCGCGGTGGGACGTTTGCGGCCGCGCCGCTGCCAGTGGAGGCGCAGTTCGCTCCGGCGTTCTACGCGGGGGTGGCGGACTTCGACGGCGACGGGCATGAAGACCTGTTCCTGGCGCAGAACTTCTTCCCGACGGAGATCGGGACACCGCGCTACGACGCCGGTCGCGGGCTGCTGCTCCTAGGGACGGGTGACGGTACGCTCGCGCCGGTGCCGGGGCAGGTCTCGGGGATCACCGTCTACGGCGATCAACGGGGCGCGGCCTTCGCCGACTACGACGGCGACGGGCGGCTCGACCTCGCGGTCTCCGAGAATGGAGCCGAGACCAAGCTGTACCACAACGAGCACGCGCGACCGGGGTTGCGGGTGCGGCTGATCGGCGGGGCGGCGAACCCGCATGCGCTCGGGGCGCTGCTCCGCATCGTGTATGAAGGGTCGCGCGGTCCCGCTCGCGAGGTGCACGGGGGGTCGGGCTACTGGTCGGTGGACGGCGCGATCCAAGTGCTCGGGGTGGAGGCGGGGAAGCGACCGGTGGCTGTGCGGGTCCGGTGGCCGGGGGGAGCGGAGACGCAGGTGCCGCTCGCGGCGGGGCAGCGAGAGGTGATCGCGCGCGCGCCCCGCTGACCACAGGCATCTTGCGGGCGTCTGTAACGCGAGCGAGTATTGACCGTCGTCTCTGCCGTCGTGCGGTCCTACCCGATCCACGGAGGTGGATCATGCGCCCTGCTTTGTCCGCTCAACGATATTGTCCCACCGCACCATTCCTGCAGCAGCGATGTAGGC
>DASPXE010000324.1:0-29517 GCA_035637455.1 Gemmatimonadales bacterium
TACGAGGCGCTCGCCGAGGCGGGGAAGTATAACGTGCCAGGGGTAGGGTCGTGGATCGCGGTCGAGCTAGGGGCGGGCGTTGTACAGTTCACGCTCTATGGGGCGCTGCTGGGTTGGGTGCATCGCGCGCGTGTGCCGCAGTCCGGGTAAGCGACTGTCTGTAGGACAGAGAGGTCGCAATCGAACTTCACGATCAAGGAGTTCGGACGTCACTTCCTCGCCGAAGAGAATCCGAGGCAACCTCAAATCGCGGTCGGGCTCGTACGTCTTGATCGTGCCCCAGAGTTCTTAGCGGTTGTCGGAGCGGACCTCGACGATCTGGCCGCCCTCCGGCGCGATCGCCCTTCGGACCGACCTGTAGGATCTATAACGTGGCCGAGCGGCACCCCTCATAAATGTTCAGGTTGCTGATTACCGTGTCACCGATGACACGTACCGGATGCTTTCGTCCAGAAGTTTTCGTAATCGGCGCCCGTCTCGGAGCATTCGCTCGGGAAGAACAGCGTATTCTTTCTTAATATGCCCCTTCGCAAAATACTTTAAGTGTTTGACATCCTTCTCCCTAAAGAGATGCGCAAGAGTCTTATCGGGAAGCCGGAGCGCAACCCCGAATTTCCCGCAGGAAATGAATATGCGACCGTCCACATATCCGCCGACTGCTCCGAATACATTCTTGAACCCCAGACGCGTTGGAGGTAGTGGATGAGCTTGTTCGAGTAGCGTTGTTACTTTTTTATAGTAATCCCTTTCCATGCTCACCTTCCTGACGCTTTCGCCCTCTTGTAGAAGTCAAACGCCACATGCTCGATTTCAATCCAAAACGGCGTCTGGGAGCTACCTGTTGGGGAGATCGCCGGACAGGAACGGAAGAGGATGGACCGATTTTGCAGACCTCTGCCTTACCACTTGGCTACGGCGCCGGAGGAAGGGTAAGGTCGCTACTGAAAGGGCGTTCTTCAAGTCTGTGCCTCGTGCGCAAGGCACTATACTTCTCCCGTGCTCCGGATCACGACCGCACCGCTCGCATGCCGCGCCGTCGCACTCGCGGCGATCATATCGGTCGGCTCGACAGGGACGGGCTTACCGATGTGCCTGAGCCTGCTGGCGCAGGCCGCGGCCCCGTGCGCAATGCACGCGACCCACCCCGGAGGCGCCACCCACCAGCACGCAGCGCAGCTCACCGCGCTCGTCGCACCGGTGCCGGGGCAGGCCTGCCACCAGGATGTAGCCGGGCTCGGCTGCACCACTCGAATCGCATGCCCGACCGCCGGAGCAGCGACGCCGGCACGCACCAGGGCTTCGTTCGCTCTCCCTGCGGCGTCCCGCTTCGGCCTGGCAGGACCGGACTCCGGATTCGCATCCTTCCTCGCTCCACCACTCTCTCCACCGCCTCAAGCCTAAGTCGGCTATCCCGGGTGTAGTGCGTCCGCCCCGCGAGACCGGCGCGGACTTTCGACTTTGGCTCGAGGAGTTCTAGATATGCGAAGCATTCTTGGCGGCTCGGCAGCCGCGGCCCTGGCCCTCGTCGCGGGCACGACGAGACCGGTCCGAGCGCAAATGGATATGCAACACCCGATGGAGCTGCGCGCCGGGCCCCTCGGCATTCCGGAGACGCGCATGGGATCCGGCACCTCTTGGCTTCCCGACGCCTCCCCGATGCACGCCGCCCATGTCACGCTCGGCGACTGGACCCTCATGGTGCACGGGAAGGGCTTTTTTCAATACGATTGGCAGGGAGGATCCCGCGGCAGCAACCAGCTGGGCATCGTCAACTGGGCGATGGCAATGGCGAGCCGACCGCTCGGCGGCGGCCAACTCCAGCTCCGCGGGATGGTGAGCGCCGAACCGTGGACCATCGGCAGCCGGGGCTACCCCTTGCTCGTGCAGTCGGGGGAGTCCTACCAGGGGGCGCCGCTCCACGATCGCCAACACCCCCACGACCTCTTCATGGAGCTCGCGGCACTCTATGAACGCCCGGTGGCTCGGCATTTCGCGCTCTCGCTCTACCTCGCCCCGGTCGGCGAACCGGCGGTGGGCCCCGTGGCCTTCCCGCACCGGCCGTCCGCCGCTGATGATCCGCTGGCGCCGATCTCCCATCACTGGCAGGACGGCACTCACATCACGTTTGGGGTCGTGACCGCGGGGGTCCTCACTCGGAGCGCGAAGCTCGAAGCGTCCTGGTTCAACGGCCGGGAGCCGGACGACATTCGAACCGACTTCGACTACGCGGGCCGGAGGCTCGATTCCTACGGCGCCCGTTTGACCGTGAACCCCGGACCGCGCTGGAGCGTGTCCGCCTGGTACGCCTACCTGAGAAGCCCGGAAGCGCTCCACCCCGACGAGTCCCTCCACCGCATCGGAGCGTCCGCGCTGACCACCCAGCCGGTGGGCACCAAGGGGACGTGGTCGAGCGCCCTGATCTACGGCGCGAACGACCAGATTGGGTCCGGGCGAGTCGCGAGCAGCGTCGTGTTGGAGAGTACGCTCGATCTGGACGGAACGAACGCCTGCTTCGGTCGCGTCGAGTACGTGAGGAAGAGCGCTGCGGAATTGGTCATTCCAGCAGTGCCCCCAACGACGCAGTATGCTGTCGGCGCGCTGGCGCTTGGTTACCAGCGCCTGGTCGGCACCGTCGCCGGGCTCGCTGCTGGGGTGGGCGTGCGCGGTTCGCTCAACTTTGTGCCCTCGAGCCTCGAGACCGCGTACGGCAGCCGCACGCCGGCTGGAGTGGCGATGTATCTCCAGGTGCGGCCGGCAGGCGCTCGGGAAGGCGATATGAAGATGCATGAGATGCCGCACATGCACGGAGGCTCTCATGACTAATCACCATGGCGCGCACATGGTGCAGGACATGCTGCGGCGCTTCATCGGATCGGCAATCCTCACCGTCCCGATCGTCCTCTACTCGCCGCTGGGCACCTCGCTGTTCGGCCGCGAGCTGAAGCCGCCGTTCGGGCTGCCGCACACACTGCTCGGCTTCGTCCTGACGTCGATCGTCGTCTGGTGGGGCGGGTGGCCGTTCGTGTCCTCGGCGTGGCGTTCGCTGCGGCACGGCGAGCTCACCATGATGACCTTGATCGCGACGGGGATACTCGTGAGCTACCTCTACTCGGTTGCAGTGACCTTTGGGCTCCCGGGCGAGCTGTTCTACGACGCCGCCGCGATGCTCACGGCCTTCAGTCTGCTGGGCCATTGGCTGGAGATGCGCAGCCGTTTCGCTACCGGCCGAGCGGTCGAAGCGCTGCTCGAGCTCGCCCCGCCCACCGCGCGACGGGTGCGGGATGGACACGAGGAGGACGTGCCGCTCGACGCCGTCGCGGTGGGCGACGTCCTCGCGGTTCGGCCCGGCGACACCGTCCCGGTCGACGGTATCCTGACCGAGGGCTCGAGCTACGTCGATGAATCGATGCTCACCGGGGAGCCGGTCCCGGTCGCGAAACGACCGGGCGACCAGGTCGTGGGCGGGACACGCAATCAGCAGGGAGCCTTCCGGTTCCGCGCAACCAACGTCGGAGCCGACACCGCGCTCGCTCGCATCGTCGCGCTGGTGCGCGAGGCGCAGTCCTCCAAGGCGCCGGCGCAGCGGCTCGCCGATCTCGCCGGCAGGTACCTGGTGATCGTGGCGCTCGCGGCCGGCGTGATCACCTTCGCAGCGTGGCTCGCGTTTGGACACCAAGGGGTCTCGTTCGCGCTGTCGGCGGCTGTGGCGGCTGTGGTGATCGCCTGCCCGGACGCGCTCGCGCTCGCGACTCCGACGGCGATCACAGTCGGCGTGGGGCGGGCAGCGCGCGCCGGCGTGCTCTTCAGGAACGCTGCGGTGCTCGAGGCAGCTGCTCGGGTAGACACAGTGGTGTTCGACAAGACCGGTACGCTCACCGAAGGTCGGCCATCGGTCACGGATATCGTGGCTGCGGGGGCGGAAGAGGCCGAGCTGCTCCGGCTCGCGGCCGCAGCGGATGCGCAGTCGGAGCACCCACTCGCCACGGCCCTGGTCGAGGCTGCCAAGCAGCGGGCGCTTGCCGTCGAGACGCCCTCCCGTTTCGAAGCCGTTCCCGGCCACGGCGTAAAGGCGGTCGTGGGGGGTGGCACCGTGCTGGTGGGGAATCGCACCCTGCTGAGCGGAAACGGCGTCACACCGGAGCTGGACCGCGCGGCCGAGCGGCTGCGAGCGGAAGCGAAGACCGCACTCTACGTGGCGGTGGATGGCCGGACGCTCGGCCTCATCGCGGTCGCCGACCGGATTCGCCCCACGGCGCACGTCGCCGTTCGGACGCTCCACGACCTCGGCATCCGGGTCATGCTGCTCACGGGGGACAACCGGGCCACCGCCGCGGCGGTGGCCCGCACGCTCGGGATCGATGATGTCCGGGCCGAGGTGTTACCGAGCGACAAGGCTGCCGAGGTCCGCCGACTCGAGCAGCAAGGCCACCGGGTGGCCATGGTCGGGGACGGGGTAAACGACGCACCGGCGCTTGCGGCGGCGACGGTCGGCGTCGCGATCGGCGCGGGAACGGATGTGGCGATCGAGACGGCCGGAGTCATACTAATGAAGGACGACCCGGCCGACGTCGCAGCTGCGCTCGTGCTGGCCCGCCGGGTGCGCCGCAAGATCAAGCAGAATCTCTTCTGGGCGGCGATCTACAATGTGATCGCTATCCCGCTCGCTGCCGGCGTTTTGTATCCAGCGCTCGGAATCCTGCTCAAGCCGGCGTGGGCAGCGCTGGCGATGAGCGCCAGCACCGTGACGGTTACCTTCAATGCGCTGTTACTGCCGCCGCTCAAGAGCGCTCCCTGACGACGACCAGATCGCGACGGCGGCCACGATCGCGTTGGCCACGATCACGGGGAGCGCGTGAATCGCTACCCCGTAGGCCAGCCACATCAAGGCGGCCACACTCTGCACGCGCCGCAACGTCTTCTGCTGCTTGCAGAAGTACGAGCTCGTGAACGCGGCCGTCGCGAGCCATCCGATCCAGTCATACATCGTCGTTTCTCACCGTTCGTCCTCGAGAAAACGTGGCGCGTCACTCCTGCGCCGCCACGTCCTTCGCTTCCCATTGCTGCCGCGTGAGCAGCCGGATCGGCTCGAGGCGCTTCCGCGCCAGCGCGGAGTTGAGTCCGTCCAGCTCCTTCGCGGCCCACGCGTCGAAATCCTTGATCACGTCCGCCAGCTCCCGGGCGATCGCCTCCGTGCGCTCGACCTGGGTCTGCGACGGCCGCCCATCGTAAAAGACCACGTTGCCGTAGAGGTCGGTGAGATTCTCGCGCAACCGCTCCTCGCCGGTGATCATCCCGCCCTCCTTGGTCGCGACGATCTTCTTGCGCAGCTCGTCCGCCGTCGCGGATGCGGCGCGGAGCCGCGGGGCGAGCGCATCCTTCGCCGGCAGCTGCGCGGCCCGCTCGTCCAGCGCCAGCCGGACGCCGTTCATGCGCTCCACCGCGAACGTCATGTCGGCGAGCACCCCGGCGAGCTTCATCGCCAGATCGAACTCCGCCTGGCGGTCTGCCGCGGTGTGCTTGGTCCGCCCATCGGCCACGATGACGAGCGGGGTCGAGTAGACCTCCTTGTCCTTGGTCATCTTCACCGTGTACGTGCCCGGCAAGACCCGGGGACCGAACGCCGCGCCGAACGCGGCGCTCGCCGCCGTCGGCACCTTGGGCGCCTTGAGCCGCATCGACCACATCACGCGGTTCAACCCGCGGCGCTTGCTGCTGGGCACCGTGCCCATCAGCCGGCCACCCTGATCGAACACCTCGATCTTCAGATCGCCGAAGATGTGGCGCTTCTTCTGGTAGTAGGTGATTACGGCGTCGCCGGGTGGATTGGGCCCGACGAAGGCGGCATCGCCGTTGGCCCACCCGCCGGACGCCGAGACCCGCTGCACCGTGGATCGGGCCGGCAGGAACACGACGTTGCTGGCGAGCGCCTCGGGTGTCAGCGCACGCAGCGGCGTGATGTCATCCACGATCCAGATGCCGCGGCCATGGGTCGCGATCACCAGGTCGTGATCGCGGGGGTGGATCGCCAGATCGCGCACGGCCACGCTCGGCAGGTCCCCCCCTTTGTAATGCGCCCAGTGAGCACCACCGTCGATGGACACCCAGAGGCCGAACTCGGTGCCGAGGAAGAGCAGCTGCCTATCAACCAAGTCTTCCTTCACGACGTGCGCGTACCCGCGGACCGGGCTGTCCGGCGCGACCAGGGGCGACCACGTCTTGCCGAAATCGGTCGAGCTGTAGGCGTACGGCCGCATGTCGCCGAAGGTGTGGACGTCGAAGGTGGCGTACACCGTGCCTGCGTCGAAGTGGCCCGCCTCGAGCGACGACACCCAGGCATTCTTCGGCAGTCCCCGGATGTTCGCGACCACGTTCGTCCACGTCTTCCCGCCGTCGCGCGTGACCTGCACGTTGCCGTCGTCGGTGCCAGCCCAGACCACGTCGGGGTTCTTGGGGGACTCGGAGATCGCGAAGATCGTGGTGTGCATCTCCGCGGACGAATTGTCGACCGTCACGCCGCCCGACTGCTCTTGCTTCTGCTTTTCCGGGTCGTTGGTGGTGAGGTCGGGAGAGACGCGCTCCCACGTCTGACCGAAGTCGCGCGAGCGGAACAGCACCTGCGCCCCCAGGTAGATCGTGCCCGATTTCGTGGGGCTCACGTGAATCGGCGTGTTCCAGTTGAAGCGCAGCTTGCCTTCCTTGTATTGGGGCAACGGCCTGATGTTGCGCGTCTCGTGCGTCTTGCGGTTGACCCGGGCGATCTCGCCCCCCTGATACTCGGCATAGAGGTAGTCGGGGTCCGTGGGATCGACGAACATCCAGAAGCCGTCGCCTCCGTACATGTTCTCCCAGCGGCTGCTGGTGACACCGCCGGGATATTCCGACTCGCCCACCCAGGAGCTGTTGTCCTGCAACCCGCCGTACACGTGGTACGGTCGGTCCATGTCCACGCTCACATGGTAGAACTGGGAGATCGGGAGATTATCGGCCTTCCACCATTTGTTGGCCGCGTCGTAGGAATACCACACGCCGCCGTCGTCCCCGGTGATCAGGTGATCGGTATTGCTGGGATCGATCCACACGTCGTGAAAGTCGCCGTGGGCGCCGCCCGAGATGTTGCTGAAGCTCCGTCCGCCGTCGGTGCTGACGATCAGTGGCCCGTCCGGCTTGTAGATCCGGTTCTCGTTCTTGGGATCGACGATCAAGTTGGCAAAGTAGAAGGGCCGCCAGATCATGGCCTGGCTGCGGTCGCGGGCCTCCCACGTCTGGCCGCCGTCGTCGGAGCGATACAACCCGTTGGTCGGGACTTGAGCCTCGATGAACGCATACACGACGCTCGGCTTGGACGGCGCCACGGCGACCGCCACCCGACCCCACGGCTTGGACGGCAGCCCTTTCGCGCTGCTCAGCTCGGTCCAGGACGCGCCTCCGTCGCTGCTCTTGAACAGGCCGCTGCCGCTCGGCGCGTTGGGGCCGTCGCCCCCCGAGCGGAACGTCCACCCCTTGCGGCGGAAGTCCCACATGCCGGCGAAGATCGTCTTCGGATTCGTCGGATCGAGCGACAGCATCGAGCACCCGGTCGAGAGGTTCGATCCCTTCAGCACCTTCACCCACGTCTTGCCGCCGTCGGTCGTCTTGTAGACGCCGCGCTCGTCGCTATCGCTCCACAGCTTGCCCGGGACGCAGACGTAGACCGTGTTCGTCTCGGATGGATCGACCACAATCTTGGCGATGCGCTCGGACTCCTTGAGACCGAGGTTGGTCCAGTTGTCGCCTCCGTCCACCGACTTGTAGATCCCGTCGCCGATCGAGACGCTGTTGCGAGTCCACGCCTCGCCGGTGCCCACCCAGACCACCTTCGGGTTCTTGGGATCGACGGTGATCGCGCCGATCGACTGGACCGGCTGCTTGTCGAACACCGGTTTGAAGGTCGTGCCGCCGTTGACCGACTTCCACACGCCGCCGCTCGCGGCGCCGATGTAGACGGTGAGCCGCTCCCCCTCGTGCACGGCGTCGAGCGCCGCGACGCGGCCGCTCATCGCCGCCGAGCCGATATTGCGGGCCCCCAAGCCGGAGATCGTTTCAGAGTCGAGCTTCACCGGCGCGGCTTGCTGGGTCGCCTGCAGGAAGAACGTGGCCTCGTGTAACGACGGCTTCTTGGTCTCGGGCTTCTTGGTCTCGGGCTTCTTGGTCTCGGGAGGCTTGGCCGGTGCCAACGGCGTCGCGCCTGCCACGGGCTTCGCGAAGCGCTGATCGTCGATCGCGACGTTGGCCTCGATCTTCTCGAACGTGATCTTCTGTTTGTTGTCGCTCCCTTTAACGTTGCTCTCCATCGAGTACGGCAGGTACCAGCCCGCGACCTTCTTGTAGTCGCCCAGCGAGGTCTCGAACTCCTGCTCCGCCCCCCGGATCATGCGCTTCATCTCGATCTTGATGGGGACGTAATAGTCGCTGTCCATGTAGTAGTACCGCACGTCGCCGCTGGCGAGCGTCACCTTGAGCTTGAAGGCGTCGGTGCCCTCGACCTGATCGGTGCCCACGAACTCGACCTTGTTCCCCTTCTGCTGGTAATTCACGAGCGGTTCGTCGAAGTCGGCGTCCTCCACGATCTGCTTCATTTCCTCTTCGCTCAGCGCCTCGGGATCCTTCTTCCCCTGCCACGGCTCGATCTTCCATCCGGTCTTGCCGTCGTACGCATTGACCCCGGTCATGCCTTGCAGCGCGAACTCCTCCCGCACTTTGGTCGGGCGCTTGTTCTCCTGGAGCACGGCCGCCTCGAACCCGCCGCCACCGGTGAACTTGCCGGTGCGGCGCAGCGTCGTCACGGCCTGGATCTTGTCCATCCCGCCGACGGTCTTCACATACTTGGCGATGATCTCGTCGGCGGTCTGCGCCGAGAGCGGCGTCGCGAGGAGCGCCAGCCCGGCCAGTCTCAGCATCACATTTCGCATGGAGGTGCCTCGATCGAAGATGACGATCCGACATCCGCGCTGACGCAAGCTACTCTGCTTCCTCGGCCTCCGCCTGTCGCAGCTCGCGCTGCAGCGGGTGACGCCGCGACAGCACGACGAAGGTGAGCACGGCGCCTACCAGGTTGCCGCCCAGGATCCGGACCCACGCCAGCTGCCCCAGACCGACGTGTGCCAGAATCACGGTGAGCATCACGAACCCGAACTCGAGGATGAAAAAGACGAATGCGGCGCCGAACAGCAGGGCCGGCTCACGCGCCGCGCGGTGCACCACCGCCGCCGCGGCCAAACCATACGCCAGGCAGAGCGCGTAGTGGAGCACGGTGAACGGCGCGATGCCGCCGAGCACCGCAAAGGTCCGGAACGGCTGACCCGCGATCGCGTCGACGATGGCCAACCAGAGCCAGATGCTCGTCGCCACGACCAGACCGAGCAGCACGCCTTCGCGCAGTGAGTGACGGCTTCGTGGCATGATAGGAATTTAGGCCTGCTGCCGGATGAGCTGCCAGGCCGTCTCCACTGTGCCGTCCGCGATGTCGGTCATTCAGACGTAACGGGCGACCGCCATCGCTGCGGCCAGGAGGAGGAGCAGCGCCACGGCCTTCCCCACGGCGGCGCCGCGAGCCCGGAGCCGCTGGATCTCCGTCTGATCGCTAGACGCCGCGGCTCGCGTCATCGCCGACCGCATCACCGTGATACCCAAGAGAAACGCGAGTACGGCCGCCGCGCCGCCGATCCCAAACATGAAGCCGACGCGCGTAGCCATCATGCCGGCGAAGCCGCCGTAGAAGCGCTGGTACAGCCACATCCCCGAGACCAGCGTGCCCAGGGCAATGAGCGGCGTCACGAGCATGACGCCCCGGCGCTGCAACGCCGTCATGACTTTCCCACCCTCCGGACCTACGTCCCGAACGGCGGGCGTCAGGAAGATCACCGTGAATGCCATCATGCCGACCCACACAGCGCCAAACACGACGTGAACGAGGCGAAGCACCACCCGGCTCAGTTGGCGGGTCGTGGTGTGGCCCGGACGCCATAGGCGCTACCGCAACAGGGCGGAAATTGTGGCGTGGACGCAGCGTTCAGCCTGACGCCTTCGCCCCCGAGCCAGCGGGAAATGGTGCTCCGGACATGACTTGCCGATCACACCCATCCCCATAAAGTGTCGCCCGAGACTTGCGGCGTCGGCGCCGCGGCCACGACGCGGAGGATGCTCGGTTTGAAACGAATCGGGCTGGTCCTGAGTGCCATGCTCGGTGGTGCGGCAACCGGGGCGTGGCGTGCAGGCGACGGCTCCGCCCCCTCCCCGGCCCTCCAGCCGGTGTTCACGGTGGATCAAGCCCGTCAGGGCCGCCAGGTCTACGGCGCCTCCTGCGCTACGTGCCACGGCGCGGCGCTCGAGGGCACGGCTGCGCCGGCGCTGGCCGGCCCGGCATTCCTCCGCCGCTGGCGGGCCCCCGAGCGCAGCGCAGCGGATTTGTTCTACGTGCTGCAAACCTCCATGCCCAAGCTATCGATGGGCTCGCTCGCGCGTGACGACTACGCTGCCGTATTCGCGTATCTACTGCAACGCAACGGCCTGCCCGCCGGGCCACAGCGATTCGACGCCTCAGACAGCCTGCTCCGCATGATTCGCTTCGATCGGCTCGCCACCACCACGACGCCCGACCCGCTGCCGGCACGCGAGTTCGTCAAGGGCGAGCGGGCGCGCCCGCTCGGCGCTGGGCCGAGCCAGGCCGAGCTCACGAGCCCCGACGCGGCCGACTGGTTGTATCACACGGGCAACCTGTCGGGCACACGTTACTCGACGCTCGCACAGCTCACCCGGGCCAACGTCGCACGCCTCGCCGTCGCCTGCGTCTTTCAAGCCGGCTCCAGCGAGACCTTCCAAACCGGGCCGGTGGTGTATCACGGCGTGATGTATCTGACGACGACGCGCGCGACGCTGGCGATCGACGCCGCCACCTGCCATCCCCGGTGGCGTCATACCTGGCAGCCGCAAGACTACGAGCTGTGGCCGATGAATCGCGGCGTGGCGCTCGAGCGGGGGTACGTGGTCCGCGGCACGGCCGACGGCTATCTGTTGGCGCTCGACGCCCGCGACGGCACGTTGCTCTGGGCACGGCACGTCGCCGATCCGGAGGCAGGCGAGACGATCACCATGAGCCCGCTCGTGTACGGGGACGTGGTGGTGATCGGGCCGGCCGGCGGCGAGAACAGTATCCGGGGATGGATCGGAGCCTTCCAGCTCGCCGACGGCAAACCGCTGTGGCGGTTCAACACGGTTCCCCGTCCCGGCGAGCCTGGGGCGGAGACCTGGGCGAACCCCACCGGCACTCCCCAGGGCGGCGGGGCGGTTTGGACGCCGCTGGCGCTCGATCCGACCAAGGGGGAATTGTACGTGGCGGTCACGAACCCCGCCCCAGACCTCGCGGGTCATCTCCGGCCGGGGAGGAATCTCTACACCAATGCCCTCGTCGCCCTCGACCTGCACGCCGGCACGCTGCGGTGGTACGACCAGCTGCTGCCGAACGATGCGCACGATTGGGACCTGACCCAAGTTTCCCCACTGTTCCACGAGACGGTCGGCGGCCGGGAGCGCGACCTGGTCGCGGCCACGGGCAAGCACGGGGTCCTCACGGTGGTCGATCGGGACACGCACGAGCGGCTGTACGAGGTGCCCATCACGACCCGCCTGAACGTCGACGTGCCCGTGGGTCGGGAGCCCGTCAGAGTTTGCCCCGGCATCCACGGTGGAGTGGAATGGAACGGGCCGGCGTACGATCCGCGCACGCACCTGCTGTACGTGCCGGCGGTCGACTGGTGTGGCACGTTCCGGGCGAGCGAAACCGCTCGTTACGTGCCTGGCGAGCAGTACTTGGGCGGCGTGTTCGTAGCCGACTCCGCCACGCAAGCGAAAGGGTGGCTCACAGCAGTGGACGCCGCGCGCGGCACGGTGCGGTGGCGCTACCGGTCCGCGCGGCCGTTGGTCGCGGGCGTCACCGCCACGGCGGGCGGGGTGGTGTTCACCGGCGAGCTGACCGGAGACTTCGTCGCGCTCGACGCCGCAACGGGAAGCGAGCTGTACCGGTTCTACACGGGCGCGGGGGTCCTGGGCGGCGTCGTGACGTACGCCGTGAACGGCCGGCAATACGTCGCGGCCGCGTCAGGGGGCGGCTCGTTCAACTTCGGCCGCGAGGGCTCACCCACCATCCTGGTCTTTGCGCTGCCCGCGCGGCCCTAGTCCGCCGGCACCTCGGCCGCTGCCGGGGCGCTGGTCCAGCGCTTCACCCGGGCCCCGACCCACGCGCCGAAGTCGTCGAGATAGGTGTAGACCACGGGCACCACCACGAGCGTGAGCAGCGTCGAGGTAATCAGGCCGCCGATCACCGCGTGGGCCATCGGGGCCCGGAACTCCGACCCCGCGCCGAGCGCCAGGGCGGTCGGCAGCATGCCGAAGATCATCGCCAGGGTCGTCATCACGATCGGCCGCAGCCGCAGCTCGCCAGCGTCGATCAGCGCCTGGCGCCGGTCGCTGCCCCGGTCGCGCGCCTTGTTCGCGAAATCGACCAGCAGGATCGCGTTCTTCGTCACGAGCCCCATCAACATGATCACCCCGATCATGCTCATGATGTTGAACGTGCCGCGCGTCACCATCAGGGCGAGCATCACCCCGACGAGCGACAGCGGCAGCGAGAGCATGATCGCGAGCGGCTGCAGGAAGCTGCCGAACTGCGACGCGAGGATCAGGTAGATGAACACGATCGCGAGCGTCAGCGACTCGAGGATGTAGCCGACCGTCTCGATGAAGTCTTTCTGCTCGCCGCCGAAGTCGAAGCGGTAGCCCGGCGGGAGTTGCAGCCGCGCCAGCCGCAGCTGGACGTCCTTCATCACGTCGGTGAGCGGCCGCACCTGATAGTTGCCCTCGATGGTCGCCACGCGCTCCAGGTTCAGCCGCTTGATCTCGTTGGGCGCGCCGGACGGCCGGATCTCCGCCACCTGGCCGAGCGGCACCATCACGGGTGTGCCCGTGCGGCGGTCGATTTGGCTCGACGCGAGGGGGATGCCGGCGAGGTTCGCTGCCGTCTGACGCGCTTCGGGTGCGAGCCGCACCACCACGTCGTGCGCCAGTCCGGTTTCGTCCTCCCACGTCCCCGCCCTCTCGCCGGCGAGCACGGGGCGCAACGCGCTCCCGACCGCCCCCACCGAGAGGCCCACGTCCGCCGCCAGATCGCGATTCAGATCGACGGTAAATTCGGGCTTCCGCCCCTCGAGGCTCGAGCGTAAGTCCACCAGCCCGGGCACGTCACGAATCGCCGCCAGCGCCCGGTCCGACATCTCCTGCAAGCGCGCCAGCTCGGCGCCCCGGAGGTTCAGCTGGATGGGCGACTGGCTGCCGCCGGCGGCGCCCAGTTGC
Organism: Gemmatimonadales bacterium; assembly: GCA_035637455.1. Classification (GTDB taxonomy): domain Bacteria; phylum Gemmatimonadota; class Gemmatimonadetes; order Gemmatimonadales; family GWC2-71-9; genus 20CM-4-69-16. The sequence continues at coordinate 13,384 of DASPXE010000324.1, forward strand.
ACGATGCGCGCGCTCACACCCTGGAAGCGCGGCAGCACCTCACGCAGGTCCGTCTCGAGCTGTTGCTGCGTCCGCCGGCGCCGGCTTTTCGGGGTGAGCTTCACGTAGATCTGTCCCTTGTTGACCGCCTCGTTCTGCTGCGCGCCGCCGACTGTGGCGTAGGTGAGCGCCACCTCCGGCTGCGAGCCGAGATACGTCGCGATCTCGAGCGCCTTGCTCGACGTGTAGGCCACGGACGAGCCCACCGGGGTCTCGATCGAGAGCGCCGTCTGCTCGTTGTCGGAATTGGGCATGAACTGGCCGCCCACCAGGCCGAGCCCGAACAGGCTCATCGCGGCGACGAACGCTGCCACGGCGATGCCCATCGTCGCCACCCGGTGGTCGAGCGCCCACGCGATGACGCGCCGGTAGCGCTGCCCCAGGCCGTGGAACGACTCGTTGAACTTCACGAGCACCCGCCCGATGGGCCCGCGCGGTGCCCCGCCTTCCGCCTGGGGATCGTACCACAATGACGACAGCATCGGGTCGAGCGTGAAGGAGACGAACAGCGACACGAGCACCGCGAACGCCACCGTGATGCCGAACGGGAAGAAAAACCGTCCCACGATCCCCTTCATGAACGCCACCGGAACGAACACGGCGATGACCGACAGGGTGGTAGCGAGCACCGCGAAGCCGATCTCGGCCGTTCCCTTCCGCGCCGCGGTGTAGTGATCTTCCCCGCGCTCCACGTGCCGCACGATGTTCTCTCGCACCACGATGGCGTCATCGATCAGGATTCCGATCGCGAGCGACAGCGCCATCAGCGTCATGATGTTGAGGGTAAACCCGAACGCGTAGATCGCCAGGAACGAGGCGATCACCGACACGGGCAGGGTCAGCCCCGTGATCACCGTCGACCGCCAGGAGTTGAGGAACAGGAACACGATCAGCACCGTCAGAGCCGCGCCCTCGAGCAGCGTCTTCTGCACGTCGTCGACCGAGTTCCGGATCCAGGTGGAGTTGTCCTGCACCGTCGCGAGCGCGACGCCGTTCGGGAGCGTGGAGCCCAGCTCCTTGATCACGCCCTTCACGCCGTCCGCGACCACGACGGTGTTCGCGCCGGAGGTCTTGCGGACCTCGAGCGCCACCGCCCGCTCGCCGTTCACGTAGGCCGCGTCGCGCGCTTCTTCCTGCGCGTCCTCGATCCGCGCCACCTGCCCCAGCCGGACGGGGATCCCGTTGCGCGTCGTCACGATGAGCTTCGCGAAGTCCCCTGGATCACGGATCTTGCCGGCCACCCGCACGAGATTCTCGGCGTTGCCCTGCTCCACCCGGCCCGCCGGCACGTCGCCGTTCTCGCGCTCGACCGCGCGGGCCACCATGTCGGGCGAGATGCCCAGCGCGTGCATGCGGTCGGGAAGCAGCAGCACGTGGATCTCGCGCTTCAGCCCTCCCACCACCGTGACGCTGCCGACGCCGGAGATGTTCTCGATACGCCGGCTCACGACTTCGTCGGCGAGCCGGGTGAGATCGCGCAGCTGCCACCCGCGGCCCCGCACCGAGAGGACGAAGATCGGCTGGTCGGACGGGTTGGCCCGCGAGATCACGGGCGGATCGATGTCCTCGGGCAGGTCCCGCCGAACTGCGTCGATCTTGGCGCGCACGTCTGCCTGGGCGTCCATGATCTTCGTGCCGAGGTTGAACAGCACGACGATGGTCGAGAAGCCCTCGGTCGACGTCGATTGGATCTGCTTGACGCCTTCGACCGTGTTTACCTGCTCCTCGATCTTCTTCGTGACCTCGCGCTCCACCGATTGGGGGCTCGCCCCGGTGTAGCGCGTCTGGATCACGAGGAGCGGGAACTCCACGTCCGGAAACTGGTCGATGTTCAGCCGCCGGTACGAAAACAGCCCCAGCACCACGAGCGCCATGATCATCATCGTGGCCAGGACGGGGCGCTTGATCGACAGATCGCTCAAGAACACGGGCTCAGCCCTCCCCGCCCGCGATCGTGACGGGTTGACCGACCTGAAGTCCGCTCCCCGGCCCCACGATCACGGTCTCGCCTCCCTGGAGGCCGGATGTGATCTCGACCAGCGACGCTTGCTCATCCGTCGCGCCGGTCGTCACGTCGCGGCGGGCGACGCGGCCGCTTTCGACCACCAGGACATAGGCCTTGCCCGCCGCCTCGCCGTGCAGCGCCGTCTGCGGCACCGCAACTGCGCCTTTCACCTCGCGCAGCACGATCCGCCCGGAGGCGAACAACCCGCCCACCAGTCGGCCACTGCGGTTCGGCACGGTCACGTACAGCTTCACTTGTCGCGTTGCTGCGTCGACGGTGGCGTTTATGCGCGAGACCCGGCCAGCGAGGCCGGGGTCGGCCGCACCGCTCACCACGAATACCACGGGCGCCCCCACTCGTACCTGCGCCACGTACTCGCTCGGCACCGTGGCCTCGAACTCGAGCTGCGAGGTGTTGACGAGCCGGAACAGCAGGTCGCCGTCCTTCACCCGGTCACCCGATTCCACCGCCCGCTGGCTGATCACGCCGGCCAAAGGCGCGCGCACCGTCGCCTCGTCGAGCTTCTTCTTGGCCTGGGCTTCGTTGGCTTCGGCGGCTCGCAGACTCACCTCGGCGTTCTCGACATCTTGCTCGGAGACGGCGCCTTCCTTGAACAGATTCTGCATCCGCTCATAGTCCGCGGCGGCCTTACGCCGCTGCGCTTCCGCAGAGAGCGCCGACGGCTCGAGCGCGCTGGCGCGGAACCGCGCCAGCACCTGCCCCTGACGCACCGCCTGCCCCTCTTTCACGAGTACCTGCTCCACCACCTCGGGGATCGGCGAGGCGATCCGGACGTCCACCGCCGGGTCGAGCGTGCCCGACACCGGAATCCCGGCGATGAGGTCGGTGCGGGCCGCGGTCGCCACATCGCTCCGTCCGAGGACGGCAGCCGCCGGCGCCGTATCCGCCACGGCGCGCGCTGCCGCTTCACCGCGCGACCCGTGACGGGTGGCCGCGAGGACAACGAGGGCGGCGCCTGCCAGCGCCCCCACGATCAGATTGCGCTTCATGGCTGTGTTTCCCCAGAGTGAGAAGCCTGCGCCAGCCGCTCGATCGGCTGCTGGACGACCGGCACCGGTCGCCCTAGAGCCCGCTCGAGCCGGGCCAGCGCGACGAAGTAGTCTCGCGTCGCCTGCACTTCGTTGACTTCCGCCTGCTGCTGGGCGACGCGCGCGTCGGACACTTCAAGCTGCGTCGCCATGCCGTTCGCATAGCGCACGCCCGCGAGGTGCTGCGCCCGCTGCGCCTGGCGCACAGTCTCGCGGCGCGCCACGATGAGCGCGCGGGCCCGGTCCACCTCGGCCCGCGCCTGCGCCACCTCGAGCTCCACCTGGCGGCGCGTCTGGTCCCGCTGCGCTTGCGCCCGCAGCAGGGCGGCGCGGGCGCGCTCGATCGAGCCCGCCGTCTTGAACCCGAGGAAGATCGGAAACGCGAGCTTCAGGTCGCCGCTCCAGCCGCGCCGGAACTGATCCACGGCCGGGAACACGTCCGCTGGGAACGCCTGCTCTGTGTAGGTCGTCGACAGTGAAAGCGTCGGCCAGCGGTTCGCCCGCGCCACCTTCAGGAGCTGCTCCTGCTCGCTCACCGCGAACTCCGCTGCGGCGAGGCCGGGGCGGTCCGGACCGCCGAGCGAATCCGTGGCCAGGACCGGGATCGTTGCGTCCGGCGAGTCCAGCGTTGTCTCGAGCGCGACCGCCTGCTCGGCCGGAACATCGAGCAATCGTTTCAACTCGAGCATGGCGATGTCGTACTCATTGCGCGCCTGTACGACCTGGGGCTCCTGGTTCGCCGCCTCCACCTGCGCGCGGAGCTGGTCGTATTCGGCGCGCGTGCCAGCCTGGCGAAACAGTTGGACCTCGCGCAGATGCTGCCGAGCCTGATCCAAATTCTCGACCGCGATCGCGAGCAGCCGCCGCTGCAACGCCGCGTTCCAGTACGCCCGTTTGACCTGGAAGGTGATGTCCGCGGCAGTCTCCGCCTGGTTGAGCGCGGCCACCTGGCGCACCGACTTGGCGGCCGAAAGCGCCGCCCCCACCTTCCCCCCCGACCACAGCAGCTGACTCGCCTGGATCTGCAGGTTCCAGGTGTTGGGCGCGCCGAACGGCGTGTTCTGGAACAGCTTCGCGATCGAGCTCGTGTCTGCGGCCACGCCCTGATAGATGGACGCAAACTGCCGGCTGTAGGTGAGCGACCCGGTGACCTGGGGGAGCGCGGCGGACAGCGCCTCACGCACCGCGCCGTTCGCCTCTAGCACGTCCGCGCGTGCCAGTCTCAGCTCGACGCCCCGCTCCAGCGCCCGCTGCACCGCCCCGTCAAGCGTCAGGCGCAACGTGTCCGCAGGCTGCTGCGCCAGCGCGGCCCGGCCGAGTCCCGTGAGCAGCAGCGCTGCAATGAACCGTCGCATGTCACTTGCCTCCGCGCGGCGCCAGGCCCTCGAACACGAGCGTCAAGCGCCGGCGCAACTCGTCTCTCAACGGGAAAGGTGGCTCCGGAGATTCGACGAACTCGAGAATCGTTCCCTGATGGACCGCATGGAGCACGCCCGCCAGCCGCTCCGGGACCTCATCCGGGCGCAGCTCGCCGTTCGCCTGCAGCTTCCCGATCATCCGGATAGCGAGATCATCCCAGCGCAGGCACATCTCGTCGGTGCCGGTGTGCTGGTTCCGCATCCACTCCGCCACGACGTACCGGGCGATGGTGGGTTCCTCTTCATGAAAGGCGGCGAGTTCGGCGAACATTGCGATCAGCTGCGGGCCGACCCGTCCGGGTCGGGAAAGGATCTCCGCAGACTCCGCCTCGGCCTGTGCGAACCACGTCTCGCCGAGGTATCCGAAGACCGCTTCCTTGTGCGGGAAATAGTTGAAGAACGTGCCCTTGGCGACGTCGGCCTTCGCGGAGATCTCGTCGACCGTGGTCTGCTCGACCCCCTTTTGCTTGAACAGGGCGAGGGCGGCCTTAAAGATCCGCTCCTTGGTCTCTTCCTTCTTTCGCTCGCGGCGGGAAAGTTCAAGTTCTGGGGACATTTGGCACCTGTATCAGGGCTAATTATGACTGTAGTCGATTTTGTAGTGGGGACAATATTGCACTCACTCCAGCATGTCAAGGGCCGTTCAGAAGGCGACGCCCTTACGCACGGCGACAGCCCAACCGCTGAACCCGCGCCCGAAGCGATACCCCAGGGCGAACTCGCCCACGTCGCCGTGCACCGCGCGGGTCGGGCCCATCCGCAGGGCGAGCCCCACGTCGCCGCCGAGCCGGGTGGGCTCATCCCCGTACCACCACGCACCGCCGTAGTCGAAGAACGGGGCGAGCCCCAGACCAACGAGCCCCCACACCTCGTCGCTCACGAGAATGCGGTCCTCGAGCGCGAGCCACACCATGCGCGTGCCGGTGAACTGGTGGATTCCGAACACGCGCGGTCCCTTCTGCAGCACCCACAGGTCGAACTCGGCGCCCGGCTTCGGCCGCCGCAGCGCACCCCCTTCCAGGTGCAGGATCAGCGTCTGGCGCCGCAGGTTCTGGCTTGCGACGGTGACGCTGCCGGTCACCCGTGCCGTGTCGAGGCCGGCGGCGGTGTAGACCCCGTTCCCCCCGCCCCGCAGCACCGCGAACCCGCCGGGCCAGAGCGCGCTCACCTGGCCGCTCAGCTCCGGGCCGATCCCGGCCCGCTCCGACGGATAGCCCCACGCGCGGGGCGCGGCCCACACGCCGACATGCAGTAGCTGCGAGAGATCCACGTCTTCTCGCCGGGCGTAAGAGTTGAAGCGCTCGAGCACGTGAAACCGCACGTGCCCGACGTCCACCCCCCCACCCACCGCCCCGAACGTCGAGCGCGGGAACACGAAGGTGCCCTCGGAGCCGAAGTCCTCCCGGCGCCATTCGCCCCCCACCCACAGGCGCACGAAGCCGCGGCTGGTGGCCTGGAGCGCGAGCCCCGCACTCACGCCGACCCGGAGCGCGCGGCGCTCGACGGTGTCGACGGTCGCGGCCGCTACACGATGGTGGAACACGAGCACCCGCTCCGAAGCCGCTTCACCGTCGGTTCCGAGCGCGCGCCGCGCGCCCGTCTCGTAGAACGGCACCCCGAGAAACCAGAGGCCCCGCTTGCCGTCCGACTTGCTCGCGTACTCGGCCACGAGCCGCGTGCGCCGCCCGAAGAAGTGGGGGCTCCCGTACCGCAGGTCCACGACGCTCCGGTCCGGAGTCTTGCTGTAGACGGCCGCGAGCGCCGTGGCCGTGCCGAGCAGGTTCTCCTCCACCAGGCCGGCGAGCCACGTCGCATCGCCTCCTGCGGTCGAGTAACCGAACTGCGGCTTGGTGCTCCAGCCGTCCGACGTCTCGACGCGCAGCGCGAGGCGGCCAGCGATGCGGGTAGTGTCCAGCTGGACGCGGCTGAAAACGTACAGCGCCCGCAACGCCCGCTCGCTCTCGGCCACGCGCGCGGAGTCGTAGCCGTCGCCCGGGTTCACGAACAGGGTACGCCGGATCACGCCCGCGCGCGTCGTCACGTGCAGCGCGTTCGCGAGCCGGGCGAGCAGCCCCGGGGCGTCGTCCGAGAGGTCGAAGATGTTGTGGTTGACGACAACGATCGTGTCGATCGTGGTCTGGCCGGTGAGGCGGTCAGGCAGTCGGGCGGTCAGCAGCATCACCGCGATACCGACCGCCCGTCCGCCGGTCCGCCAGACCGCCGCCTTACTTGACCGCGTCAATGCGCTGGTGCAGCGAATAGGTGACGTGCCGCGAGGTGTCGTTCCACTCGGTAAAGTACAGCGTCGCGTCGACCCGGCCGGAAAGTTGGCGCAGGCCGCGCGTCGCCAACAGCAGGGTGCCGCGGACCGAGTCCGGTTTGAGCGGCCGGCACAGGCAGGCGACGGTCGCGTGCGCCGGGACCCGCGCCGGCGGCGGGCCGAGTGGGTAGGGCGTGCCCGGCGTGAGGTCGCGCACGCGGCCGAGCTCGAGCCCGAGCGTGATCGAGTATTCATCCCCCTCGCCCACCGCCGGATTGAAGTCGTAGCGTGCGAGCGCGACGTCGCCGCCGCCGTGGGTCGTGTCGATGCGCAGCCGGGCGATAGTGAGCTGCGGGTCGGCGTCGGCCACAATGCGCCCGTGCCACTCCCAGCGCCCGAGGCTTTGCAGGCCGAGGGTATCGCCGGGGCGGGAAACGCCATCGCACGCCGCGATTACAAACAGCGTCACGGATAGACGTAGCAGAACGACGTCGCGTGAAATCGTCACGTACAGGCGTTAGAAGGGTGACACTCGGTGCCGAGGGGGCTGCTATGCTGGCGCGGTATGGTGCTCAAAGCTCACGCCGCACGGCTGCGCGTCCACGAACTGGCCTGTGAGCTTGCGGCCGACGCGGTGCGCCTAGCGCGCACGTTCCGGGGGCCCGGCAGCTTCGAACGCGGCGACCAACTGGTACGTGCAACCCTCTCCATATGCTCGAACATAGCGGAGGCATGCGGCCGGGGCACGGTACCCGAGTTCCGCCAGTTCCTGCTGTATGCGCGGGGTTCGGCCCAGGAGGCCGTCACGCACTTGCGCGTGGCCGCAGCACTGGACGCCACCCATCAGCGCGCGATCGTCGCCCTGGAGGGCCGGGTCATCGTCATCAGCAAGATGATCGGCCGGCTGCACGCGAACCCACCTTCTGACCGCTAACACGTCTCTTCGCGACGGTGCTCCGTGACGTTGCTGCGCGACGTCCCTCCGTGACGTCTTTCCGCGTGCGGTCAGTATTGCCCCAGATATCTGTCTAGTTCCCACTCGCTGACCTGCCCGATGTACTCCTGCCATTCTTCCCGCTTCGCGTCGAGATACCGCTCGTAGATGTGCTCGCCCAGGGCCTCACGGACCACCGGGTCCTTCTCGAGGTAGTCCAGCGCTTCGTGCAAATCCCGGGGCAGGTCGTCGATCCGAAATTTACGGCGCTCCCGATAGGACATGCGCGCGATGTTCTTGTTCACGGGCTCGCCCGGGTCAATCCGCTCCTGGATGCCGTCCAGGCCGGTGGCGAGCTGCACGGCGAGCGCGAGATACGGATTCGCCGACGGGTCGGGCATGCGGTTTTCGCACCGGGTCGCGTCGCCGCGCTGCGCCGGTACCCGAATGAGGGGAGACACGTTCTGAGTGGACCACGACACGTTCACCGGGGCCTCGTAACCCGGCACGAGCCGCTTGTAGGAATTCACCAGCGGATTGGTTACGGCGCAGTAGCTGCGGGCGTGCCGCAGCAGCCCCCCGATGTACCACCGCCCCACCTCCGAAAGCTGGACCGGGCCTTGGGGGTCGAAGAACGCGTTCTTCCCCTTGGCAAACAGGGACTGGTGCGTGTGCATCCCCGAGCCGTTGCGACCGTAGATCGGTTTGGGCATGAAGGTGGCGACGAGGCCGTGCCGGACGGCGATGGTCCGCACGACGAACCGCAGCGTGGCCAGGTGGTCGGCCATCGTCAACGGGTCGGCGGAGCCAAGGTCGATTTCGTGCTGGCCACGAGCTACTTCGTGATGCGACGCCTCCGAGCTCAGCTTCATCTCCTCGAGGCCAGCCACGATGACGCGGCGCGCCCGCTCCCCGCGGTCCACCGGAATGAGATCGAAGTAGCTGCCGGCGTCCAGCGTCCGGGTCGTCGGCTCGCCGCGGTCGCCCTGCTCGAAGATGAAGAACTCCACCTCGCACCCGACCCGCATCGTGAAGCCCAGCTTGCCGGCCCGCTCGATCTGCCGCTTCAGCGTGGTCCGAGGGCAACCCTCGAACGGCCGGCCGTCCGGGTAGCGGATGTCGCAGATGAGCCGCGCCACCGCTCCTCCGGCCTCCCCGTCGCCCGCGTGGCCGGCCGCGCCCTCCCAGGGAAACACCCGGAAGCTCGCCAGATCGGGCACCAGCAGGGCGTCCGCCTCCTCCACCCGGGCGAAGCCCTCCAGCGCCGAGCCGTCGAATAGCACCTCGCCGGCCAGGGCCTGCTCGAACCGGGAAGCCGGCACCTCCACTGCCTTGTTCACGCCCAGTAAGTCGGTGAACTGCAGCAGCAGAAAGCGCACGCGGCCCTTCTTCAGCTCGTCGAGCAGCTCGCGGGTTTCGGCGGCAGTGGTGGCCATGGGGGACTAAGATAGAGGGCAGCAGAAGGCCGCAGAAGGCGGCAAAGGCGGCAGGGGAGCCGCTGCCGCCCCATGCCGCCCTTGCCGCCCGCTACTGCCCTCGTTCAGACGTCGTAATACAGGAAGAACTCGTACGGGTGCGGCCGCAGCGCGACCGGATCGACCTCCTTCGCCCGCTTGTAGGACAGCCACGTCTCAATCACGTCCTTCGTGAACACGCTCCCCTGGAGCAGGAAGTCTTGGTCTGCCTCGAGCGCGGCCAGCGACTCGGAGAGCGACCCGGGGGTGTTCTTTACGTGCTTGCGCTCCTCGGGCTCGAGCTCGTAGAGGTCCACGTCCATCGGCTTGGGCGGCTCGATCTTGTTCCTTACGCCGTCCAAGCCCGCCATGAGCAGCGCGGCGAACGTGAGGTATCCGTTGCTCGAAGGATCGGGCGCCCGGAACTCGATTCGCTTCGCCTTCGGCGACTTCGAGTACACCGGGATGCGGCAGATCGCCGAGCGGTTGCGCTGCGAGTAGATGAGGTTGATCGGCGCCTCGTAGCCCGGGACCAGCCGCCGGTAGCTGTTGGTGGTGGGCGCCGCGAACGCGAGCAACGCCGCCGCGTGCTTGATCAGCCCGCCGATGTACCAGCGCGCGGTATCCGAGATCAAGCCGTACCCGTTCGGGTCGAAGAACAGGTTCTTGGCGTCCTTCCAGAGGCTCATGTGCACGTGCATCCCGGAGCCGTTGTCCCCGAACATCGGCTTGGGCATGAACGTCGCCGTGTAGCCGTGCTGGTGGCAGACGTTCTTGACGATGTACTTGTACATCATCAGCTGATCGGCCATGCGAGTCAGCGTGGTGAACCGCATGTCGATCTCGGTCTGACCCGCGGTGCCCACCTCGTGGTGATGCACCTCGACGTCGATCCCCGACGCGATCATGGCGAGCATGATCTTGGACCGCAGGTCCTGGAGCTTGTCCACGGGAGGGACGGGGAAGTAGCCCTCCTTGTGCCGCGGGCGATGACCAAGATTCGGGCCCCCGCCGTTCGTCCCCGAGTTCCAAATCCCCTCCTCGGAGTCGATGTGGTAGTAGCCCTCGTGCGCATTCTGGTCGAAGCGCACGGAGTTGAAGATGTAGAACTCGGCTTCCGGGCCGTAGTAGGCGGTCGTGGCGATCCCCGTTTTCACGAGATACTGCTCCGCCTTCTGCGCCACGTAGCGCGGGTCACGACTGTAGCGCTCGCCGGTCACCGGGTCGGCCACGTCACACGTGAGCGACAAGGTCGGCACCTCGAGGCACGGATCCACGAACGCGCTCGCCGGGTCCGGGAACAGCAGCATGTCGCTCTCGTTGATCGCCTGAAACCCGCGAATCGAGGACCCGTCGAACCCGATCCCTTCCTTGAACAGGTCGTCGGTCAGCTCCTTTAACGGGGTCGAAAAGTGCTGCCAGGTGCCCGGCAGGTCGGTGAACCTCAGATCGACCACCTGCACGCCCGCATCTTTGGCTTTGCGGATCACGTCGGCGGGCGTGGCGCCGGTGGCCGGCTTGGCTGCCGAGGTGGAGGTGGTATGGTCCAACGTCGCGGTCATAAGGTCGCTCTCCTAAAGCGGTCTAGTTAATCGGGGCTCTTGCACGGGGGATGCCAGCAACGACGACAGCGCGACGCCGGGCCCGGGGCGACAGGCGCTCGAACATCTCACGAGGTGGATTGCGGCGGGCATGCGGGAACGTAAGGGCGCCGTGGCACGGTGTCAACCGTTCTGTGTCTGAAACGCAACAGCGAGCTGGCTTGGTGGCTTGATAACGGGTCTCTCTGCACGTGTGAGCGCGAAATCGTGCAAAATATGCACGATTTTCCACGCGCCCGGTCAGCCGTCCAGCGCTTCCACGAAGTGCCACAGCTCCACAGCCGAAAATTCACCGAACCTATCCTGAATCTCGCGCTCGGACCATTCCAGAAAGATCCAGCTGCTGGTGCGGCGCCGCTCGCCGCTCATAAAATGCAACCGTCCGCGCACCGGCCCGACGCGGCCAGCCGGGGCGCCGGGCAGCGGCGCGCCACCGCCCTCCAAGTCGGGCTGCATCTCGAGGTAGACCTCCCAGCGCTCGTCGCCACGCTTGAGCTCGCCCATGTGCTTGGCGCGGTCCTGGCCCGGGAAGGCGGCGCTCATGAGGCGGCGGTCAGGCGGTCGGGCGGACAGGCGGTCGCGTAGTGACCCACGCGGGATACACTACGCTCCCTGGCGGATTCCTGCCAGTTAGATTCCGGCCTCCATGACCTGTCACGCGTGCGGTGCTCCACTCACGGCCACGGCGAGGTTTTGTCACAAGTGCGGCGCTCAGGTGGCAGGCGCCCAGGCGGCCGGGTGGCGGGTTGGGCTGCCGTGGGCCGTGGCGGGCGCGGCGCTGGGGGCGCTCGTCGCCGTGCTGCTGCTCCGCCTCGGGGGCGGGTCGGGAGGCGGAAGGCGGGAAGTGGGAGGGGTGGGGGATGAGCCGGCTGCCGCATCCCCCATCACGCCTCCCGACATCTCGCAGATGTCCCCCGAGGAGCGGGCCACACGGCTCTACAACCGGGTGATGACCCTGCATTCGCAGGGGAAGTCCGACAGTGCTGGGTTCTTCCTGCCGATGGCGTTGCAGGCGTATGCCATGTTGCCGGCGCTCGACGTCGACGCGCGCTACCACCTTGGCGTGCTCGACCTGACGGGCGGGGATTACGCCGCGGCGCTCGCGCAGGCGGATTCCATCCGCCGCGCCGTCCCGACGCATCTGTTCGCGTTCATGCTACGCGCCCGCGCGCTCGAGCTGCGGCGCGACCCCGCGGGCGCGCACCGCGCGTACCGCGACTTCCTCCAGAACGAGGCAGCCGAGCGGGACCGCAAGCGACCCGAATACAGCGATCACCAGGACAACCTCGACGCCTTCCACGCGCAGGCGACGCAGCTCACGGCCGGACGGACTCGTGCCCGCTGATCCCGGGCGCACCATCCACCTCGCGCACAGCCCGGACGCCGACGACGCGTTCATGTTTTGGGCGCTGGCCGCCGGCAAGATCGACACCGGCGCCCGGCGCTACGAGCATGAGCTCGCCGACATCGAGACGTTGAACCGCCGCGCCCTCAACGGCGAGCTCGAGGTGACGGCGGTGTCGCTGCACGCGTACGCGCACCTCGCCGACCGGTACGCGCTGCTCGCGCACGGCGCGAGCATCGGCGACCGCTACGGGCCCCGCATCGTGGCGCGCACTCCGCGACCGGCCGACCCTCGCGGCGCCCTCGCCGCGGGGGGAGGCGCGCTGGTGGCGGTGCCCGGCGAGCTCACGACCGCTTTCCTGACGCTCAAGCTGTATCAGCCCGCCGCGCGGCACGTCGTCGTCCCGTTCGATCAGATCGAAGACTACGTGACCGCGGGGCGCGCGGATGCGGGCCTCTTGATCCACGAAGGACAGCTCACGTACGGCGACCGCGGTCTGCACCTCTGGGTCGACATGGGCGAGTGGTGGTACGAGGAGACACACGGCCTGCCGCTCCCCCTCGGCGGCAACGTGGTGCGGCGCGACCTGGGAGCCGCGCTCATGCGCGACATCGCGCGCGACCTGAAAGCGAGCATCCAGTACGGACTGCGGCACCGCGCGGAGGCGCTCGCGCACGCGAAGGGATTCAGCCGCGGACTCGATGACACGCGCACCGACCGGTTCATCGGGATGTACGTGAACGCGTACACCATCGACTACGGTCCCCAGGGGCGTCGCGCCGTGACCGAGTTGCTGGGGCGGGCTGAGCGCGCGGGCTTGCTCCCGGGGCCGGTGGAAGTCACGTTCGTGGAGGGTTAGCGGGAGGAGGACCATGGTGGCTGAGAATACGGGGCCCGTCCAGGTGCTGGTCGTGGACGACGAGGAGCCGATCCGCAACGCCCTCAAGAAGTTCCTCGCCCAGCAGCAGTTCGAGGTCTACGCCGCCGGGTCGGGGGAGGAGGCGCTGCAGCAGTTGCGGCGCCACCGCGTCTCGCTCATGCTGTGCGACATCCGCATGCCGGGCACGAGCGGCGTGGACCTCGTGCCCCAGGCCCTCGAGATCGAACCCGAGCTCGCCATCCTGATGCTCACGGCTGTCAATGACGCCACCAGCGCCGCCCTGTGCATGCAGCGTGGCGCCATGGACTACCTCACCAAGCCGATCGAACTCGCCGATCTGGGCCGCGCGGTGCAGCGCGCCCTGAAACGGCGTGAGATGCTGCTCGAGAACCGGCACTTGAACCAGTGGCTCAAGGAAGAAGTCACGACCCGTACCGCGGAGCTCCACCGGGAGCGCGACAAGCTGGAGCGGATTTCCGTCGCCACGCTGGAGGCGCTGGTGAACGCGCTCGAAGCGAAAGACCCCTACATGCGCGGCCACTCTGCGCGCGTCGCGGACCTCGCTGCCACGCTCGCCCACCAACTCGGCCTGTCGGACGAGGAGCTCGAGCGGGTGCGGGTGGCGGGCCGCTTGCACGACATCGGCAAGATCGGGACGCGGGAGTCCGTGCTGAATAAACAGGGCGCCCTCACGCCCGAAGAGTTCGAGCACGTGAAGCAGCACGTCCTGATCGGCTCCCAGATCCTCGCACCGCTGTCACACCTTGGCGACATCATTACGGCAGTGCGCGGCCACCACGAGCGCTGGGACGGCACCGGCTACCCGGACGGACTGCGCGGCGAGGAGATTCCACACGCGGCCCGCATCATCGGCGCCGCCGAGGTCTACGATGCCCTCAGCACGTCGCGAGCCTATCAGGAGAAGATGACGCCCGACCACGCGGTGCAGCGCATGGCCGATCTCTCGGGGACGGTGCTCGACCCCACCGTCTACGATGCCCTCGTGACGGTTGTGGGGCGACGCGGGACGCTGGTGTTCTTGGACGAGGGCGGCGGCACTTGAGTCGCGGCTGAAGCCGCGGCTCGGCCCTGCCGCTCAAGCGGCCCCCATCCCATGCTGGTGGCGCTGACAGGCGGCACTGGGTTCGTTGGCCGACACGTCGCGGCCACGCTCGTGCGCCGGGGACACCACGTCCGAGCGCTGGTGCGCGACCCGGGGCAGGCCGGCGTCCTTACCGACCTGGGCGCGGAACTGGTGACTGGACGCCTCGACGACCGCGTGGCTCTGGAACAGCTCGCCCGCGACGCCGAGACGGTCATCCATCTCGTCGGCATCATCGTCGAGCAAGGCTCCCAGACCTTCGCGGCGGTGCACGTGGAAGGCACCCGGGCTGTGCTTGCCGCCGCCCGCGCCGCGGGCGTGCGGCGCTTCCTCCATATGAGCGCCGTGGGAGCGCGGGATGAGCCCGGCGCCACGCCGTACCACCGCACGAAGTCCCAGGCCGAACGGCTGGTGGCGGACTCAGGGGTGTCGCACGCGATCTTCCGGCCTTCGATCATCAACGGTCCCGAGAGCGCGCCCATCCGCCTGCTGGCGCGGCTGCACCGCTGGTCGCCGGTCGTTCCCGTGGTCGGAGACGGCCGCTTTCCAACGCAGCCCGTCTGGATCGAAGACGTCGCGCTGGCGTTCGCCCTCGCCGCAGAACGGCCCGACACGAGCGGTGTGTTCGAGCTTGGGGGGCCTCAGGTTCTGACCTACGAAGAGTTCTTGCTCGCCATCGGGCGGGCGGCCGGGCGCTCCCGTCCCTTGATTCATGTTCCGCTCGGCCTCGTCCGGACCGTGACGGGAGGGTTCGATTTCCTTGGGCCCACCGCCCCCATCACGAGCGACCAGCTCCAGATGTTGATCGAGGGAAGTGCGACGCCGGCGAACGCGATCGAGTCGGTGTTCGGGATCGAGCCGCTCGAGTTTGAGGAGGGACTGCGACGTTATCTCGGGCCGGTGCGGATGTAGGGCCGTTCCTTGAGTCCTATCACTCAAGCGACGAGATGCGCGGCAAGTTCGTTCGCCCTCTCGCGGGCGATCCCGCAACGGTCGGCGAAGCCCAGAAGAACACGCTCGAACTCGCGCACCGAGGTGCCTGGTTCTCGGAGGAAGGCCGGTGCCAACAGGCGGTGTCTGAGCCGCCAGAGCTTCTGCGAATCCACGCCGAGGTACGCCGCAACCCTACAAGTACGGGTCTGTGTTGCGGCGGCTGTGTAAGCCGCCACTAGGAGCGTGATCCAGTCGAGCATCTCTTTGGGCGGAGGCAGGCTTGCGTCGCCGCACGCTCGCTCAAGTGTGCGAACGCCAACGTGTAAGTCGTGCGAGACCGAGTACACGGTCAGCGCGCCCTGGTCCTTGGAGTAACACAGGTGCGCGACCGCTTGCCGGCAGAAGCGTGCCACGTTGGGGTCGGGCGGCATGAGGCTCACAATCGTGCTTCCGATGACTTCGCCGGGAGCGTTGCGAACCAGGTCCCGCATCGCCGCTCTCAATCGTATGACCTGCTCACGGTCACGAAGCTGGAACTCCGCGGTGAGACAGGGAGCGGAACCGCACCGCACGAGCAAACTGGCGACGTCCGTTCTCGTGGGGACGAAGAGGAGAACCGGCACCGCAGGGTGCGACGTCGTGACGCAGCGCAGCAGGTGCAGCGCGACGTCGTTCCAGGGTGCGAGGTCGTACACCCAAAGGCGAGTGCCCCTCGGTAACCGGCACTCACCGTCGACTGCCTCACATTCCTCCAGCTCCCACCCCTCTTGCTCGGCGGCGTTACGAACCCAGGGACGGGCGAGGTGATCCGAGACCGACGAGGCTGCCACGCCGGTCGCCGCGCATGGCGAGGCTCGGACGCCGGACCGTGGACACGGCGCCACACCAAGCCCGCCACTCGCCGGCCGCCAACGTTGCGTCCACGCAGCGCCTGGTGCGACGTGCATTGTCACGTTAGTCGTGATCCCGTCTGACGATGGAGTAGCACGAGCGGCGTCGCAGCAAGGAGGGTTGCCGAAAGAAACGTACCAGACCCAGCCTTCTTGCGGCGATCTGCGCCCGGGATCATCCCTGTCGCTTTCAGCATCCGCATTGTCGCATTTCGCCGATGCGA
>DASPXE010000325.1:0-1625 GCA_035637455.1 Gemmatimonadales bacterium
CTATGGGCCCGCTGGGTGCTGCGGATCGATCGGCTGGGCGCAGTACCGACCCGTGGACGGCGGGTCGGCGCGGTTTCGCGACGGGCGCCGCGCGCTGGCGCGCCGCGCCGCGCGGCTCATTCGGCTGTCCGAGCTGGGGCGTGACCTTCGGGGCGTCGCGAAACTGCGCTACAAGCTACAGCGCGCGCTGGTGCCGCATGGGGACGTAGATCCGGAAGTTTGGGCACAGCTGACGTCTGACGTCTGACGTCTCATAAGACCCGTTCTCGCCGCACCCGCATGTCCACCACGTTCTCCACCCAGGACCACAGCGAATCCTGGCGCTCCATCGGCGCGCCATCGACCATGTGACGGCGCCACCCCTTCATTACTTCCGAGTCCTGCGTCCAGAGGCGCACGCGCTTGCGTGGCACCTTGTTCTCCCACAACTGGGCGATGGGCGGGTCGGCGTACAGCAGCCGCACGGTCACGCTGCGTGACAGGTACTCGAGCGGGCTCAAGTCCACCCGTTTGTACTTGTCCTCCACGGACAGCCGGCCCGCCCCCGGATAGTCCGGCTCGCCGTCGGAGAACAGCACGACGTTGAGCGGCGCCAGCACCAGATTGTTGCGCTTCACATGCAGGGCCGCGCGCTGGAAGAACGCGTTGAAATCGGTGATCGGGTCCTCTTGCGGGAACCACGCGCGCAGATCCGATGCGATCTGCGCCGGCGACTTACCCGAAAGATCCTGGATCGGGTGGAACACCTTCGCCTGCCCGGTACGCTCGCCGCCCAGCTCCCCGACGAAGATCGCCGTGTTCGGCTGCAGTCCGCCGACCCCGTTCAGATGGCCGTAGATGTAGAGCGACGCGAACTCGATCGCGCCGTTGAAACTGGTGTTGCGCCGGAACGAGCCGCTGATGTCCAACCCGATCACGAGCGTCGACCGGGGCGTCTGCGCCTTTCCCGACGGCGAGCACGCCATGACGCCGAGCGCCAGGACCAGTGCCGCTACGCGACCCCTCATGACGCACCTCCCTCGACCGTGCTGGTCTTGCCGGTCTGGAAGATCGGCGTGCTGTGGAGCACCTGGTCCAGCGACCGGAACGGCAAATTGAAGTGCGGCTTGCCCATGATCACGACGACCAGGAAGTTGAACCCGCTGGCGACCAGTTGCAGCACCGGCAGGGTCAAGAGCTCCATCAGGTGCTGGGCCTCCTTCTTGAACCACTCGTGCTCGGCCTTGAGGGCGTTGATCGGTCCTTTCCAGAACTCCGCGTCCGCGGTCGCGGCCGCCCGGACGGCGCCCACGCCCTCCATCGCCTTCCGGCCCAGGATGGCGAGCAGCGCCGGCGTGCCGAACCGGCCGAACAAGAACCACGTCATGCCACGGACACCCACCCACCCCAGGAGGGCCAGCCCCAGTGTCCCGACGATGCCCAGCTGGAACCCCTGCTGGGCCAGCCACGGCGTGATGGCATCGATCAGCTCGCGGTACAAGAAGAGCACCTCGAACAGGGCGACCGCCAGCTCGACCAGCACCATCGAGACGATCTGCCCGATGGCGCGAGTCTGGATCGCCTCGTTCAGCACCTGGATGCAGGCGAAGCTGCCCCCGATGATGATGAACAGGAAGAACCACAGG
>DASPXE010000326.1:0-46668 GCA_035637455.1 Gemmatimonadales bacterium
GGGACCCGTTTCGTCCATGAACACGTTGATCTCGCTGCGCATGCCGAACCGGCCAGGCAGGTAGATCCCCGGCTCCACCGAGAAGCCGACGCCGGGCACGAGCGCGCGCTCGTCGGCGGTCTCGAAGTTGTCGATGTGCGGGCCCGAGCCGTGCAGGTCACGATCGATCGAGTGCCCGGTGCGGTGCACGAAGTACTCACCGTACCCGGCCCCGCGGACCACGGCGCGCGCCGCATCATCCACCTCCGCACCGGTGGGGACCCTTGCCCCTTCCCCCTTCCCCGGCCTTTGCCAGCGCTCCCGGAGTAGGGCGACCGCGGCATCACGCGCCGCCCGCACCGTATGCCAGACCTTGCGGACCTCCGCGTCGGGGGCCCGCCCCGCGAAGCCCATCCACGTCTGGTCGGCGAACACGGACCCGAGCGCGGGGCCGCCCCACAGGTCGAGCAGCAACACCTGGCCGGCTTGCAGCCGTAGATCCGCCCCCGCGTGCGGCTCGTAGTGCGGCATCGCGGAGTTCGCTCCGAACGCCGCGATCGGCGGGTGGTCAGTCACGAAGCCGGCGCGCCCGATTGCCCCGACCACACGCTGCTGCAGCGTGACCTCGCGCACTTCGGCGCCGCGCGTCGTCTCGCGCCCCGCCCAGATGAGCGCCTCGCGGGCGATCTCAGCCAGCGCTTGCGCCGCGCGCCGGTGCCCCGCCGCCTCCGCGGCGCTCCAGCGCGCGGCGAAGCGCGACACCAGCGGCGCGGACGACACGACGCGGGCGCCGAACCCCTCGAGCAGCTGCACGACGCCGTGCGGCACGCGGTCGAGATACGGCACCGCGTCCTGCGGCGAGACCTCCATCGCGAGCGTGCGGCCGCGCGCCAGCGCGCGCAGCTCGTCGTGCAGCTCGCGCCACGAGCCGTAGGGACGGACCTCGCCCGGGAAGTCCGCCAGCGGCTGCAGCTCGATACGATGCGCCACGGCGACCGGCTTCCCGCTGCGCGGCAGCAGCACGAACAAGCGCCGCGTGCCCATGCCGGTGGGACCGAGGATGCGCTCAGACACCGGGTTCACGTGGCGAAAGTCGTACAGCAGCCATGCGTCGGCGCCGAGCGCCGCGAGCGCCTCCGCCAGCGCCGCGAAGTCGAGTCCGTCGAGCAGCGGAGGGGGCATCAGTGATGCCGAGGGTCGGGAGGAGCCGCCCGCCACTCGCAGCGTTCGCCGCCCGTGGCGCGACACGTGGTGTGGAGCATCGCGCCCTCCAGGCCCACCAGCAGGCGCAGCAGCTCCGCGAAGCCGGTGCCATACAGCGCGCACGCGGCGCCGTCCGGAGTCGCGTTCACGGCGATGGAATCGCCCACCCGAGCCACCGGCACACCGCCCTCGCGCCGCAGCTCCCCACCGAACACGGCACGCGCCGCGCGGCGCGCGACACCGTACCCCAGCAGCCGCGGCGCGGCCCGAGCCGCGAGCCGCGACGCCACGGACAGCCGGCGCACGGCGCGCCGGGCCGCGCGCCGCCCCGCATCGGCGAACACGAGGTCGGCGTCGGGCCGGCGGCCGACCAGCCGGAGCAAGGCCTCGACGTGCGCCGGGTCGGCGCGCGCGTCGCGCCGCACCATCGCTTCGTACTGGGCGAGCTGCATGGCCACGGTGTGGGAGAGGCCGAGCCGCTTGGAGAGCAGCTCTTCGGCGAATTCCGACAGGCCGTCCTCGACTGGGGTATCGAGGTTGCGGACCGCTTCGAGCACGGCGAGAGGAACGATGCTGTGGACCACGGCGGGCGTAACCTAGCACGCTCCCACCCCATTGCGGAACCCAGCCCGGCGCGGGCAGGTTATGGGTCACGGTATGGCCTCGACCCCGACTCCCCCCCCGACGCCCACTCCTGCCGCCGACGCCGACAAGCGGGCCAGCTTCGAGCGCGAGGCGCTGGTGCACCTCGATAGCCTGTACCGCGTGGCGCTGCGCCTCACGGGGAACCCCGCTGAAGCCGACGACCTCGTCCAAGAGACGATGCTGAAAGCGTACCGCGCCTGGCACCAGTTCGAGCAGGGCACCAACGCCAAGGGTTGGCTCCTGACCATCCTGAGGCACGCCTTCATTAATGAATACCGGCGCCGTACCCGGCATCCCGAGACGGTAGACTTGGACGCGATCGAGCCATTTTCCGTGTTTGAGGAGCTGCAGGACGACGACCCCCAGGGCACGTTCTTCGATCGGATCGTGGATGACGAGGTACTGCGGGCGATCGACGCGTTGCCGGAACAATTCCGGGAGACGGTGGTGTTGAGCGACGTGGAGGGTCTCTCCTACGAGGAGATCGCCCGCGTGCTTGAGGTGCCGGTGGGCACCGTGAAGTCGCGGTTATTCCGCGCCCGACGCATGCTGCAAGCGAAGCTGTACGACTACGCTGTGGGGATGGGATACATCAAGGGAAGCTCGACATGAACTGCCGCGAGTGCACGGAGCACCTGTACGAATTCCTCGACCGCGAGCTGACGCCTCAGGTGGAGCAAGAGATCCGTCAACACCTCGCCGATTGCCCTCCGTGCGGCGAGCACTTCGATTTCGAAAAGCTGTTCCTCGATTTCCTGCGGGCCCGGTGCCGCGCGCACGGCGCGCCGGCGGAGCTGAAGCTCCGCATCCTGCGCGAGCTGTTCGACGAGTGAGCTGGCTCGCCCCGGGCGGCCTCGCCGCGGCGCTCGCGGTCGGGGCGGCGGTCGCCTGGGGCTTCGGATGGCGCGGTCTCATCCCGCTCTTCGCCTTTTTCCTGTCGGGAAGTCTCCTCACGCAATTCGCCGAGCGCAGCGCGCCGCGGCGCACTACCCGCCAGGTCATCGCGAACGGGAGCGTCGCGGCCGTCGCAGCGTTGTTAGGCGCCTGGCCGGCGGCCGCCGGAGCGATCGCCGCCGCCACCGCTGACACCTGGGCCACCGAGCTCGGCGCCTTCTCGCCGATCGCCCCGCGCCTGATCACGACGGGCGCCCGGGTCACACGCGGCGCGTCGGGGGGTATTACGGCGCTGGGGACGGCGGGCGGTGTGGCGGGGGCGCTCCTGATCGCGCTGACCGCCCGATGGGTCGGACCCCGGGGCGCCGCCCCAGGGTCAGCTGAGCTGGTCACTGCCGGTGTGGTCGGCATGCTCGCCGACTCCGTGCTCGGAGCGACGCTGCAGGCCAAGTACGAGTGCCCGGCCTGCGACGCGCGGTTCGAGAGCGGAAACAGGGTATGTCATGAGCCGGTGCGACTCACCAGGGGCTGGCGATGGCTGGACAACGACGGCGTGAACTTGGCCGCGACGCTGGTGGGTGCGGCCGTCGCCGCGCTCGGCGAAGTCCTGAAAAACCAATGAAGTCGCGTGCGCGATGATTCCCACGCTGAAGCGTGGGCTCGGCTAGCACTGTGCTGAAGCACAGGCGTCACCCTTTAGGGTTGTGCTGCGCCGAGCCCATCCTTCAGGATGGGGACCGGGGACGCCGACCCCGCTTCTTCAACACCCCGCCGAGCCTCATGAGCCCCGCGTCAAGGCGCGTGTGACCGACCGGTACTGGGACGTCATCGTTGTCGGCGCCGGCCCCGCAGGCTCGACCACGTCGCTCCTGCTCGCCCGGGCGGGTGCATCAGTCCTGTTGCTCGACCGCGCCCGGTTTCCCCGTGACAAAGCCTGCTCGGAGTACCTGAGCCCTGCCACGACCCCTATTCTCGAGCGGCTCGGCGCAGGCGTGCTCGCGGCGATCGAGGGTGCGGCACACGCGAAGCTCTACGGGATGAAGGTGGTCGCGCCCAGCGGTGTCGTGATGTGCGGTCGCTTCGCGTCCGATCACGGCCACGTGCCGCCCCGGCCCTACAGCTTCGCGCTGTCGCGCGCGATCTTCGACACGATCCTGCTACGCGCCGCGGTCCGCGAGGGCGCGGCTGTGCATGAGGGCACGACGGTTGAGGACCTCGTGTGGGATGGCCGCGCGGTGGCGGGCGTTGCGGCGCGATCGGGAAACGGGAAACGGAAAACGTGGAACGCTCGCGTCGTCATCGGAGCGGACGGGCTGCGCTCCGTGGTCGCCCGGCGGCTCGGGCTCATACGTACGTCGCCGCCGCGCCGGATCGCCTTCACCGCCCACGTCACGGATGTGGCGGGCGTGGACGGCGTGGGGGAGCTGCACGTGGGCGAGCGCGGGTACGTGGGCCTGGGGCCGATCGGCGGGGGAGTGACGACCGTGGCGCTCGTCGTGCCCCGCTCCCTGGTACGGCGGCGCGGGCAGGATTTCCGCGCCGGCTTCTTCGCCGAGCTGGAGCGATATCCGGGGCTCGCCGGGCGGTTCGAGCGGCGCTGCCTCGTTCGCGACGTGCTCGCCACCGGACCGTTCGGCCAGTGGGCCCGCCAGCCCGCAGTGGACGGCGCCCTGCTCGTGGGCGACGCCGCCGATTTCTTCGATCCGTTCACCGGTCAAGGCATCTACGCGGCGCTGCGCGGCGCGGAGCTGGCGGCCGACTGCCTGATCCCCGAGCTTACGCCCGGCGCCAGCGCACGCATCTGCTCCGCCATGCTCGAGCCCTACGTCCGCGCCCGACGGCGTCACTTTGCCGGCAAGTGGGTGCTCGAACGGCTCATCGGGCTGGGGGTGGGCTGGCCCGCGCTCGCCGAGCGGGTGGTCGGCCGCCTGGCGCGCCGCCCGGACCTCGCGGATCTTCTGGTCGGCGCGACGGGGAACTTCGTCCCGGCGCGTCGCGTCCTCGCACCCAGCGTCCTTGCCCGACTGCTCTGGTGACTCATGCACGGTGTCGATCCCGCGCAGTTCCGTCAGCTTCTCGGCCGGTTTGCCACGGGCGTCACCATCCTCACGACACGCGACGCGCGCGGCCACCCCATCGGGATGACGGCGAGCTCCGTGGCGTCGGTCTCGCTCGAGCCGCCCCTGCTGCTCGTGTGCGTGGACCGGGGCCACGACATGCACCCCGCGATGCAGGCGACCCGCCGCTTCGTGCTCAACGTGCTCGCCGCCGACCAGGAAGCCCTCTCGCGCCGTTTCGCCGCCGATCACCCGGACCGGTTCGACGGGATCGGTTACACGGAGAGCGAGCAGGGACTCCCCCTGCTCGACGGGGTACTCGCGACCATCGAGTGCGACAAGCAAGCCGAGACGCCGGCGGGCGACCATACGGTGTTCATTGGGGTCGTGACGGGCGGCAGCGTGACCGACCGGAAGCCCTTGCTCTATTACCGCGGCGGCTACGCGAGCCTCTCCAGCGGATGATCGGCCGGGAGCTGCTGGACGACCGGCGCGCACACCCGGGCGCCGTGCGCGATGAGCTGCGGGACATCGCTCGCCTCAACACGCTGTTCGGTGGGACGCGGGCGGTCCTCGACGCTCTCGAGCCCGTCTTCCGCGACTCGTGCAACGGGCAAGGTGCAACGCGCGACGTGCACTGGACACTGCTCGACGTGGGAACCGGCCTCGGGGACATCCCGCGGGCGGTAGCCCGGGCAGCGCGCCGGCACGGGATCACGCTCACGCCCATCGGCCTCGAGGTCATCCCCATGGCGGCGCGCCTCGCGCGGGACAACGGCCTGGACGTCGTCGTGGGTGACGGCGACACCCTGCCCTTCGCCCCCCGGTCCGTCGACATCGTGATCGCGAGCCAGGTGCTGCATCATCTGCCGCGCGTGGTCGCCGTGCGCTGGATCGCGAGCTTCAACCGGGTAGCGAGGCGGGCGGTCGTGCTCGCCGACCTGCGCCGCTCACGCGTCGCGATGGTGGGCGTGTGGCTCGCCTCGTTCCCCCTCGGCATGGGCGGCACCACCCGGCACGATGCCGTCGTGTCGTTGCAGCGTGGCTACACGCGAGCAGAGTTCAGCACGATGCTGCGGGAGGCCGGCGTGCCGGCGGTGGCGAGATACCGACCGGGGTTTCGCATCGTGGCGACGTGGGCGCCGTCAGCCGTCCGCTGTCAGTCCTCAGCCACGACGGCGCCGAAAGCTGACGGCTGAAAGCGCCGTGCGCACCGTCGACCAGATCTTGATCCGCGCGCCGGTCGATCGGGTTCTTCAGGTCGCGTCCGAGGTCGAACGGTGGCCCGAGATCCTGACGCACTACCGTTGGGTTCGCGTGCTCGAGCGCCGCGACGGTGGCGGCACCGTCGAGATGGCCGCGTGGCGCCCGTTCGGCCCCCTCCGCTATCCCACCTGGTGGGTGTCGGAGATGACGGTCGACCGGGCGAGGTGGGAAATCCGGTATCGTCACGTGAGGGGTATGACGAGAGGAATGGACGTCGTGTGGCGCTTCGATTCCCAGGCTCGCTCCCACCCTGAAGGGTGGGCTCGACACAGCGCTGCGCTGCAGCGCAATGTCCTTCAGGACAGCGCCTCGCCGAGCCCAGGCTTCAGCCTGGGAATCACATCGGGCGAGCCTCCCCAGAATGATGGTGTGCTCGTCACTATCGTCCACGAGTGGCGCGGACCGGAGTGGCCACTCATCGGCCGGCTCGCGGCGAACCTGGTGATCGGCCCGGTGTTCATCCACGGGATCGCCGCCCGCACCCTGGCGGGGATCAAACGGGCGGTGGAGGGTGCGGGATGAGCGCGAGTGAACTCGCGGCTCGGCCCTGACCGTAAACGGGCGCCCCGCCGCTTCAGCGGCAGGGCCGAGTCGCGGCTTCAGCCGCGGATCAAGGAGGGCGCGTGAGGAATGGAGGGCGACGCGTGGTGATCACGGGCGTGGGCGCCGTGACCCCCATCGGCACGGCCGCGGATGGTCTGTGGACGGGACTCACCGCCCGTCGGTCCGCCGTCCGCGAACTCACGCGTTTCGATCCGACTCCGTTCCGCAGCCGCATCGCGGCCGAGATCCCCGACTTCCGCCCCCAGGACCACCTGGCTGCGAAACGCGCCAAGCGGCTCGACCGCTTCTCGCAGCTGGCGGTCACGAGCGCCCGGCTCGCCGTCGCCGACGCCGAGCTCGACGCGGCGCGCGAGGACGCGGACCGCATCGGCGCCATGATGGGCTCGGCGCTCGGCGGGGTGGCGTTCGCCGAAGCGCAGGTGAAGGGCTTCCTGCAGGAGGGCCCGCGCGGCCTCGACCCGGCGCTCGCGCTCGCCGTGTTCCCGGGCGCGGCCAGCTGCAACATCGCCATCGAATTCGGCTTCACGGGGCCCAACTCGACCAACGCCATGAGCTGCGCTTCCGGCACGATCGCCGTCGGCGATGCGTTCCACACGATCCGCGCCGGGCGGGCGGACGTGATGCTGGCGGGCGGCGCCGAGGCGCCGCTCGCGCCCATGACCTACGCGGCGTTCAGCGTGATCCGCGCGATGAGCACCCGCAACGACGACCCCGCGCACGCGTCGCGTCCGTTCGACGAGGATCGGGATGGCTTCGTGATGGGCGAGGGGGCGGCGGTGCTCGTCCTCGAGGAGCGCGACCGCGCGCTCGCCCGCGGCGCCAAGGTCTACGCTGAGCTCGTGGGCTACGGCTTCACGAACGACGCCTATCACATGACCGCGCCGCGCCCCGATGCCCGCCAGGCGGCGCGCGCCATCCAGCTCGCGCTCGAGGACGGCGGGCTCGCACCCGGCGAGGTCGGGTACGTGAATGCGCACGGCTCCTCCACGCCGCTCAACGACACGACCGAGACGGCGGCGATCAAGCAGGTGTTCGGCCCACACGCCTACCGGCTTAGCGTGAGCGGCACGAAGGGCTACTACGGGCACGCGCTGGGCGCCAGCGGCGCGATCGAGGCGGCGATCTGCGCGCTGGCGATGCAGCGCCGCTGGCTGCCGCCCACGATCAACCTCGAGCGCCCCGACCCCGCGTGCGACCTCGATTGCCTGCCGGGGGAAGGGCGCGCGGCTGCCCCAGAGGTGGTGGTATCGAACTCGTTCGGGTTCGGCGGCATCAACGCGTCGCTGGTGTTGCGGCGGGCGTAGCGGCACCCGTAGATTGCCGCCGCTCACTCTCTCCGGGGGTCGCTCCGTGATGTCCCAGAACCTGCGCCCGCTGACGGCGGAGTTCGTCGGCACAATGGTGTTCGTGTTCCTCGGCGCCGGCAGCGTCGTGGCATTCGCCGCGGGCGGCCCGGCGGCCGGGGCGACCGGTGCCGTCGGCGTCGCGCTGGCACACGGCGTCGGCATGGCGGTCATCGTCTCGATGACCATGAGCATTTCCGGCGGGCATATGAATCCCGCCGTGACCACCGGACTGTGGATCGCGAACAAGATCGACGGAAAGTTGGCCCTCCAGTACATCCTGGCTCAGCTGCTGGGCGCGCTGGTCGGCGCCGCTCTCGTCAAAGGCATCCTCCCCCGCCCGGGAGTGACGCTCGCGCTCGGCGGCACGCCCCACCTCGCCGGCGACGTCACCTTCCTGCAGGGCGTCTGGATCGAAGCTGCCCTCACCTTCTTTCTCGTGAGTGCGGTGTTCGGCACGGCCGTTTCTCCGGAGGCCCCAAAGATCGGCGGGTTCGGCATCGGTCTGGCGATTTTCGTGGACGCGCTGGTGGGCGGGAACTTGACCGGCGCCATGATGAACCCGGCCCGCGCCTTCGGGCCGGCGCTCATCAACGTTAGCCTCAATGGCCAGGCCGTCTACTGGATCGGGCCGCTGCTCGGCGCGGCGGTCGCGGCCGCCCTTTGGAAGGCCGTCCTCCTACCAAGAGGTCAGTAACACGTCTCTGCGTGACGCCTTTGCGTGACGTCTCTGTGTAACGTCTCTGCTTGACGTTTCTAGAGTAGTTCTGCCGCGCACGGCGCAAAGTAGCTGAGAACGATATCCGCCCCCGCGCGGCGGATGGCGTAGAGGGTCTCCCACATCGCGCGCTGCTCGTCCAGCATGCCGCGCTCTGCGGCCGCCTTGATCATCGCGTACTCCCCGCTCACCTGGTACGCCGCCAGCGGCGAGCCGAATTGCTGCTTGGCACGCCGGATCAGGTCGAGGCACGGGAGCGCCGGCTTGACCAGGATGATGTCGGCGCCTTCGCTCACGTCGAGCTCGATCTCCTTCATCGCCTCGTCGGCGTTGCTGCCCTGCA
Organism: Gemmatimonadales bacterium; assembly: GCA_035637455.1. Lineage (GTDB taxonomy): Bacteria > Gemmatimonadota > Gemmatimonadetes > Gemmatimonadales > GWC2-71-9 > 20CM-4-69-16. Next base: position 9,013 of record DASPXE010000326.1, read on the forward strand.
TCTGGTAGGACTGGCGGTCGCCGAACTGCGGCGTCGAGCCGGCGGCCTCCCGGAACGGGCCGTAGAACGCCGAGGCCATCTTGGCGGCGTACGACATGATCGGTACGCGAGCGAACCCCGCCGCGTCGAGCGCCTTGCGGATCCCCGCCACCCGGCCGTCCATCATGTCGCTCGGCGCTACGAGGTCGATCCCGGCGCGCGCCTGCGTCACCGCCACCTTGCCGAGCAGGTAGACGGACGCGTCGTTCTCGACCTCGCCGTCCTGAATCACGCCGCAGTGCCCGTGATCGGTGTACTCGCACAGGCAGACGTCGCCCACCACGAGTAGATCGGGCGCGGCCCGCTTCACTGCGCGTGCCGCCTGCTGCACGATCCCCTGCTCGTCGTACGCTTCCGAGCCGGTCGCGTCCTTGTTCCGCGGCAGACCGAACAGGATGATCCCGCCGAGCCCGAGGCGGCGGGCGCGCTCGGCGTCCTTGACGAGCTCGTCAACGGAGGTCTGGTACACGCCGGGGAGCGTGGGCACCTCCCGGCGCACGCCCTCGCCGTGGCAGGCGAACAGCGGCCACACCAGCTGCGCTGGGACGAGATGCGTCTCCTGGACCAGCCGACGGAGTGCCGCGGTGCGGCGCAGCCGGCGCATGCGCCGGATCGGGAACTGGCTCATCGGCCGAGCAATCTCGACGCGCCTTGCGCCTGGAGCAAGCCCGCTACGGCAGCGCCCGCGGCGACTGGATCGTTCTCGACGATATCGGCCGATGCCGTGATCTGGACGGAGCCGTCGAGAGCGGTGACCCTCCCGAACAACCGAGCCCCGAGCCCCGAGTCCCGAGCCCCGACATACGCCGCCACCGGCGCCTGACACCCACCCCCGAGAGCCGCGAGCAGGCTGCGCTCCGCGGCGACGGCGCCCGCGCTGGCCGGGTGCTCGAGCGGCGCCAGCGCCGCGCGGACCGTGCGGTCGTCGGCCCGAATCTCGAGTCCCAGCGCTCCCTGCCCCGGCGCCGGCATCACCTCGAGCGGGTCGAGCCGCACAGCGATCTGGCCCGCGAGCCCGAGCCGCTCGAGCCCCGCGCCGGCGAGTAGCGCCGCGTCGAGCCCGTCGCGCCCTTCCTTCACTTTCCGCACGCGCGTGGGCACGTTGCCGCGGAGCGGTAGGATTTCTAGATCGGGACGCAGATACCGGAGCTGGGCGACGCGCCGCAAGCTGGACGTTCCCACCTTAGCCCCGCGCGTCAGCGCGGGGATTCCCGTGACGCCGTCAGCCCGTGTGACCAGCGCTTCGGCGGGATCCCCCCGTTCGGGCACCGCCCCGAGCGCGAGGCCGTCGGGGAGATGCGTGGGCAAGTCCTTGAGAGAGTGCACCGCCACGTCGATGCGCCGGTCGAGCAGCGCATCCTCGATCTCCTTGGTGAAGAATCCCTTTCCCTCGAGCTGGTGTAACGGCCGGTCGATCTCCGCGTCGCCGCGGGTCGTGATGATCACGAGCTCGGCCGCGACCTCGTGGCGCGCGAGCTGCGCCTGCACCCATTGCGCCTGCCACAACGCCAGCTTGCTGCCTCGCGTGCCTAGTCGCAGCGGGCCGCTCACCGCTCCCGCTTCCCCCTTCCGCCTTCCCCGAAATACTGCACCAGCGCGCGCACCAGTCCGGGAACCGTGTACTCGACCGCCTCGACCGCCACGGTGAGGCCGAGCTTGCGCGCGGTCGCCGCCGTCACCGGGCCGATCACCGCCGTGGCAAACCGGCCGCACGTGGCGGCTTCGCGGCCCACGATTTCTACAAAGTGGCGCACCGTGGAAGACGACGTGAAGGTGACCGCAGCGATATTGCCGGCCAGCAGCTCGGCGGCGAGCCCACTCCCGTCTCCCGACGCCCGCACCGTCTCGTACACCGGGATCGCGTCCACGACGGCGCCGAGGGCCCGCAACCCGTCGGGGAGCGCGTCGCGTGCCTCGCGCGCCCGGGGGAGCAGGATGCGCTTGCCACGCAGCTCGCCCCGCAGCGCGATCGCGTGGACCACGGCCTCCGCGACGAACTGCTCCGGGACGAGGTCCGGCGTGACGCCGTGTCGGGCGAGCGCCGCTGCCGTCGCGGGACCGATCGCTGCCACGGCCGCCCGGCTCACATCCTGGGGCATCAGGCCCCAGGCAGGAAGCCGGTCGCACACCACCTGCACGGTATTCTGGCTGGTAAAGACGATCCAGTCGTAACGCTGCGCGGCAAGCGCGACGCGCAGCGGCTCGAGATCGGCGAGCGGCTGGACACGGATCACCGGGGCGGCCACCACCTCGGCGCCAAGCGTCGTGAGTGCTTCCGCCAGATCGGCAGCCTGCTCCCGTGCGCGCGTCACCACGATGCGCCGCCCGAGGAGGGGCTGCGCGGGGACTGTGTGCCGCCGCGGCTGTGACATGCGTGGTTGCAATCTCTCCGACACTAAAACCATAATCAAGCAATGCTCCGCTCCCTGCGCTCGTCGCTGGCGCGGTTCGCCGTGCGTCGAGCCGCGGCGTGCCAGCGGTTCGCCCCCCGGCGCGCCGATTTCTGGCTCCGCCTCGCCTGCGGCTTCACGCCGGTCCTCGCGGAGCCCTACCCCGCGCTCGTGCGGCTGCGGCGCGCGATCGAAGACCGATGGGGGGCGCTGGCCGCCGCTCAGGAAGGCACGGCGCGCTTCCCGGACAACCCGGATGCGTGGATGCTGCTCGGCGAAGCCTACCAGATGGTGTTCCGCCAGAAGGACGCCCTCGCCGCCTACGAGCAGGCGCTCGCCCTCGAGGAGCGCCCCGACGCCGCGGTCGCCGCCGGCGACCTGTACCGACGCGCCGGCCTGCTGCAGGAAGCGGCAGCCCGGTTCGCGCGGGCCTACGCCGCGGGCGGCGGGGCGGAGGCGCTGTGGCTCAACGCACAGACCTTGTTCCAGGCGGGCGACGAGCGGGCGGCGGACGAAGCGTTGCACCTCTGGGCGACGCAGGTGCCGGGAGGGCTGGACCGGCTGTCGGACGCGCGCGCCGAGCTGCGCGGGGGGAAGCGGGAGGGGTAGGCGGGGGGCGGTGCAGGATGGCTAGGAGCACAGCGGTCCAGGAGGCAACACCAGTCAGTCGCTCGAATCAAACTCAATCACGGCTTGTTGGTCCGCCGGTACAGCGACACCGCATAGCCGAGCAGGATCACCGCGGTCACGATGTAGGCGGCGACCATGTAGCCGCCGTTCTGGGGCACGTCAGGCATGCTACTTTCCTTGCGCTTCGCGCAGCAGCCCCAAGGCGTACCGCTGCGTCACGAACCCTACATACAAGAGCGTGAACACAGCGAACGAGACCAGCAGCGTCACCAGCATGCTCCCCGGCAGCGAGGGGGCGCTCGGCTTGAGCACGATGGGCTGGGGATGCAACGTGCGGAATAGGTACACACTCAAGTGAATGAAGGGGAGCAGCACCAGCCCGCAGATCCCCAGCACGGCTGAGTAGCGGGCGCGCAAGCCGGGCTCCACTACGGCCCCGCGCAGCAGCAGGTACCCTATAAAAAGGAAAAAGAGGAACAGGGTCAGCGTGAGCCGGGCGTCCCAGGTCCACCAGGTGCCCCAGATCGGTTTGGCCCAAATGGGCCCCGTTGTGAGCATCACCAGGGAAAAGGTCGTCCCCACCTCTGCGGAGGCCGCGGCGAAGCGGTCGAACCGCGCGTCCTTCACTATCAGGTAGAGGATGCTGCAGAGGCCCACCAGCCCCATGGCGAGCATCGCCGACCAGGCGGCGGGCACGTGCAGGTAGAAGATTTTTTGGGCAGGCCCCTGAAAGCGCTCGAGCGGCGTGAACGCGAGCGCCCGCACATACACGCCGGCGAGCAGCACCAGCCCGAGCAGCGTGATCCGGCGACCTGTCTGCGCGAGGCTCATTCGTCCACCGTGAATGGGAAGAGCAGCGTGGCGAGCGCTACGAACCCGATATCGTAGGCGGCCAGCAACCTAAACCACCCCGCCGCCTCGCTCAAGGGACGCCCACCCAACAGCCGCGCCGTCACCTGCACCGCGCCGATCAGCGGCGGGACGAGGAACGGCAACAGGAGCACGACGAGCAACAGCTCGGCGAAGCGGGTGCGGATGACGAGTGCGCTGAACAGCGTCCCCACCGCGACGAATCCGATCGTGGCGAGCGCGATCACGCCGACCAGCGGGAGCAGCACCCGACCCACGGGCACGTCGAAGAACAGCACGAACAGCGGCAACCCCACGGCTTCCACGAGTGCGACGAACACGAGGTTGGCGAGCAGCTTGCCCCAGTACAGGCTGGTGCGACTGAGCGGCGACACGAGCAGGCCTTCGAGCGCCTGGTTCTCGAGCTCCAGCTGGAACGCGCGATTCAGCGCGAGCATCGCGGCGAAGGTGAACGTCACCCACAGGATCGTGGGCGCGAGGTCGATCGTCGCCACGGCCGTGGGATCGCGTCCGAAGTTGAACACGGTGAGCACGAGTGCCGTGAACACGAGCGCGGACACGAGGGCCGTGCGCGTCCGGAACTCGAGCAGCAGATCCTTGCGCGCGACCGTCCACGCCTGCCGCAGCAGGTCAGTCATCGGCCTCCCCCTCGCCCACTGCGCGACGGTACTCGTCGGCGATCTGCGCCGGCCCACGCGCGCCCCGGGGAGCGAAGTGCACGAACCGCCCACGCCGCTGGAATGCCACGTCGGTGGCGAGCTCGACGCCCTCGCCCACGTTGTGTGTCGCCAACACGACGACGCGGCCGGCGCCCTGGAGCCGGGCGAGCAACGCGCGGAACTCCGCCGCGGCTGCGAGGTCGAGCCCCGTGAACGGCTCGTCCAGCAGCAGCACCGGCGGATCGTGGATGAGCGCCTTGGCGATCGCGGCGCGCTGCGCCAGCCCGCGAGACAACGACCACACCGCCTGCTCGGCGCGGTCCGCGATCCCGAGCTGGCGCAGCGTCGCGTCTGCTCGGGTCGCGCGGATGGTTGCCGGTACGGCATACAGCGCCGCCCAGAAGAGCAGGTTCTCGCGCACGGTGAGGTGACCGTAGAGATGCGATTGATGGCCGATCCAGCCGATCGCTCCCCGCCCGCCAGCCACCGTGGCCCGCCCGGCGTCGGGGCGGATCAGCCCCGCCAGCACCTTGAGGAGCGTCGTCTTCCCGGCGCCGTTCGGCCCGAAGATGGCGAGCGTTTGTCCCGCCTCGAGGCTGAACGAGACGTTGTCGAGTGCGACCACGCGGCCCCCCCCTGTTCCGAAGGCGTGTCGCAGCCCTTCAGCCGAGAGCATCGATACGCGCGGCCAGGTCTTCCATATCGAACGGCTTGACGAGATACCCCGAGTGCGCCAGGTCGAGCACGTTGATCAGCGGCTCCATGCTCACGTAAGAGGTCGTCACGATCACGGGGAGTGCGGGATGGGAGGCGCGGATCTCCTGGAGCAGGGTCACGCCGTCGGTGTCCGGGAGGCGGAGGTCGAGGACTAGGACTTCCGGGTGGAACTCTTCGAGCTGCCGGCGGGCCTCGCTCCCACTCGCGGCGAAGGCGACGTCGTAGCGATCGGCGAAAAATCGGTCATAGGTCCGCCGCAGCGCCGCCTCATCCTCGACGAACAGTACTTTGCGCCGCGCCGGGGAAGGGGAGGCCCGCATGGGGGGGCAAATATATGCGGGCGACCCTCGACGTCCACGGCGCTGGCGCTCAGGCCCCGCCGCTCTCCAGCTCGAACAAGTCGTCCAGCTTGGTGAGTACCAGCAGGAAACGCAGCTCCTCATTCGCTCCCCGCAGGCACACCGCCAGGCGGCGCTCCGCCGCCTTGCGCTGAATCAGCATCAGCGCGCCCAGCCCCGCGCTGTCGACCTGGCGCGTCCCCGACAGGTCGATGACCAGCCGTCCCGTCCCTTCCTCGAGCTGCGCCAGCAGCTCGCCGGCGGCGCGGCGGAACGCAGTCCGCGAGTCGAGGCCCAGCTCCTCGGGCGCGGCCAGGACTTTTTCGGTTGGGTGCGTGGACATCGTCATCGCTTCCTCCACTGTCGGCTCCAGTAATCGGCGCCAATACGGCTATGCGACTCCGGTGCCACCCCAGTGCGGACAGAGCTAAGCTGCGGCTCCTCAACCGGTTGTCAAAGTCATCGTGAACGCCCCTACGCCGCGCCGTGCCGCAGACCGAGCGGCGCGGCGCATATTGCAAGGCCGCCGCGGCTCCTTGACCTCGTCCTCAGCAGGGCGCATACCTTTACGAGTCGGCCAACCCGCACCCTCTTCCAGAATCACGAAGGCGAATCACATGGCAAAGACAATCGACAAGCCGGAGCTAACCGAGGTCAGCGAAGCGCAGATCGCCGTGCATTGGAAGGAAGAGGAGTACTATCAACCTTCCGAGCAATTCAAGGCACAAGCGAATCTGCGAGACGCACGCATCCTTGAAAAGTTCGGGCTCGACAACTTTCCTGACTGTTTCAAGGCATATGCGGATATGCTGACCTGGTTCGAGCCATATCGCGCCGTCCTCGATACCAGCGACGCGCCGTTCTGGAAATGGTTCGCCGGTGGCAAGATCAATGCGTCCTACAATTGCGTGGATCGCCATCTGGCGAAGTACGGGAACAAGGCAGCCTTCATTTTCGTGCCCGAACCGGAAGCAGAGCAAGATGTGACAATCAAGTATCAGGAGCTGCATGACCGCGTGAATGAAGTGGCCGCGCTGCTCCGCGGCTTGGGACTCAAGGCAGGAGATCGCGTCACCCTGCATATGCCGATGGTCCCGGAGCTGCCGATCACGATGCTGGCGTGTGCGCGCCTGGGAATCATCCACTCGCAAGTGTTTGGCGGCTTCAGCGGTCAGGCGTGTGGCTCGCGCATTCAGGACTCGGGCAGCCGGGTGCTGATCACGATGGACAGCTACTGGCGGAATGGCACGCTCATCGATCACAAAGCGAATGCGGACATCGCGGTGCGGGCGGCGAAAGACCTGGGACAAGACGTTGACAAGGTGTTGGTGTGGCAGCGTTATGCGGGAACGTATTCCGCCAAGACGCCGATGGTTCCAGGTCGCGATTTCTTTGTGAACGACCTGCTCAAGGAGTACAAGAGCCGGAAAGTTGAACCCGTTGCGCTGCCGTCCGAGGGGCCACTGTTCCTGATGTACTCGAGCGGCACAACCGGTAAGCCCAAAGGCGCGCAGCACGGTATCGCGGGTTATCTGGCCTACGTCACCGCCACGTCCAAGTGGATTCTCGACATTCATCCAGAAGATATCTACTGGTGCATGGCGGACATCGGCTGGATCACGGGCCATTCCTACATCGTCTATGGTCCGCTCGCGAACGCGGCGACGAGCGTGCTCTACGAAGGGGTGCCGACGTATCCCGACGCCGGGCGGCCGTGGCGCATCGCCGAGCGGTTGGGCGTGAACATTTTCCACACCGCGCCGACGGCGATTCGGATGCTGCGGAAACTCGGTCCCCAAGAACCGCGCAAGTACAAGTACCATTTCAAGTCGATGACGACGGTAGGCGAGCCGATCGAGCCGGAGGCGTGGCGCTGGTATTACGACGAGGTCGGCAAGCGGGAAGCCGTCATCACCGATACGTGGTGGCTGACCGAAACCGGCGGCTTTCTCGGCACCACCGTTCCGGCGATCAACCCGATGAAGCCGGGCAGCTGCGGTCCCGGCGCTCCCGGAATCCACCCGATCATCTACGACGAGACCGGCGCAGAAGTCCCCAAGGGCTCCGGCAAGGCGGGCAACATCTGCATCCGCAATCCGTGGCCCGGCATCATGCAGACGATCTGGGGCGATCGCGACCGCTACGTCAAGACCTACTTCTCCAAGTACAACAAGAACCCCAAGAGCAAAGACTGGCGCGACTGGCCCTTCATGTGCGGCGACGGCGCGGTGCAGGCGGCCGACGGCTATTACCGTATCCTCGGCCGCATCGACGACGTGATCAACGTTGCCGGCCACCGGCTCGGCACGAAGGAGATCGAGTCCGCCTGTCTCACCGTCCCGGAAGTCGCCGAAGCCGCCGTCGTACCCGTCCAAGATGAGCTGAAGGGACGCGTGCCCGAAGTGTACATCGCGGTCAAGCCGGGTGTGCAGCCGAGCCAGGACGTCATCGACCGCGTGATCAAGGCGAATGAAGAAGTGATTGGCAAGATCGCGCGACCCAAGCACGTCTACATCGTGCCCGACATGCCCAAGACGCGCTCCGGGAAGATCATGCGCCGCGTGCTCGCGGCCATCTCCAACCGCAGAGACGTCGGCGATGTGACGACCCTGGCGAACCCGGATGTGGTCGACCAAATCCGCACGATGGTGCAGGGCAAAGAGACCGTCACGACACAAGCGGAATTACCGGAGGACATCGCCAAGTTCGGCCAGGTCGAATAAAGCAGCCGTTACAGCTCGACCTGAGCGCCGACCTCGAACACCTGATCCGCCGGGATCTTGAAGAAGGCCGTGGCCCGCAGGGCGTTGCGCGACATGAACGCGAACAGCTGCTCGCGCCAGCGGGCCATGCCGGGCCGATCCGAGGCGACGAGGGTCTCGCGACCGAGGAAGAACGTCGTCCCCGCGATGGGAATATCGAGAGACTTCACCTGGCACGCCGCCAGGACGTCCTCGATGTCCGGGTCGTCCATGAACCCGTAGCGGGCGATCACGCTGTAGAACCCCTTCCCCAGCGGCTTCACCGTCACGCGCTCTGCGGGCAGGACGTGGGGCACGTCCTCGGTCACCATCGTCAGGAAGACGATCCGCTCGTGCAGCACCTTGTTGTGGGCGAGGTTGTGCACCAGCGCGGGCGGGGTGCCGTCGGTGGTGCCGTACATGAACACCGCCGTCCCTGGAACGCGCAGCGGCGGCTCGGCCGCCAGATCGGCGAGCAGCATCTTGAGCGCGACGGTCTTCTCCTGCATGCGCTTCCCCAGAATCTCGCGGCCGTTCTTCCAGGTCGTCATCAGCAGGAAGATGGCCGCCGCGATCGCCAGGGGGACCCAGCCACCGTAGCGAAGCTTCAGCATGTTCGCGGCGAAGAAAAGGACGTCCACCCAAAGAAACAGGCCCGACACGATCGCCGCGCGCGCGAAGCTCCAGCGCCACACGTCGCGGCTCATCACGTAGAACATCAGCGTCGTAATGAGCATCAGGGTCGAGAGGGCCACGCCGTACGCGCCGGCGATGTTACTGGACGTGGGCTGCTCGGTGTTGGCCGCATGGAAGCCGAGCACGAGCACGCAGGTGAGCAGCATCAGACCCCAGTTGACCAGGGGAACGTAGATCTGACCGATCTCGCGCGACGATGTGTGCTCGATCTGGAGGCGGGGACTGTAGCCGAGCTGCACCGCCTGGCGCGTCAGCGAAAACGCGCCCGAGATGACGGCCTGCGAGGCGATGATCGTCGCCGCGGTTGCGAGCGCGATCAACGGGTACAGCGCCCAGCCCGGAGCGAGATGGTAGAACGGATTCTCCGCCGCGGCCGGATCCCGCAGCAGCAGCGCCCCCTGCCCGAAGTAGTTGAGCATCAAGCAGGGGAGCGCGATGCCGAACCAGGCGCGCTGGATCGCGCGATGGCCGAAGTGCCCGAGGTCCGCGTACAGCGCTTCGCCGCCCGTGACGACCAGGAAGACGGCGCCCAGCACCACGAATCCCCGCCCCACGTTTTCGCCGAAGAAGCGCACGGCATGATAGGGCGACACGGCGGCCAGCACCGCCGGTTGGCGCACGATCTCGCTCAATCCGAGCACGCCGAGGGTGGCGAACCACACGAGCATCACCGGGCCGAACATCGCCCCGATCCGTGCCGTCCCGCGACTCTGCAGCAGGAACAGGCCGACGAGGATCACGAGCGTCACGGGCAGCACCCAGCTGGCCAGCGCCGGAGTCGCGACCTCGAGCCCCTCGACGGCGCTGAGCACGGAGATCGCGGGGGTGAGGGCGCCGTCCGCGTACAGCAGCGCCGATCCGAAAATGCCGAGCACGATCATGATGCGGCGGGGCGAGAGCCCCCGGGCCAGCCGACTCCCATTCACCATCGCCATCAAGGCGAGCACACCGCCTTCACCCTTATTGTCGGCGCGGATGATCACGATGTGGTATTTGATCGTGACCACGATCACGAGCGACCAGAACACCATGGACAGGACGCCGAGCACGTTCCCCGGAGTGACGCTGATGCTGTGGGTGCCGTAGAACGAGTAGCGGATCGCGTACAGGGGGCTCGTCCCGATGTCGCCGTACACGACACCCAGGGCGGCGAGCGCCAAGGTGAAGAGATAGCGGTCGCGCGGAGCGGCCCCGGGTTCCGAAGCTGGGGTCATGGGGTCTGAATACTAGTTGGTGCGCCGGAGGCCCGTCACGGACACCATCCAGATGGCGGTCATGATAGCCGCCGACACGACGCACCAGCGGCAGATCGCATGCAACACGAACAGCTCGATGGAGGTGAGGTACAGCGTGAACGCGAATCCCGCTGTCGCCAGCGCGGCAAGGAGCAGCATGACACGACGGTCGGCGACAAACGCCGGCTGCAGGCCGACGACCCCCACGACGAAGAGCACGGCGTAGCCCGCCACGCCGACGAAGGCCACGGGGACCCCGAAGACCACCGCGTAGCGGCTAGTCTGCACGGCCTCACAGCTGCCCGTGCCGCATTGCAGCACGCCGATCACGCCGATCTTGTACAGCCACAGGTAGGTGGCGACCAGCAGCCCCACCAGGGCCAGGACCACGATCGCCTGCCGGCGTCGCATCACTTCCGCGGTTTCGTCTGTTTCGTCAGGCTGTCGACCAGGGCCTTGAACGCGTCGGAGGTGGGGTGGCCATCGAACCGCTTGCCGTTCACGAAGAAGGTCGGCGTGCCGCTGATACCGAGCGCCTCGCCTTCCTGGAGGCTCGCCTGGATGCGGCCGGCGTAGCGCTGGCCGTCCATGCAGGCATCGTACTTGTCGAGGTCGAGGCCAGCGCTCTTGGCGAAGTCCCGGAACAGGGAGCGCGGGTTCTTCCCGGTCTGCGCCCATTGGTGGTTGGTAAAGAGCTGGTCGTGCATCTCCCAGAACTTCCCCTGCTCGCCGGCGCACTGCGCGGCGAGCGCGGCGTAGCGCGAGTACTGGTGGGTGGGAAGCGGGAAGTCGCGATAGCGCCAGCGCACCTTCCCCGTCGCGATGAGCTGTTCGCGGATCACGGGCATCTGCACGGTCGCGAACGACGCGCAGTACGGGCACTCGAAGTCGGAGTATTCGGTCACCTCGATCGGTGCGGCGTCCGCGCCGAGCGTGAAGCCGCGGAAGCCGTCGGTCGCGGGCAGGGGCGGCAGCGCGCTCGCGGCGGGGGCGGCCACCGGTGTGCCGCGCGAACCGTACCAGATCACCCCACCACCGACCACCGCCACGGCCGCGAGCAGCACGTAAAACCCCTTCATAGGTCGCGACTCCGCCGCCAGAGTTCGTCGTCTTCGTCGTCGTCGCGCCCCTCCGCCTCCTCCACGATGCGCCGGCTCTCCGCGATCTCCGGCGTGTCGTAGGTGAGCCGTACTTCGTAGTGGAACAATTCGCTCCGCGCGTTGCCCAGCAGCTTCTGCAGCTCGGCGACTCGATCGAGCAGCTGCCCCGCGCGGTCGAGCGTTTGAATGCGCTCGGCGATGGCCCGCAGCATCGCTACGAGTCGCTCGGCCCGCTCCGGCCCGTAGACTTGGTCTGTGTCGTCGCTCATACGTCCACCTTCCCGACTGTCCGCCTCACTCCCTGCGGTCGCCTCCCCGCTCCCCGCTCCCCGCCCCACGCTCTGATTATACCACCTCCCGATGCCCGCCGCGGGGCCTTTGCACCGCTCGCCTGCCTCTATTACATTGCTGCGCCGTTGACCCGCGACCCCGCGCCTTTCAGCACGAGAGAGGAGTGTCCCTGCATGGCCAAAAACCGTTCGGAACCCCGCAAGCTGTCCACTCCCACCCCTTTTGAGCAGGCCCGAGACGAGTTGTTCTCGCACATTCTCCGCTGCGGCGTCCTGGAAGCGACCCCCGAGCATCAGAAAGAGTGGTTCGACGACACGATGCTCTACCTGGCCGACCGCTACGTGGAGCTAGACGAGCCGCAGATCGCGGAGTTGCGCGTGCTGGGCGAGCGCTATTGCCGGCCCGTGGTGGGGCGGAACGCGACGGTCGCCGCGAACGTCTGAGCGTTTGCACCGCGATCCTGCCGGGCGCTCGGTTCGCGGGCACCCTTTTTTTCATCGCACCCACCAGGACGGCAGCCGCCGCCAGCGCCGTCCCGCCGAGACCCGGACGCCACCCGCGAGGCCCAGTTCCGCGTACCAGCCGGCCGCCCGGCCGGGCGCGGACTCGAGGCCCACGAGCGCCGTGAGGTAGCCCGCCCCGCGCTCGGAGGTCGCGGCGGCGAACGCGATGCCGACGCCGCCGTACAGGCTCGTTCCGGTGCGGTCACCGGGATTGAGCAGGAACTGCGCGCTCGCCGCGATACGCAGGCCCGACGCGCCCGCGTAGCTCCCGCCCGCCGCCGTCAGGGCGAACCGCCCCACTCCTCCCGGCCGCCGTGCCACGCCGAGCTCCGCGCCGTAGAAGCCGCGCCGCGCCGCCACCGCGGTCACACCCGCCGCCGCCTCTGTGACCGTGAGCCGCTGGGCGCGCGCGGGCTTCCAGCCCGCCGCCACCGCCGTCAGGGCGAGCACGCAAGCGAGCGAGCTAGCGAAGCGCGACGTCGTAGGTGACGCGGATATCGGGGGCGAGCGAGGCGACCACCGAGCAATACTTCTCGAGCGAGAGGTCGATCGCGCGCCGCGCCTTCGATTCGTCCGCGCCGTCACCGGCGATCGCGAAGCGGAAGTGGAGCGCGGTGTAGCGTCGCGGTTCCGTCTCGCGGCGCGTCCCCACCACCGCAATCTCGAGCGAGCGCAGCACCACGCGCTGCTTCTGGAGAATCACCACGACGTCCGCGGCGCTGCACGTGGCCGCGGCAACGAGCAGCAGCTCCACCGGCGATGTGGCGGCGGCGCCGTTCCCGTCCACCAAGATCGACGGCCGGCCCGGCGCTCCGCCCTCGAACCGCAGCTCCTCGCGCCACCGCACGGTGACCTCGCGCACGTCGCCCGCCACGGTCAGTTCCCCCGCCGCGTCGTGAGGCCCAGGAAGATCCGGTTGCGCCGGAACAGGTCCATCCCGTGGTACTCGAACAGCCAGTTGAAGGTGGAGCGGTAGTGGAGCTCGACGCCGGCCACGACGTTCACCCACAGGTCGGGGCAGTCCGGATCCGCGCCGCAGCCGTCGTGCCCCGCGAGGCTGAACCCGCCGCCGACGTACGGAGTCGCGACCTGCTCGTGGCCGGTGAACCGGTACGCGGCCTCGAAACTCCCTACGTACGTATTGACGCCGTGAAACACCCCGATCTCGGCGGAGGGGCGGAGCCGGAGACGCGGGGTCACCAGATTCCCCGCGTCAAGCGTGGTCCCGAGTATGAGCTGGGTGCTGCCGAGATCCAGCCCGCCGCGCACGCCGAAGCCGAACAGCCCCAGCCGCGTCCCGCGATCTTTCCCGCGCCGCACCGGCGGCGGATGGAACTCCTGAGCCGCGAGCGCTGTCGCGATCGTGAGTGCCGCGAGCGTCGTCCCCACGCTGCGCATCACGCCCCCCCCTTCCCTCTCCTTCTCCGTCCACCCGTGTCGGTCCGCTTCGCGCCCCCCGTCCCCCCCGTCCCCCCAGTCCCCCCCCGTCCTCCTCGGGTCGCGACTCGCCCGTAGTCCCAGATCGCGTACAGGCCGACGGCCGCGGTCGCCCACGCGAGTCGCCGTGCGTACGGCGAGTCGGTGACCACGGCCGCGAGTGTGAGCAGCTGGAGCACCGTGACCGCCTTGCCCCCGGCGCGCGCCGGCAGCGCCACGGGCCGCCGCAACAGCCAGCCGCCAAGTGAGCCGAGCACCGCGACGATATCGCGCGCCAGCACGGCAACGATTTCCATCGGATGCAGCAAGCGTCGCCCCGCCACCGTGACGAACGCCGCGGCCATGAACAGCTTGTCCGCCACGGGGTCGAGAATCGCGCCGGCGCGGGAGGAGCCGAAGCGCCGCGCCAGCATCCCGTCGAAGAAGTCCGATGCGGCAGCCGCGCCCACGAGCCCCAGCTGCCAACCCGGATGGTGCACGAACGGGAACGCGACCGCCAAGGGAACCCGAAGCGCTGTCAGCAGATCGGCCCACGTCACCCACGGTTTCACTTGCTCCTCCCACCCGCGCGTCGTAGCTTCGACCCCGTGGACCTCAAGCTGCTGAAGCAGGCTGCGATTTTTCAAGACTTGGACGAGGGGGAGGCGGCCCGCGTCGCCGAAGTCTGCCGGGAGCAAAAATTCGCCGTCGGGCAACACGTCTTCAAGGAAGGTGAACCCGGCAATCGCCTGTTTATCATCTCGGAGGGCGAGGTCCGGATCTCGCGCACCATTCCCGGATCGGGCGAGGAGGCCCTGGCTGTCCTCAAGCCTGGGTCCTGCTTCGGGGAAATGGCGATCTTCGATCGCTCCGAGCGGTCGACGGACGCCATCGCAAACACTTCCTGTACCCTGATCACCATCTCGCGGTCCGACTTCGAGCTGCTGCTCGACTTCAACCGTGACATCGCCTACAAGGTGCTCTGGTCGGTCGTGCGGCTGCTCTCCGCCCGGCTGCGCGTGACGAACGACAACCTCCGGTCGTTCCTCGCCATGTCCATGTTCTAGGTTTAGGTGACGACGGCCGTCATCCCCTGCGGCGGGCGTGGGACCCGCATCGCCCCACTCGCCCGTGCCACCCCTAAAGAGCTGCTCCCGGTCGCCGGCAAACCGCTGCTGCAGTGGACCTTGGAAGAAGCCGCCGCCGCCGGCATCGAGCGGGTCGTCGTCGTCACGAGCCCCACCAAACCCCAGCTCGCCGAGTTTCTGACCGCCCGACCGCCTGACCGCCTGACTACGTCTGTCGTTGTCCAGCCCGAGCCCCGCGGCTTGGGCGACGCGATCACGTGCGCCCGCGCGGTCGTCGGAGCGGACACGGTGGCGGTGATGCTGCCCGACAACCTGTTTCGCGCGAGCTGCCCAATGCGGCCCGTGCTCGACGCCCACGGACGCACTGGGCAGCCGGCTGTGTTGCTCGCCGAAATCGGCGCGCGGGATGCCGCGACGAGGGGTCCCACCGGCCGGGCACGGTGTCGCCCGCGCGCCGACGGGCTGTACGACGTCCTCGCCGTGGCGTCGAAGGGGTCGCGCGCCGACGGCTTCGACGCCGGCTCCGGTCCGTCGGCCCTCACGCCGATCGGCCGGATGGCGTTTGACGCCGCGGTGTTCGACCTCTTCGAGTCCGAGCGACGCCGACTCGCCCCGGGGGCCGAGCTCGACGACGTGCCGGTGCTGCAGGCGCTCGCTGCGGCCAACCGCCTGGTCGGCGTGCGGCTCGCCGGAGACTTCTTCGACGTGGGCGTGCCCGAAGGGTACCGTGCCGCCCTGGCCGCGCTCCACCCGGGCGTTTACCCTTAAGCCACCTATGAGATCGACTCGGCTGGCGCTATCGCTTTGCGCCCTGGCAGCCGCCTGTCAGGACCTTTCGAGCAAGCCCAGTCCCTACGTGTTGCTCAATCCCGTGTTGGACTCGCTGTTCGTCGGAGATCAGTCGCCGCCCCCCGCCGTGACATACTACGACGGCCAGGGCGGCTCCTTCACGCCCGCCCCCACCCAGATCACCTGGGGCAGCTCCGACGCCTCGACCATCTCCGTAAACAGCAGCACCGGCACGATCACGGGCCTCAAGCGCGGCCCAGCTGTCATCACCGCTCTAGTACAGGGCACCCAGGGCATCGCCCTCATCGTCGTCTCGAACACGCTTGACCTCACGCTGCTCACCGACACGATCTATCTAATGCCGGGCGACACCTTCACTGTGCCGGTCGCGGTGCAGAAGAAACACAGCCCGCCGGACCCGCCGCCGGTCGTCTCGTACGAAGCGCCGTCGAACGCCGTTTACGGCATGGACCCGGGAAGCGGTCTGATCACCGCCCTCGCAGCCGGCGGGCCGGTGCAATACATCGTGCACGCCGACACCATCGCCGCCAGCGGGGGGGTCTACGTAATCGCCGATACGGGCGGCAAGTTTTTCTACTCCGTCCTCGGCACGGCCATCACCCACGTTGGGGGGGCGATCGGAGCGGTGAATTACAGCCGCAGCAACGGGAAGCTCGCGTTCCGCCTCCGCGGCACCTTCGCGCCGAGCGGCACGACGCAACAAGTCGTTCAGATTACCCTGCCCGACTCGATCCTCGGACCGGGCACGTACCCGATCGATTCGCTGGGCCCGGTCGAAGCCCCCGTCGGGTTCGGCCAACCCGTGGCGATCTGCACACCGCCGCGCCCCTGGGCGCTGTGGACGGCCCAGAACCCACCGATCACCGCGTTCTCACGGCAGGACGCCGGCGAACTAGACATCACGCAGCTCGACACGGTGGCGAGCGGCGTGAGGATCAGCGGCCGCTTTTTGTACTTGGCGCAGCGGACCGATCTCTATTCCGATCCCCTCGGCCTGCTGACGGTCCGGGGTACCTTCGTCGCGCCGCTCGTCACGGACCGTACCGCCTGCAAGTAGTGACCTTCGAGCACGCGTTCGCCGACCTGGGCGGCATTCCGGCCAACCGCCTGACGGACGCCCAGGGCCTCACCGGCCTGCTGCTCGCCGCCGCCAACGCGGCGGGCCTCAACCCGGCCGCGGCGCCGGTGGTGCAGGTGGGCCCGCGCGGCCTCGCCGCGGCGCTCGTGTGCCACGGAGGACACGTGGCGCTGCACGCGCTCCCGGACGAAGGGCTTTGCTTCGTCGACGTCGCGGGACCCGGAGCCAGACACCCGCAGCGAGGCTTGGAGATCATCATCAAGCGCTTGGGCGCGCGCGAGGTGCGCAGCGACACGCGCTGGCGCGGCACCGTCACTCAACCACTCGACCCGGAGCTCCGATGAACGCGCTGACTCCTTACGCAGCCTTCTTTATGCGGCTGGCGGTGGGCGGTGTCTTCTTGCTGCACGGCTGGAGCAAGTTCCATCACGGCATCGCGGCGGTCGCCGGCTTCTTCGGCACCGTCGGCATTCCGTTCCCGACGATCGGAGCGTTTATCGTCATCGTCGTGGAGACGATCGGCGCGGCGAGTGTGATCTTGGGCCTCTTCACGCGCGCCTGGGCCGCCTGCATGATGTTCGAGATGGCGATCGCGATGCTCATTCAGTTGCGGGGCGGCCACAACATCGAGCTCGAAGGCTTGCTGTTCGCAGGCGCGCTGACGCTGGTAGCGCTGGGGGATGGGCCGCTCTCCGTCGCCGTGAGATTCAAGCACACCGGGATGTAACTACCGGGAACAGGCCGGCAAAAGGCCGGTGAAAGGCCGGGGAAGGGGGTGGGCCCTTCCCCTCTTCCCCGGCCTCTTACGGGCCTTTTACCGTCTTTTAGTGAAGTATCCGCAGCAGCCCCGCGCCCGCGCTTCCGCGGATGAAGCTCTCCGGGTCGGTCGCGGGAATGGCGACGCCTGTCTGCTTGCGGCCGCGCTGCGCGGTGGCGGCCATGTACTGCTCGAGCGAGCCGCCGGCCCACTCGCCGGCGTCGTCCTTCATCTGCCGGACGATTTCTTCCCAGGTGCCGACGTACGTGACGCCGCCGAGCGTGCTCACGCGGTGGATCTCGCTGTGGACGAGGTGTGCTCCGCCCCCCAGCCCGGAGCGCGTGCGCATCCCCTGCAGCTCGGTGAGTAGCGTGCCGAACAACTCGAGCTGGCGCGGATCCCGCACCTGGCCGTCCGGCCCCATCGCCTCGATTTCGGCGAGCAGCAGGTCGTCGGGCGCAGCGTCGCCCGCGAGGTCGTCCAGCCGCCGGTGCCACGGCGCGAGCTCGGGGTCACCGTCGGGGAGCCGGTAGACGCTCCTCTTCAGCTCGATCAAGCGCCAGATCGCGAGGCCGTCGAAGTGGTCTTCGGGCTCGGTGCGTTCGAGGTGAAAGAGCGCAGCTTCGTACTCGCCCCGGTCGTACAGGAGGTTCGCGAGGTAGATGCGCGCCTCGCCTTGGTCGGCGTCGAGCTCGAGGGCGCGGCGCAACCAGTACAGAGCGCCGCCTTCGTCGGTGAGGCGGTGCGCCGCGTAGCCCACGCACGCCGCTGCCTCCGCCGAATCGGGGTGCGCCGTGAGGGCGACCTCGAAGAACCGCCGCGCCTGGTCGAGCAAGGCCTCGCGGAACAGGGCACGCCCGACTTGGAGCATCAAATCGTGATCGTCGCGAAACCCGAGGGCGAGGATCCGGTCGAAGCAGGCCACCGCCCGCCCGCGGTCGCCGAACTTGAGCAGCACCTCGCCCAGGCCCGCCAGGGCGTCTTCGTGGTCCGGGTCGAGGCCGATCGCCTCCTCGAACGCGCGACGGGCCCAGAGGTACTCCTCACGGGCGAGCCGCGCGTAGCCCATCCCCACGTGGAGCTCCACGGCATGGGGATAGATCCCGAGGCCGGTTCGCAAGGCCTCGATCGCTTCGTCGTATTGTCCTTCGTTGTAGAGCTGATGCGCGCGTTCGTCGTAGTCGTCGGAGCTGAGGAACGGTTCCGACATCGAACGGGCCTCCCGGGAAGGTTGTGCTATGATAAGAAATCCCGGACGGTTACACAAGCGACCCGCGCGGGCTATCTTGACGGCCGATGACGTACGCTCCCGCGCCAGGCCTCGCCTCGCTCGAACCCGTCCCCGACGGGTCGGTGACGTCGGCGCGCGGCTTCACGGCAGCGGCGGCTCCCGCCGGGCTCAAGGCCGACGGTGCGGTCGACGTCGCATTGCTCGTGTCCACGACGAGCTGCGCCACCGCCGGCGTGTTCACCAAGAATGCCGTGCGCGCCGCGCCTGTGGTGTACGACGCCGACCTGCTCTCGGAGCGACCGGGCCGAATCCGCGCCGTTGCGATGAACGCGCGTGTCGCGAACGCGTGCACGGGGCCGGAGGGGCTCGCCGCGGCCCGCACGATGGCCCAGGCGGCCGAGCAGGCGGCGGCCCTCCCCCCGCGCACCGCGCTCGTGCTTTCGACCGGCGTGATCGGCGTGCCGCTCCCTGTCGCGCAGATCGCGGCAGCGCTGCGCGAGGCCGCGGGCCGCCTCACCCCCCTCGGCGGCGTCGAGGCGGCCCGCGCTATCATGACCACTGACACGCGGCCGAAGCACTGCGCGGCGCGCTTGGAGACGCCCGCGGGCATCGTCACCGTCGGGGGGATCGCCAAAGGCGCCGGGATGATCCATCCCGACATGGCCACGCTGCTCGCCGTCCTCACGACCGACGCCGTGGCCGAACCCGCCGCGTTGCAGCCCCTGCTGCGCCGGGTCGCGGACCGCAGCTTCAACGCCATTTCGGTGGACGGCGACACCAGCACCAACGACACGGCGCTGCTGCTCGCCAACGGAGCCTCGGGCGTGGACCCGGCACGGGACGGAGCGGTGTGGAAGCTGTTCGAAGCGGCCGTGCTGCAGGTGGCCCAAACGCTGGCCCTGGCCATCGTACTCGACGGCGAAGGAGCGTCCAAGCTCGTCGAGATCCAGGTGGTCGGGGCCGCGAGCGAGGCGGCGGCGCGCGAGGTCGGGCGTGCCATCGCGCGATCGGCGCTCGTGAAGACGGCGGTGTACGGCGCGGATCCCAACTGGGGCCGCATCCTCGCCGCCGCGGGGGCGGCGGGAGTGGCGCTGGCGACCGACCGGCTCACGCTGCAGGCGGCCGCTAACGGCGAGTGGCTGACGCTCGCCGAGCGCGGCGCGACGGCCCACCCCGACCCGGAGCGGGCACGCGCCATCTTCCGCCAGAAAAACATCCGCCTCCGCATCGACCTTGGCCTCGGTCGCGCGGAGGCGATGGTGTGGACGTGCGACTTGACGCCGGAGTACGTCCGGATCAACGCCGACTACACATCGTAAAACTACGGCTGCATCTTGGTGGTGTCCTTGGCCGCCGGCTTCGCTACGGGCTTGGCCGCGTGCTTCTTGGCCGCCGCCTTCTTGGTGCCCTTCTTGGCGGGCTTCGCCTTCGACGTGTCGGTCGCCGGCGCCTGGCCCTGCATCGGCGAGGGCTGCTGCGCCACGACGATCGCCGGAGCGGCGAGCAACGCCAGCGTGAGGAGCGTGCGACGAATCATGTGGGAGTACCTCCAGAGGGATCGCGCGAGCCACCCTGGCTCGCTTCACCGTTGAGACCCGCTACCGCACCACGTCGTCACGGGGCGCGGCGTCGCGCCGTCCCCCATCCGGTCAGTTTCATCCTGCAACGTCGGGGCCTTCCCGGGCGCATCGATCAGGGCGGAGGCAGCGTTGTCGTCCCGGGCCGCCGCGCCCCTGCCACGCTCGCCCTGGCGGGCTTCGGGGGCGACGGCACGTTGGGCAGCTGGCGCCGCACGACGGCCACTGCTTCCACCCGGGAGTGACCTCGCTGCATCTCGTGCAGCACGGCGGTGGAAACATCCAGCAGCCGCTCGCCCCGGAGCCCCTGCCGCGCGGCGTCGATGATCAGCGCCGCGGCCGAGTCGGGCTCGAAGTGGTGGGTCGCCAGGTCGGCGACGGCGTGCAGGGCCGATCCGCGCGGCTCTTGCGGCAGGGCCGCCACGATCCGCTCCACCACAGGCCCAGGGAGACCCCGCTTGAGCGCTGCGTAGATCGTCGTCACTTCGGCGGCGGTCGCCGGCGGCGCATCGCCCGCCCGCACCAGCAGCGCCCGCGCGTCACGCAGTTGACCGAGCATCGCCTGCGCAGCCGCCGCGATACGGCCGGCCGGCTGGTGTTTCGCCCCACCCTCGAGCGCCTTCTGCACCAGCGGCTCGGTCGGCAGGTCCTCCCGCGTTGCCAGCTGCACCAGCGAATCTACCGTGGGGATCGCGGCGGCCGGCACGCGGCCTTCGAGCCGATCGCGCTCGGATTGCGCCGCGAGCGGGCTGGCGAGCAGCACCAGGATGAGACCAGGTCTCAACGCCACGTGGCCCGGACAATCACGATGGAGTTCTCGCGCCCGAAGTCGTCCTCCACGAGGCGGTCGGCCCAGTGGTCCGGCACCCAGCGCTCGCCATCCACGACGAACATGTACTCGTAGGCTCCGGTGGGAAGGACGACCGTCGCACGCCACACCCCGTCGTGATCGCGGTCTTCGAGCGGAATCGTGCCGGTGCGCCAGTCGTTGAACGAGCCCGCCACGTGCACCGAGTGAGCGTCGGGGAAGCGCCCGACGAACTGAGCGATGCCCTCGTGCTCGCCGAGCGCCGGGCCCCGTTCCTCAGCGGGGACCAGCGTGAGGAGCACGATGGCGGCGGCGAGCGCCAGGCTCCACGCGGGCCGAATCCGGAAGGTGACCGCCTGCGGAGTGGCGAACCAGCGGAGCAGCCGTCGCACCCTTTCCCCCGACGGCGCCGGCCGCCGGACGGCGGCCATCACCCGCGGCTCGAGCCCCGCACCTTGGGGAGGGAAAGCCGCCGCGAGCAACGCCGCTGCGCTCTCCAGCCGATCCACCACGCGCCGCAACTCGGGCGGCAGGCTCTCGCGGGCGATTTCGCCATCGAGCGCCTGATGAATTCTCGCATCGATTGAGTTCATGCGTGGTCCTCCAATACCTGCAACAGCGCTTCGCGCGCGCGATGCACGCGCATCTTCAACGTCGGGATGCGCTCGCCGGTCACGGCAGCCATCTCCTGATAACTCAGCCCCTCCACGTGCTTCAGCACGAACGCCTCGCGCTTGTCCGGCGACAGCCGGGCGAGGGCCTGCGCCACGAGCGCCAACTGCTCTGCGCGCTCGAGGGATGCCTCGTTGTCCGTCGAGTCGGCCACGGGCGGTGCCTCCTCCAGCGGAACGTCCCCGACGCCTCGCCGCGACAGGTAGCTCTTGCACCGGTTCGCGACGATGCGATACAGCCACGTGCGCAGCCGCGACGGATCCCGGCAGCTCGCGAGGTGGCGGTACGCCCGGACCAAGCCCTCGGCCACGGCGTCCGCCGCGACGTCGCGGCTCCCCAGCATGCGCGTCGCGAACCGCAGCAAGCCGGTTTCGTAGCGGCGGATCACGAGACCGAACGCCTCGCGATCGCCGCCAAGCACGCGGGCCACCACCTCCGTGTCGGAGGGGTTCCCCCTCACATCCGTAGGACCTGCATGGAGATCAGGGCGTCACGCTAGCACGGACGCTGCACGGTGCGCCAGAGGGAACTCGCGGAGCGGGAGCGCAGCAGTGTTTCGCGACGGAACCGGTCGACTAGCGCGCGGCCAGCACGTGCTGCGCGGCGAGGAGATAGCTCGACGCGCGCACCCCTTCGCCGGCCAACGCCCCCGCGAATGCCTCGAGGGTCGCCTCGGCGCGCCGGCGATAACGGGCGTCGCTCGTGGCTTCGGCGAGCTGCAGCAGCACCCGCGCCGCCCAAGCGTTCGCCCCGGGGAGCAGATCGTCGAGCACCGGCTTGGCGCGGTCCGGAAGCGCGGGCGCCGCCGGATCGGTCACGACGGCATCGAAGTACCCGCCCCCAATCGAGTCAGCGAAGTCCCGATCGAGCACCTCGACCAAATCCTGGGCGACGTCGAGGTAACGCCGCCTGCCGTTATAACCGTAGGCCGCGAGGCAGGCGCCGGCCAGCTGCACCTGGTCCTGTAACAGGCCATACACCCCCGCGCCGCCGCTGGTGTGTCGCACACCGCGCCGGCGCGCGTACGCGCGCCGCAGCAGGGCGTCGAGCGCGCCCAGCGCGCGCTGCGCCGCGGCCGAGTCGCCCACTGCGGGCGCCGCCTCCAAAACCGACCCGATCACGTACGCCTCGCGGTCGGCGAAGACGGTGCCGTCGATCGCGGGGCCCAGCTCGCGTGCCAGGCGCTGCAGCGCGAACCGGGCGGCGTCGCGGTAGCGCGGCGTTCCCGTCAGGGCCCAGCCGACCGCCAGGTTGCGCACGAGCCCCGCCCGCACCAGGCTCGGTGGGTCGTCCCGCGCAATGTCGGCGGTCACGGCCTCCCCCGAGTCGACCATGAAATCGAGCACGGTGCGTGCGGCGTTCAGGTAGCTCGAATCGCCGGTACGCCCGTACGTCGCAAGCAGCAAGCTCACCGCCTGGGTGTGCATGAAGCTGCCCAGAGCGGCGTGCGTGCCAGCCGCGGCCTGGAAGGTGGTGCGCACCGCGGCGACCTGCGACGCCACCGCCGCACGCTGCAGCAAGCCGCGCGCCCGCTCGGCATGCGTCACGGCGAGCTGCCGCACCAGGGCCGCGCGCTGCAGGATGACGCCGCGCTGCTCACGGTAGCTCTTGGCGACTTCAGGGAGGAGCTGCTTCAGGCCCCGTCCGGTGACCGGATCGTCGGCTGGGAAGTAGGTGCCCCCGAAGAACGCAGAGCCGTCCGGGGTCAGAAACGCGGTGACGGGATAGCCCCGCAGGCCGGCGAGCCACTGCACAGCCGCCTCGTAGCGCCGGGCCACGTCGGGCCGCTCATCGCGGTCCACTCGCACCGGCACGAACAACGAGTCGATCATCGCCCCCAGCGCGGGATCGCCGTACACCTCCCGGTCCATGACAGCGCACCAGCGGCATTCGTCGGCGCCGACGTAGAGCAATACCGGTCGGTCGAGCCGTGCGGCGAGCGCGAACGCCTCGCGCCCCCACGGCTGCCAGCTCACGGGCTGGCGCGCTGCCCGTGTGAGGTAGCGCGTGCTCGACTGGGCCATGCGGTTGGTGAGGGGGCCGTGCTCGGAGACGCACGCGAGCGCGGCACACGACAGGAAGACCAGTGAGAGGGTTCGCATCGAGGGCGCCTGAAAGGATACCCTCGCCTTCGGGAGCACGTTCCCCGGGCAAGCCAGCGCTGGCGCGCGCGCCGCCGATTGGGCGATTCCGGACGTGCAACGGCCTGGGCGGTGTCGCCGGTGAGATCGGGCGTGCGGTCCCTCCCTCGATCCGAGCGATCCTCTCCCAGGCCATGTGCAGTTTGTGCATTTGTCGAGCGCCCGTCAATGAGGCACGACTGCAACACCCCGCCGCTGCGGCGGGCGTGGTTATAGTTGAGCCATGCCCGACGTCACCCGTATCACCCCGAAACCCAACGGCCCGCTCATCGTCGAGGGGCCCGTCAAGATCGTAACCCAGGACGGCCGGGAGCTGCCCGTGCCCCCCCGCAAGGACGGCCGGCCTGCGGAAGTCGTTGTCCTGTGCCGCTGTGGAGGCTCGGCGACCAAGCCGTTTTGTGACGGAACTCACAAGCGCAACGGCTTCAGCGACGCCGCCCCCGCAGGGCTCGCTCCCACGGTTTAAGCGAGGGGTATTATGTTGTCACCGTCCTGGGCGGGGGGGCCCCGGGGGCGGGGGGCGGGGAGAGCCGCCCGTGCAACCCCGACCGAGCGTCCCCCGGCCCCTTGCCCCTGCCCCCGAACGGAGGAGCGACATGGCGAAGGCTGGCAAAGCCCCGATGGCCGCGGACGAAGGGTACTGCGTGAAGTGCAAGGCGAAGCGGAAGATTTCGAACGCTCAGCAGGTCAAGATGGCGAACGGCCGGCCCGCCTTAAAAGGTGTGTGTCCGGTGTGCGGCACGGGGATGTTCAAGATCCTGCCGCCCAAGTGACCCGCTGATTCGCGCCGACAACCTCGGCCCCCGGTCGCGCCCAGCGGCCGGGGGCTTCTTGTTAGCGCGCGACCCGGCGTGTCCCGTTTCCCTGATAGGCGTAGCGGAACGTAATGCACGCCGTGCCCGCGTCACGGCAGTAATAGGCGAGCAGCTCGAGCTTCGCGTACTTGCCGGGCGGCGTCCGCACGCCGTAGACATGATGCTTCGAGGTGAGCAAGTGGCTGAGCATGCTGTACTCGTACCACTTCCCGACGGCCGGGTTCGTCGTGTCCGGCGCCGAGGCATTGGCGGCGTAGCTGGCCACGGGGAGCTCGACCACGGAGTCGAACGGCACCTGCCCCAGGTCGACGATCCCCCCGCCCGGGGCGGCGATCAAGTGGAACCGGCGGAAGGCCACGTCCCACGGCCCCGCCTCCACGACAGCGTTCCTGCCGAAATCGAAGCGGCGCCACCGGTCGGTGGCGGAGGCGTCCAGCGTGTACGTCGCGGGGCCGACGAGCGAGTCGCCCACGGCGACAGGTGACGCGGCCGACAACGCGAAGGGGGGATATTCGGGCTTGGTGAGGGATCCGATCAGGAGCGATGTGACCAACAGCAGGAACGCGCCGCCCATCACGAATACGAGGATGGGGGGGCGAGCGGTGCGGCGGTCGGTCACGGCTCGGCCATGAACGGGTAGCTAAAGCTCCGTGGCGGGATGAAGTTCTCTTTCACCGCGCGCGGGCTCACCCAGCGGATGAGGTTGAGGAGGCTGCCGGCCTTGTCGTTGGTGCCGCTGGCGCGGGCGCCGCCGAACGGCTGCTGTCCGACGACGGCGCCCGTGGGCTTGTCGTTCACGTAGAAGTTCCCGGCGGCGAACCGGAGCGCCCGCTGCGCATCCTCCACGGCACGCCGGTCCTGCGCGAAGATCGCGCCGGTGAGCGCGTAGGGAGAGGTTTGGTCGACGAGCCGGAGGGTCTCCGCCCAGTGGGACTCGGGATACACGTACAGCGACAGCACGGGGCCGAAGATCTCCTCACACATCGTGCGATAGGTGGGGTCGTCGGTCTGGATGAGCGTCGGCTCGATGAAGTAACCGTCGGTATCGTTGGTGCCGCCTCCGGCGAGGATCTTGACGCCGGGGGCGTGCGTCGCGGCCTCGAGATACTCCTTGATCTTGTCGAACGCCTTTCGGTCGATCACGGCGCCCATAAAGTTCCGGAAGTCGGCCGGATCGCCCGTCTTCACCTCCGCAAGCATCGCGAGCACCCGGTCGCGTACCTTGGGCCACAGCGTGGCCGGCACGTACGCGCGGGAAGCGGCGCTGCACTTTTGTCCCTGGTACTCGTACGCTCCCCGCACGATGGCGGTGGCGAGGGCGTCCGCGTCGGCGCTGGCGTGCGCCAGGATGAAGTCTTTGCCGCCGGTCTCGCCCACGAGCCGAGGGTAGCTAGCGTAGCTCGAGAGGCGCTCGCCTACCCGCTTCCAAAGCGCCTGGAACACCTCCGTCGAGCCCGTGAAATGTATGCCGGCGAGGCTGCGGTCGAGGAGGAGAGTGTCCGAGGTCTGAACCGCGGGGCCGGGCACGAAGTTGATGACCCCCGGAGGCAAGCCGGCCTCTTCGAGCAGCTTGAGGATGAAATAGTTGGAGAAGACCGCGGTCGCCGCAGGCTTCCAGACGACCGTGTTCCCCATGATCGCAGGCGATGTCGGCAGGTTGCCGCCGATCGAGGTGAAGTTGAACGGGGTGATCGCGTATACGAACCCCTCAAGCGGGCGGTAGTCGAGGTAGTTCCAAGTGCCGGGCGCGGAGATCGGCTGCTCGGCGTACAGGCGCTCCGCAAAGTGCAGGTTGAAGCGGAAGAAGTCGATCAGCTCGCAGGCGGCATCGATCTCCGCCTGGTGCGCCGTTTTCGACTGGCCCAGCATGGTCGCCGCATTCACGATCGGGCGGTAGCGGGTGGCGAGTAGATCGGCCGCCTTGAGGAAGACCGCGGCGCGCCGCCCGAGCTCCCAGGTAGACCAGTCGTGCCACGCGTCGCCCGCCGCCTTGATCGCCGCCTGCACCTCCGCCGGCCCTGCCTGATGCACCTTGGCGAGCACGTGGTGATGGCAGTGGGGCATCACGGCGTCGACGGTCTTGCCGGTGCGGACCTCCTTGCCGCCGATCACCAGCGGGATCTCCGGTTGGTGGGAGGAGAGATCTTTGAGGGCCTTTTTCAACTCGAGCCGCTCGGACGTGCCGGGGGCGTAGGAGAGCACGGGCTCGTTGACGGGAACCGGTATCTTGGGAGTGGCGTTCATGTCACGAAATCTAATTGCGGATTGCGGATGGCGGATTGCGGATGGCGGAATCCGCCGCGACGCGCCCAATCCGCCATCCACAATCCGAAATCCGAAATCCGAAATCCGAAATCCGCAATATGATCCACCCCGCCACCCGCATCGGCCACGTACATCTGACCGTAGCCGATCTCGACCGCGCGCTTGCGTTCTATCGGGAGGTGCTCGGCTTCGAAGTGACGACGCGGTACGGGGCTGATGCCGTGTTCCTCTCAGCCGGCGGTTATCATCACCACATCGGCCTCAACACCTGGGCAGGCCGGGGAGCCCCGGCTCCCGCTCCCGGCACCACCGGTTTGTACCACTTCGCCGTCCTGTTCCCCGATCGGCAGGCTCTCGCGGCGGCCGTGCGACGGGTGATCGACGCCGGAATCCCGCTCGAAGGGGCGGCCGACCACGGCGTCAGCGAAGCCGTGTATCTACGCGACCCCGACGGCAACGGTGTCGAGCTGTACCGCGACCGTCCGGAAAGCGAATGGCCGCGTGCACCTGACGGAACGCTCGTCATGTACACCCGGCCACTCGACCTCGAGGCGCTAGTGGCCGCGCAGTAGCTCGGGCGACACGGTTGCGGCCACGATCGGCTGAACCGGCAGCCGCTTCTCCCAGCGCGGCAGCATGTCCGGCAGGTTCGCCAGCTCGAAGGCCGAGACCGCCATCACGCTGGACGCCTGCATCAGGTCTGCCGCGATCGCCTTGTCGTACGTATCCGACTGGGAGTGATGGGTGTGGTTATAGCCGCGAGTGATCTGGTTGAAGTTGAACCCCGGCACTCCGTAAGGGATGAACGACAGGTGGTCCGTGCCCCCCTTGACGGCGTCGTTGATGGTGTCTGCGTTCAGGCGGTGGACCGGGGCCAGCAGCATGCGCCATAGCGCGTATGACTCGAGGTGGCCTTGGAGCGCCATCCCGGTGATCGCTCCCGCGCCGTTGTCGAGCACGATCACCGCCTGGATGGAGTCCGCGTCCGGGGCGTGCGCCTCGGCGTACTTGCGCGACCCCATGAGGCCCTGCTCCTCCCCCGTGAAGAGAATGAAGCGGATCGTGCGCTTGGGCTTGAGCCCCGACTGCGCGATGATTCGGGCCGCCTCGAGGGTGGCCATGGAGCCGGTGCCGTTGTCGGTGGCGCCCGTCCCCAGGTCCCAGGAGTCGAGGTGCGCGCCCACAATCACGACCTGCCCCGGGTGCGCGCTGCCCCTGATCTCGGCGACCGTGTTCCACTGCGGTACCGAGTCCTTCATGCTCAGCGTGTTCTGGATGTTCGCCTCGAGGCGCGGTGTCACGCCCGCCCCGAGCAGCCGGTCGAGCAGCGCGTAGTCCTCGTGCGCCACGACCACCTGAGGGAGCGGCAGCACCCGGGTCGGCGAGCCGCTCATGTTCAGCAGGTCTTGCTCCTTGCCGCCATCGAGCAGGATCCCCAACGCCGCGGAATTCCGCAACACAAACGGCTGGTCGGTGTTGAACTGCGTGAGCCGCGCCCGTGCGGCGGAATCGAGGCGCTGCCCGCCGCCGAACAAGCCCCGGAACGCCGCCCGCTGCCGCTCGGAGTCGGCGGCGGCCATGGGCGGGCCGTCGTTGTTCCACACGAAGGAAGGCGCGCGCAGCATGACCCACGCGCCCTTCACTTTCCCCTTGTTGGCGTCGAGACTCTCGGGCGTGCTGGCATCGATGCGCACGACCGGCCCGTTCACCGTCTTGCCGCTGGTGCCGGGCGCCCAGGCCCAGCTCGCGGCCGCGACATCGTGTAAGCGCGGGGCAGTCATCCGCATCCACATCGGCCCGCGCGTCCAGGTGCCGCCGAAATTCCATTGCTCGAGGCGGGCGTCGAGCCCGTACTCTTTGAACCGGGCCATCGTCCAGTCGTTGGCGGCGCGGGCGGCGGGTGAGCCGGTCAGGCGCGGCCCGATCACGTCGGTGAGGTACTGCAGGTTCGGCATCACCTGCGAGTGAGTCAGCCCCTGGTCGATGAGAGCGCCGGCACCGCTCGTGTCAACGGTGGGCGTCTGGCTGGCGAGCGGTCGGTGCAGCGGAGCGAGGGGGGCGAGCGCGGCGAGCAGGACGCTTGCCGCAGTGGGACGGAAGCCGTTCACGGGAGCAGCCCTCACAGGAAGTGCGTGTTCTCTACGTTACGCGCGGCAGGCTCAACCCGTTAGGCCGCGGACGGCTCCCCCGACCGGCGAGCGTCCGCCGAGCGTTGCGGCGGGACGGGGAGGTTCACCGTGACGGTCGTCCCGCCACCCGGCCGGGACTCCACCTGGATACTGCCCGCGAACATGGTGCGCACGACGCTCTGCACCACGACGAGACCCATCCCGCTCCCCTCCCCAAACTCTTTGGTGGTGAACCCCGGCTCGAAGATGCGTTCGAGGTCTTCGGCGCGGATCCCCGCGCCCTCGTCGCGCACGGTGAGCCGCAGCGATGCGCCCACCTGCTCGAGACCCACCCGGATCGGCGCGGGCCGGCCGGCGCTCGCATCGGCGGCGTTGCGGACCAAGTTCACCAGCATGTCGTAGAGCGCGTTGGGATCGCCCTTGAGATAGACCTCGTCGAGCGTGGAATCGAACTCCAGGGGGAGCTTCTTATCCCGGAGCACGCGGCTCTCGAGCGTGCAGCAGGAGCGGACCACGCGCACGGCGTCGAACCGCTCCGAGCGCGCCAGCGTGCCGCGGGCGCGGTCCTTGATGGCGCGCAGGAAGTTGATGCCCCGGTCGATGTCGTCGACCACCTGACCGAGCTCGTCGAGCATCTCGAGCCGCCGCGCGGCGGCGACTTCGGTCCAGCGGCCGAGCGCTTCCATGGCGAGCTGGAGGCCGGCCCGGGCCGCGGTCAGCGGGTTCGAGACTTCGTGGGCGATAATCCCCGGCAGGGTGGCGAGGTCCTGCAGCGGATCGAGGTGCTTGGCGAAGGGGGTGGCGGGTACCTCGCGTCGGTCCAGCAGGCCGAGGCAGAGCCCGGCGAGCTCGAGGGTGAGGCGCTCACGGCTGCGGCGCTCCCGCCCTTCGGGCGGGGGGGCCGGCGGGCGGGAGCGCAGTGGCGCGACGACCCAATGCCCCTCGCCGGCGCGCGCCCCGACGAAGCGGCTGCCTTGCACGATGTGGATGCCCCAGCGCCGCAGCGTGGCGTCGACGTCGAGCTTGCTGTCATGGTAGCCGGGGGTGGGGTCACTCGAGACTTGAGGCTCGAGCTCGGCGCCGGCTGACACCTCCCACACGGTGACGGGCCGGCCGCCGAGCGCCATGCTGGCCTGCCGCAGAATCTCGCGTCTGCCCTCCACGAAAGTCTCTGGTCCGCTCACCGAGGCTCCATAGGGGCGCACGGAAGCGCCGCGGCGGTCGACACGTGCGGCCGGCGCCGGTCACGACCGTACATCCAGCTGCAATGGGGGGCGCGCACTACATATGCGATATCTGGTCGGTGGCGTCAAGCAACGCGCAGCGCGGCCGGGTAGCGTCGGCGCAACAGGCTGCGCCGTCGGCTCCACCCCTTTGGCAGGTTTTCGCTGGCTGACGTATTCTTCCTTTATGTTACGCCGTCTACTACCGATGAGGAACACCGGCTGATGGGCCGCGACGCCCATCCTCCCGCGGCGGCTCGGACGGAGCCGGTCCAGCGGGCCGCGATCGAGGGCCCGCGCGAGCGCGAGCGCATCCGCACGCTCGTGGTCCCCGACCACGACGACCTCGCCGCGCTCCTCGCGGAGCGCATCGTCGAGACCATCCGGCGCGAGGTGGCCGCGAAAGGCCGCTGCGTCCTCGGACTCGCCACCGGCAGCACGCCCCTCGGCATCTACCGCGAGCTAATCCGGCGGCACCAGGCCGGTGAGCTGGACTGCTCGGCCGTCGTCACGTTCAACCTCGATGAGTACTACCCGATGCCGCCCGACAGCCCGCACAGCTACCGGCGGTACATGTGGGAGAACCTGTTCGCCCACGTGAACATCAAGTCGGAGAACGTGCACATCCCCGACGGCAGCACGCCGCGCGAGCGCGTGGCCGAGCACTGCGCGGCGTACGAGCGCGCGATCGTCGAGGCGGGCGGGATCGACTTCCAGATCCTGGGGATCGGCAAGAGCGGGCACATCGGCTTCAACGAGCCCGGCTCGTCGGCGGACTCGCGCACGCGGCTCGTGACGCTCGACACCGTCACGCGGCGGGACGCGGCGGCGGACTTCTTCGGCGAAGATAACGTCCCGCGCGAAGCGATCACGATGGGCGTGGCCACGATCGTCCAGGCCCGCGAAATGGCCCTCATCGCCACCGGCGAGCACAAGGCCGAGATCGTGCGGCGCGCGGTCGAAGGCGAGGCGTCGGCCGACGTCGCCGCCACCTTCCTGCAGGGACACCCCAACGCGGCGGCCTATCTCGACCTGGCCGCGGCGGCGGACCTCACGCGGATCAAGACCCCCTGGCTCCTCGAGCCCGTCGAGTGGACGCCGGCCATGACCGAGCGCGCCGTCGTGTGGCTCGCCGAGCAGGCAGGCAAGGCGGTGCTGAAGCTCACCGCGCGAGACTACTCCGAGAACCATCTGAGCCCGCTGCTCGCCAAGCACGGCGCGCCGGGGCCGGTCAACGGGCTGGTGTTCAACCGGCTGCGGGACAAGGTCCGCGGGCGCCGCAAGCTGCCCTCGCGTCAACGTATCCTCGTCTTCTCGCCGCACCCGGACGACGACGTGATCTCGATGGGCGGGATCCTGCGCAAGCTGTGGGAGAACGAGAACGCGATCCTCGTCGCCTACATGACGAGCGGCAACATCGCCGTGTTTGACCACGATGTGCAGCGTCAGCTCGACTTCGTCGAACGGGCCGCCGACACGCTGGGCATCGACCGCGCGGCGGTGCGACGCGTGCGCGATCAGGTGGAGGCGAGCTTCGAGCGCAAGGGACCCGGCGGGATCGACCTGCCCGTGGTCCAAGAGCTGAAGCGAATGATCCGGGAGTCGGAAGCGATCTCGGCCCTCGAGTCGGTGGGCCTCCCGCGCGGGGCGGCGCGGTTCCTCAACCTGCCTTTCTACCGGACGGGCGAGGTCCAGAAGCGCCCGATCGGACCGGAGGACGTCGCGCTAGTGCGCGCCCTGCTCGAGGAAGTGCGTCCCGACCTCGTGTTCGTCGCGGGCGACCTGTCCGATCCGCACGGCACGCACCGCATGTGCAAAGCGGCCGTGGAGCGGGCCCTCGAGGGCTATCCCGCCTCGCGGCCGCAGGTCTGGCTGTACCGCGGCGCCTGGCAGGAGTGGCCCATCACCGACGCGGACGTGCTGGTGCCGCTGTCGCAGGACGAGCTGCGGGCCAAGATCTTCGCCATCTTCAAGCACCAATCCCAGAAGGACACCGCGCCGTTCCCCGGCGGTCACGACGATCGCGAGTTCTGGCAGCGGGTCGAGGCCCGCAACATCGAAACGGCGGCGCGGGCGGACCGCCTGGGCCTGCCCGAGTATTTCGCCATGGAGGCGTACGTGGTGGATCGTGACGGCCCCGCGGGACGCTGAAGCCCGCGCCGCCTCGCGGCGTCTCCTAGCAACGAGCGAGCGGGAGCTGCAGCGGATCGTGCTCGACATGCACGACGGGCCGGTGCAGGACATCTTCGCGGCCCTGTCCCAGCTCCAGGTGCTCGACCGCTCGCTCGCCGGAGATGCCACGGCGCAGCAGCGGGCCGGGCAGGCGGTGAAGCTGCTGGAACGCGCCCTCGGCGAGATCCGCAACTTCATCGGCGTGTTTCGGCCGCCGGGCTTCGAGCGCCGCGCTCTCGGCGAGATCATCGAAGGGCTCGCCGTACAGCACGAGACCCTCACCGACCAGGCGATCGAGCTCGACCTGCCGGCCGACCTCGGTGACTGCGCCCTGCCGACCAAGATCGCGATCTACCGCATCCTCCAGGAGGCCCTGGCCAACGGCCACCGGCATTCCGGAGCGGCGCGGCAGCGCCTGACCGTCGAGCGGCGCGGCAGCTCCCTCGCCCTGATCGTCTCGGACGACGGCAAGGGGTTCGATCCCCAACGGGTGCTGGCGAGCGAGGAGGACGTAGGGGTGGAGGGCGGGCACTTCGGGCTGCGGGGAATTCAGGATCGCGTCGAGATGCTGGGCGGCACCTTCGCGGTCGACAGCGCGCCCGGTCGCGGGACGTCGCTGACGGTCACCCTGCCGGCCGAGTGAATCGCGCGACATGATCCGGGTGTTGCTGGCGGACGACCATGCGATCGTGCTTGAGGGGCTTCGGGCCCTGCTCGAGGGCGAGCCTGATATGAAGGTGGCCGCGTGGACCACGGACGGCACCGAGGTCGTGAAGCTGGTACAACAGCACAAGCCCGACGTGGTAGTGCTCGACCTCGAGCTGACGAGCATCAAGGGCACCGAGGTGATCACCGCGCTGCGGCACCGCCCCGCCGCGCCCAAGGTGCTGGTCCTGACGGCTTACAACGACGGCGAGTCGCTCCGGTCAGCGCTCGACGCCGGCGCGGACGGGCTCGCCCTCAAAACCGAACCCCCGCAACAGACGCTCACCGCAATCCGGCAGGTCCACGGGGGCCAGCTGGTCTTCCCGCAGGCGGCGCGCCGCTGGATCGAAGGCCGGGGCGCCGGTACCCCGGGAGACTTGACGCCGCGGGAGCGCGAGGTCTGGAGCCTCGTCGCCGGGGGACTCACCAACCCGCAGATCGCCGAGCGCCTCGGCCTCTCGGACAACACGGTCAAGTTCCACGTGCAGCATCTGTTTTCGAAGTTGGGCGTCAAGAACCGCACCGAGGCGGCCCTTAAGTATGCGCACGGCTCCGCTCCCCCCGGCCCCTTGCGATAGGCCACGAAGCGGGCGCGCTCCTCGCGTTGAGGGAGGCTACTTCACCGTGAACCGCACACTGTCCACAACGGGCGGTTTCAGGGGAACGTGCTTCCAATCGGCGACCACGGCGATCACCCGGTGGGGACCGGGCTTCAGAGAATCGAGCACAAACTCGGTCTGACCCCGGCCCAGGTGGAGTATCCCGGTCACGCCGCGCGGGATCGTGTCGTTGAGAGGCGTCACGTCGTGATCCACAAACAGGTGATGGTGCCCCGTGCCAGGTCGCTCATCCGTAGCGGGAACGATCTCCACGCCGGTCACTTGAAGCGTGACTTTCACGGGCCCGCTGACTGTGGCGCCGTTGGCCGGCGCCGTAATCTTCACCTTCGCAGGCTTGGGCGTCTGGGACTGAACCTTCGCAGGCTTGGGCGTCTGGGACTGCGCAGCGCACGGCACGCATGCTACGGCGCCGAGCATCAGGGCCAGCTTCGCGGTTCTCACGTTGCCTCCACCTCCGGTTGGGCGTAAACACCTTCCGTCGAGAGTAAGGGACATCCCTGAGCCAGTCCAGTCAAGACCGCGAGCCAGTACAGTCAAGACCGCAGGCGCACCGCCCAGAGGACGGCGCACAGGCGCGCCGACGCGTCATGGCTATGTCCTGCGACCCAAAGAGTGCCGCCTTCTTCCTCCGAGACCGCGGCGGCGGAGCTGTGCTCGCCCCCCAGGGTGCCCAGGTCCACCATTGTCCCGTCCGGCGTCCGGAGAAACGCGTGGGTGACGGGAAGACCCCGGCGATCGGCTTGCCCAGTCTGGCTCACTCCCACGATGCAGCCGAGATCGTTGATGTCGCTGGCACAACTCGTCCGTCCGCCGAGCGTTCCCAAATCGACGATGCCGGCCGGCTCGCTCCATAGGAACGCGTGACCGCAACCACCCACGACCTCGCTCCGGTTGTTGATTCCCAGCGCCATGCTCGCGGCTCCCCCGAGAGTGCCGAGATCCCGCATCCCGCCCGTGGCCGTCCAGAGAAAGGCGTGAGGCTGGCCAACGGTCGTCTCGGAAAAGCCCACGACCTCACCCAGGTCGTTCACATCGTGCGCGATGCTGGTCGCCCCGCCCAGAGTCCCGAGGTCGAGCATCCTGCCGGGCTCGGCGATGAAGAAGGCGTGCTTGGTGAGCGCCCCTCCTCCTCCGATCCGGCCGTGCCCCGCGACCTGTCCCCGCCGGTTCACCGCCAGCGCTTCGCTTTCGTTCCCGCCAAGCGTGCCGAGATCGAAGCTCGTGCCCTCGGACAGCAGGTAGGCGTGAAACGCGGCAAAACCGGTATCACCGCCGCCCACGATGTCGCCCAGCTCGTTGATGTCGTTCGCGGAGCTGTTCACGCCCGTTGAGGGGCGCAGGTCGACGATCCCTGAGCCCTCTTTCCACAGGAACGCCCGGCTCCGCCCCAAGCTGTCCCGGCTCGTGCCCACGACGTGGCCGCGCCGGTTCACTGCCTTCGCCTGGCTGACCGCGCCGCCCAGCGTGCCCAGCTCCCAAATGGACGCATCGGTTGACGCGGCCACCGGGGAGCGGTGGGACGCGCTCACACGGCGGGCCTGCGGCCGAGCTGCGTGCTGGCCCACATTCCCGCCTGCACCGCCGTCTCGGCGCTGGGTCCCTCGAATCGCTGGACCAGGATGCTGGCGCGACCATTCCGGCTGACGGCGACCATGTGCAGGATCGACGCCTCGCCCTCGACCGGAGTGTACTTCAGCCGCAGCTGGGCCCCGCCGGCTTCACCCGCGGAGCCCAGCGGAATCTCGGGCCGGGCGCGGGCGTTGTAATCGTCCACCCAGGCCTGGAGCACATCCATCGCGTCCTTCTGGCGTCCCGGCTCCGCCATCGTGAGCCCCTTTCTCGGTCAGGCTGCTGACGAATCTTGGTGACGTCCCCGATGCGCGGCTGAAACCGCGACTCGGCCCCTTCCGCTGAAGCGGAGGAGCCACGCCCGTTTACGGGCAGAGGCCGAGCCGCGAGTTCACTCGCGCACTCCGCGGCCGAGGGCTGCAATCCCTTTTTCAGCGCCCAGCTATGGATCCGGTTCCCTGCTCGCTGTCCGGAGCTGATCCAGAATCAGGTCACCCTGCCCGGTTTCGAGCAGCCGGTAGTGCGGCTGACCCGCGATGTCGCGACCGACGAACTGGGCGCAGTAGGCGGGGAGCCAGGCAGGATAATGCCCGGGTGTGCCCCACCCGCTCGTGTCGAACGCCGTTCGCCCGTCCGTAACGCGCAGCAGGGCGAGGGCACAGTCTTGGGCGGCGCGCAACGCTTCCGGCGCGAAGGCCGCCGTGGCAAAGAGGATCCCGACCTCGCCACCCGCTTCCGTGACGTGCTCTCTGAAGGATTCGATCTCGGGGCGCCCGATGAGCGCCTCCTGTCGCCGACAACCGATGAGCGCCAGGCGCTGCCAGTCGGCTCGGCTCACTACGCCTTTGAGTTCAAGGAGATAGCCGGGCTCGGCGTGTACCTGGGTCGAGCGCCGATGGACGCTCAAGGCCGACACCTCGAGGCCGACTTTCCGCAGCTCGCGCACCACGAGGATCTCGAAATACTCGGGCGTGAGCGCTGGGAGTTCGAGCATCCGGTAGACTAGACCGACCGCACCGGTACCGCCACCCCCTCGCGAATTCAGGGCGACGCGTGCTTGACGGGGGTTGCGCCCCCCGAATCCTGTCCCTATATCATCCGGGCAGTCGGCTCGAAAGCTTCGCGCACCCACCTCTATCTCGAGCGCGGAGGGGACTGTATGCAGGTCGGTCGACGGGATTTCTTGCGGCTCACCGCCAGCGCCGGCGCGGGAACGGCGATCGGCGGCCTGGTCGGGCTGGGCGTGACACTGGCGCCGGCGGAAGCGCGAGCGCAAGCGCTGCGCATCAAAGACGCCAAGACCACGCCAAGCATTTGCCCGTTCTGTTCCGTCGGGTGCGCGACCCTCATCCACACCGTCGACGGCAAGATCGTGAACATCGAAGGCGATCCCCGCAGCCCGCACAACGAAGGCACCCTCTGCCCCAAGGG
Source organism: Gemmatimonadales bacterium (assembly GCA_035637455.1). Lineage (GTDB taxonomy): Bacteria > Gemmatimonadota > Gemmatimonadetes > Gemmatimonadales > GWC2-71-9 > 20CM-4-69-16. The sequence continues at coordinate 45,729 of DASPXE010000326.1, forward strand.
TGCGGCGATCTACCAGCTCCACATGAACCCGAACCGCGCCACCAAAGTCCTGCACCGCAAGCCCGGCGCCAAGGATTGGGACGTCGTGGAGCTCGAGTGGGCCATGGACCGCGTGGCCGAGCTGATCAAGAAGACGCGCGACGACACGTTCATCGAGAAGCTCCCCAACGGGAAGCTCGTGAACATGAGCCCCGCAGTGTTCGCGCTCGGTGGCGCGACGCTGGACAACGAGTTCAACCACGTGTGCCAGAAGTTCTGGCGCGGGTTGGGGGTCGTCGCCATCGAGAATCAGGCCAGGATATGACACAGCTCTAGCGTCCCCGGTCTGGGGACACGGTTCGGTCGCGGCGCGGCGACGCTGTATCCGCGCAACCTCGAGCACACCGACTGCTTCGTCATCATGGGGTCGAACATGGCGGAGTGCCACCCGGTGGCATTTCGCTGGCCGATGAAGGCGAAGCTGAACGGCGCGAAACTCGTCCACGTCGATCCCCGCTTCACCCGGACCAGCGCGGTCGCGGACCTGCACGTGCCGATTCGCGCCGGCTCGGACATCGCGTTCCTCGGCGGATTGATCAATTACGTCATCAACAGCAAGCGGTGGAACTCGGACCCCTTCTTCAAGGAGTTCGTGGTCAACTACACCAACGCCGCCACGATCATCAGCGACGACTTCAAGGACACCGAGGACCTGGAGGGCGCCTTCTCGGGTCTGGTCCAGTTCACCGAGCCGCCGTTCTGGCCCTACAACGGGTTGCTCGGCCGCTACGACAACGCCTCGTGGCAGTACAAGCGCGGACCGAAGCCCGCGGGGCCGGCGACCAAGGACCTGATCGCCAAGCGCGCCGGCCCGCCGTTCGACGACCTGGTGCGGTCGCTCAAGCCGGGTCCCGCCGAGAAGGACCCGACGTTCCAGAACCCGCATTGTGTGTTCCAGATC